>NZ_JBWKCY010000003.1:0-519738 GCF_056436245.1 Streptomyces sp. NPDC043812
GCCAGCGTGATGCCCACCGTGGCGCACAGGTCCGCCAGTTCCGCCACCGCCGCGATCTTCCGCGCGACGATGATGTCCGCCACCCGGTCCAGCGCACCGGCCACCAAACGCGCCGCCTTCGCCAGGTCCTTGTGCTTGCCCTGCACCTTCGACCAGTGCTTGTCCAGCGCGGTCAGCGACTCGCTCCGCCCCGTGGACAGCAGCTTCTGAATGTGCCCGTACGCGGCCCCCGCGTCCTCGTCCGCATCGTCCGCGAACTCCCGCAACGAGTCCGCCATGTCGCGGTACGCGTCCTCGTCCACATTCGGCCAGCCCACACCGACCACATCGAGCATCGTGTCGACGCCCTCAGGAATCGTGTACCCCACGACGCAACCGCCCCCGTTCCCACCTGCAAGCACAAAATCCGACGATCACCCTTTCATGTGACGCGCCGTCGGACCCCACCGGTTCCCCCGCTCCGCTCAACCGGGCTCCCCGCAGCGGGACTTCCTGGCCCTTCGGCGGATCGGTTCGCAGCGGGATCAGGTGTATTCAAGCGGTGCACCGGTGCTCGTGACGGAGGGGCACCCGCTCCTGTACGGCCTACGGGACGGGAGCTTGACGCCGATGGATGCCGACACCCGCCCCGAGGCACGGTGTTGAGGTCATGGACAGGGAGGAGGACGCCGCCGCGCCGGGCCGAGCGGCGCGCTACAGCGCCGCCGCTCCCTGGTTGCGCAAGGACTGGGCGTACTGCTGGAGCACCCACAGTTCGCCCGCGACCGACGCGTGCTGTTCCGGGTCCGCGTGGGCGCCCAGGCGTGCCAGGGTGCCCTGGACGTCGCGGATGCGGCGGTCGACCGCACGGAGGCGGACCTGGACCAGTTGCATGCCCGCGTAGACCTCGTCGACCGTGCGGGCGTGGACCGCTTCGACGGCCAGTTCCGTGACCAGGGCGCGCACCGTGTCGTTCGGTGCGGTGTCGCGGACGCGGGTGACATAGCCGGGGGTGTCCTCGGCGCCCTGCTCCGCGCCGCCCGCCTCCATGATGGTCTGGCGGACCGCGGCGTACGGCGGGGCGGTGAACTCGTCCGCCCCGTAGGCGTCGAACGCCGGGGAGACCAGGGCGGGGTGCTGGAGCGCGAGCTTGAGCAGTTCGCGCTCGGTGCGGTGGGCGGGGCTGCGGAGATTGAGCGCAGGGCCGGCGGGGGTCCGCGGGGCGCTCGGTGTCTCGTACGCAGAGGGCCGCTGCGCCGGCGCGGGCCCCCGGCCGCCCCTTTCGCGTGCCCAACGGGCCAGCTGCGCCACCCGCTTGACCACGAACTGGGTGTCGAGGATGCCGAGGATGCCGGCGAGCTGGACGGCCGATTCGTGCTGGATGGCGCCGTTCTTGATGCCGGCGACGATCGGGGCGGCTTCGTCGAGGGCGGCGGCGCGGCCCGCGGGGGTCTCCAGATTGTGGCGGGCGACCATGTGGCGGATCGCGAACTCGAAGAGCGGGGTGCGGGTCTCGACGAGTTTCTGCACCGAGCCGTCGCCCTCGGCGAGGCGCAGTTCGCAGGGGTCCATGCCGCCGGGGGTGATCGCGATCGACGTCTCGGCGGCGAACTTCTGGTCGTCCTCGAATGCCCGCAGCGCGGCCTTCTGCCCGGCCGCGTCGCCGTCGAAGGTGAAGATCACCTCGGCGGTGGCGTTGTCCATCAGCAGACGGCGGAGGATCTTGATGTGGTCGCCGCCGAACGCGGTGCCGCAGGTCGCGATGGCGGTGGTGACACCCGCGAGGTGGCAGGCCATGACGTCGGTATAGCCCTCGACGACGACTGCCCTGCTGGTGCGGGCGATCTCCTTCTTGGCGAGGTCGATGCCGTACAGCACATGCGACTTCTTGTAGATCGCGGTCTCGGGGGTGTTCAGGTACTTCGGGCCGTTGTCGTCGTCGCGGAGCTTGCGGGCGCCGAAGCCGACGACCTCGCCGGTGATGTCGCGGATCGGCCACATCAGCCGGCCGCGGAAGCGGTCGATGGGGCCGCGGCGGCCCTCCTGGGAGAGGCCGGAGAGGGTCAGCTCCTTGTCGCTGAAGCCCTTGCCGCGCAGGAAGCGGGTGAGGTTGTCCCAGCCGGCGGGGCTGTATCCGACGCCGAAGTGCTGGGCGGCCGACTGGTCGAAACCCCGCTCGGCGAGGAACTTCCTGCCGATCTCCGCCTCCGGGCCGTCCAGCTGCTCCACGTAGAACTGCGCGGCGATCTTGTGTGCCTCGACCAGGCGGATCCGCTCGCCGCGCTGATGGGTCGGGTTGTACCCGCCCTCCTCGTAGCGCAGGGTGATGCCCGCCTGGGCGGCGAGGCGCTCGACCGTCTCCGAGAAGGAAAGATGGTCGATCTTCATCACGAAGGCGATCGTGTCGCCGCCCTCCTGGCAGCCGAAGCAGTGGAACAGGCCCTTGCTCGGGCTGACCTGGAAGGAGGGGGACTTCTCGTCGTGGAACGGGCACAGACCCTTGAGGTTGCCGCCGCCCGCATTGCGCAGCTGGAGGTACTCGGACACGACGGCGTCGATCGGGACCGCGTCCCGCACGGCCTTCACGTCGTCATCGTTGATCCTGCCTGCCACGCGTGAAGTCTACGGTGGCAGTCGGACACATTCGTCAGCCGTTCAGCTCGGTGAGCGCCACGCTCGGGTCGCCGAGCGCCTGCGGGTCCACCCGGGCCTTGGAGCGGATCAGCTGCTGGATGGGGTCGGTGACGTCCCACACATTGACGTTCATGCCCGCCAGCACGCGGCCGCCGCTGAGCCAGAAGGCGATGAACTCCCGCTTTCCCACGTCCCCGCGCAGCACCACCTGGTCGTAGGAGCCGGGCGGGGCCCAGCCGGAGTACTCCATGCCCAGGTCGTACTGGTCGGAGAAGAAGTACGGCACTCGGTCGTAGGAGACGTCCTGGCCGAGCATGGCGCGGGCGGCCGCCGGTCCGCCGTTCAGCGCGTTCGCCCAGTGCTCGACGCGCAGGCGTGTGCCGAGCAGCGGGTGCTGGACGGCGGCCGCGTCCCCCGCCGCGTAGATGTCGGGGTCGGAGGTGCGCAGGCTCGCGTCGACGGCGATGCCGCCGCCCTGGGCGCGCTCCGCGAGTTCCAGCCCGGCGCCCTCGGCGAGGGCGGTGCGCGGGGCCGCGCCGATCGCGGCGAGCACTTCGTGGGCCGGGTGTTCCTCGCCGTCGTCGGTGCGGACGGCGAGCACCAGGCCGTCCTGGCCGGTGATCTCGGTGAGCCGGGCGCCGAAGTGGAAGCGGACGCCGTGCTCGCGGTGCAGTTCGGCGAAGACCTGGCCCAGTTCGGGGCCGATGACCTGATGGAGGGGGGTGGCCTCCGGTTCGACGACGGTGACCTCGGCGCCGTAGCCGCGGGCGGCCGCGGCGACCTCCAGGCCGATCCATCCCGCGCCCGCGATGACCAGATGGCCGTTGTCGCGGCCGAGGGTGGCGAGCACCCGGCGCAGCCGGTCCGCGTGGGCGAGGCGGCGCAGGTGGTGGACGCCGGCGAGGTCGGTGCCGGGGATGTCGAGGCGGCGCGGTTCGGCGCCGGTGGCAAGGAGCAGCTTGTCGTAGTGGACGACGGTGCCGTCGCCGAGGCGGACGGACTTGGCCGCGCGGTCGATGGAGACCACCGTCTGGCCGAGGTGCAGTTCGATGTCGGAGCGGGCGTACCAGGCGGGTTCGTGGACGAAGACGCTGTCTCGCTCGTCCTTGCCGGTGAGGAAGCCCTTGGACAGCGGAGGACGTTCGTAGGGGTGGTCGCGCTCGTCGCCGATGAGGATCACCCGTCCGGTGAACCCTTCGGCTCGCAGCGTTTCGGCGGCCTTGGCCCCGGCCAGTCCCCCGCCGACGATGACGAATGTCCGATGTGCGTCGACCACGTGATGCCTCCTTGAGTCTCTCTTGAGTCTCTGCGCTGTTTGCCTCTGTGCTGCTCGGCCTTCAGCGAGCGTCCCGCACGGAGCGTGATGGCGGAAGAGGGGGTACTCCCCGAACGTCCCAAACCGGACGAAACGACAAACGATCACCGTACCCGGTGACTCCGTGGGCGGCGGTCAGCGGCGCCGGGGCAGCCGGGCGTGCAGCGTGCGGGCGGACGCGTCGGTGAGGGACGCGATCTGGTCGACGATCACGCGCTTGCGCGCCCGGTCGTCGGGGGCCGCGTCGAACATCGCCCTGAACTGCGGTTCGAGCACGTCCGGGGCGCGTGCGGTGAGCGCCTCGGCCAGTTCGGCGAGGACGACGCGCTGGTCGGCACGGAGGGCCTCCTGCTCGGCGCGCTGCATCACATAGCGGTCGGCGACGGCCTTGAGCACGGCGCACTCGTTGCGCGTGCCGCGGGGCACGACCAGTTCGGCGTCGTACCGGGTGAGCCTGCCGCTGCCGAACGCCTGGCGGGTGGCGCCCTCCGCGGCGAGCGCGAACCGGCCGATGAGCTGGCTGGTGGCGTCCTTGAGCCGGGCCTGGGCGACGGCCGAGCCGTCGTAGTGGTGCGGCCACCACGGCTGGTCGAGGAGCCGGTCGAGGGCCTCGGACAGCTCGGCCGCGTCGGTGTCCTTCGGTACGTACCGTCCGATGGCGACGGCCCAGATGGCGTCGCGCTCCACCGGGGACAGGAGACAGTTCGGGTCGATGTGCCCGGCGTGCAGTCCGTCCTCGACGTCGTGCACCGAGTACGCCACGTCGTCGGACCAGTCCATGACCTGTGCCTCGAAGCACTTGCGGTGCTCGGGCGCCCCGCGGCGCACCCAGGCGAAGACCGGCAGGTCGTCCTCGTACACCCCGAACTTCACGGAGGCGGGGTCGGAGGGGTGACCGCCGCGGGGCCAGGGGTACTTGGTGGCGGCGTCCAGCGCGGCCCGGGTGAGGTTGAGTCCGACGCTGACGGGCTCGCTGCTGCCGGGGATATGGACGAAGCGCTTCGGCTCGATGCGGGTGAGCAGGCGCAGCGACTGTGCATTGCCCTCGAAGCCGCCGCAGTCCTGGGCGAATTCGTTGAGCGCCTGCTCGCCGTTGTGGCCGAACGGCGGATGGCCCATGTCGTGGGCGAGGCAGGCCGCCTCGACCAGGTCGGGGTCGCAGCCGAGCGCCGCGCCCAGCTCCCGCCCGATCTGCGCGCACTCCAGCGAGTGGGTGAGACGGGTGCGGGGGCTGGCGTCCCAGGCATGGCTGCGCGTGCCGGGGGTGACCACCTGCGTCTTGCCGGCGAGCCGGCGCAGCGCCGAGGAGTGCAGGACACGGGCGCGGTCGCGCTGGAAGGCGGTGCGCCCCGGCCGCTTGTCGGGCTCGGGTGCCCAGCGCTCGACGTCGGCGGAGTCGTAGCCGTCGGGGGCGTGCGCGTCGAGGGCGGCCGGGTCGCCGGAGCGGGCGCCGGGAGCGGGCGGGGGTGCGTGCGGGTCGGGCGGCCGGGTGGTGCCGTCGGTGCCGGTGGTGCCAGTGCCATCCATGCACCGAAGGTAACCGGCCGCGATGACAGCCGGGACCAGGACGTGCAGGCGAGGTCCCGGGGCGGCGGCCGGAACGCGGCCCCGTGCGAGGTCCGGTGCGAGATCCGGTGAGGCCTCGGTGCGAGGCACGGCCGGCGTCTCAGGCGGCGGTGAGGTGCTCCTCGTGCCGGACGGGGAGGGTGTGGTGCAGAGCCTCGTCGTAGCGGTGGAGCAGCAGCCGGGCGAGCGCCGGGTGGGTGCCGAGGGGATCGGCGGCGATCCAGGGCGCGGCGGCGGCGCTGCGCGTGGCGAACAGGCCGGGCGCGGCGAAGTAGGAGGCGATCGCGATCCGGTGCCGGCCGCGGGCGGTGAGGGCGCGAACGGCGGCGGGAACGGTGGGCGCGAGCGCGGAGGCATACGCGGCGACGACGGGCACGCCGCCGAGCCGCTCGCCGAGCATGTCGGCCATGCGGCGGGTGTCCTTCGCCGACTCCGGGTCGCGGGACCCGGCGGACGCGAGCACCACGCCGGCGTTGCGGCCGGTGGCGTCGCCGGGTTGCCAGCCCGCCTCCGTCAGCCGGGAGCACAGGGCCTCCACGAGCAGCGGATGCGGTCCGAGCGGCCGGGCGATGCGCAGGTCCGTGCCGGGTGCCGCGGCGGCGGCGCGCGGGAGGTCGTGCTTGACGTGGTACCCGCGGCTCAGCAGCAGCGGCACGAGCACGGCGGGCGCGCCGCGCAGGCCGGCGAGGGTGTCGTCGAGGAGCGGTTCGTTCAGCTCTATGTGGCCGAGCCGGACATCGAGGCCGGGGCGGAGCTCCCGGACGCGTTCGAGGAGAGCGGCGACGGTGCGCAGGGCGCGCGGGTCGCGGCTGCCGTGGGCGACGGCGACGAGGGTGGGCCGATGGCGGGTCGGGGGCATGCGCTGCGGGTTCCGTTCAGTCGGACGTGACTCAGCTGACTGCCGAGCTGAGCGGTGATGCGGGTGAGCAGCTGCGCGGTGGTGTCGAACTGCGCGGAGCTCTCGTGCGGCATCGCGGTGTGGAGGGGCAGGGACTCACGAAGGTGTTCCGGCTCCGTCATGAACCGATCGTGACGGGCGCAGGTTGCCGGCTTGTTGCGTGAGGGTGACGGGTGCTTTCCTGCCGCTCACAGGGCATGCGGCCGTGCTGTCAGCGCGCGGCTGCCTCGGGAGGTACGCGGAACGCCCCGGCGGGCACCCGTTCCGGGGCACCTGCCGGGGCGTTCCGTTGTCGGCCCCAGGGCCTCTCGTTCGGATCTTGCCGGGCTCACTGATCCGGCCTGATCCGGACGAAGGCCCCTAGTGGGCCGGCCAGTGCGGCCACTCGGGGGCGTACGCGCACCAGTCCTCGGGGCAGCCGACCCGGTAGGCGCGCGTGACGGTCTCGGTGACCGACGCGCCGCCACGGTCCTCGGCGCTCACCCTGAGCGAGACCCAGCCCGTGCTCATCGCCGGTACGGTGACCTGCCGGGCGCCCGACCGCTCGCGGACCTGCGCCTGCTGCCAGGTGGCACCGTCGTCGGTGGAGAACTGCACGGACACCGCGTCCACGTCGCCGCCGCGCGCACCCTCCTGGTACCCGAAGCCGAGGCCGAAGGTGAACTCCCGGCCCTCGGGCACGGAGTTGTCCCCGTCGAGCCCCGCCAGGTCGTACCGAGTGTCGAGCAGCGGCAGCGGGCTCTCGTCACGGGTGTGCCCGGAACGGAAGCGCCAGACGTCCGAGACGCGGGTACCCAGCGGCCAGTCGTACACCTGGCGCTGCGCCGTGGAGCTCAGTTCGTACCACTGGCCCTGTGCCGGGACGTCGAAGACGCCCTGCCCCGGCCGGTCGTTGCGGCCGACGGTCCGGCCCGAGGAGTCGCGCAGCACGGTCTCTCCCGTGTCCAGGCCCCGCGCGGACTCCGACAGGTGGCCCGCCGCGTCGGAGAACATCGGCAGCGCGAGCCGCAGCTTGTCGCCGTCGCGGGTGGCCTGCGCCCGGCCGTCGAAGCCGGTCACCGACAACGAGGGGTTGAAGGGCGCGGTGAGCCAGTTGTCCCTGGCGGTCCGGCCCGTGCGGTGGACGGTCGGGTTGGTGAACTGGGTGCCGAGCAGGCTCTCGCCGTCGATGTCGTACTCGAAGGTGGCCGTCGTCCACGGCACGTCGGGCGTGTAGTAGGCCGTCGTGCGGTGCGGGGCTCGGAAGAGCGTCGACTGCTGGGCGAGTCGGATGCCGTGGTGGGTCACCCAGCCGTAGACGGCCTTGGGGTCGTTGGGGAAGCCGGTGGTGCGGAACGTCTGCTCGACGGGGGCCAGTTCCTTGCGCCGGTCCTGCCAGTGGGCACCGGCCGGTACGCCGTCGTCGTGGGCGTGGAAGGTGAAGTAGGTGCGTTCACCGTTGAGTGCGCCCTTGATCCGCAGGGTGACGTCGCCCTGGGCGAGCCGTTCCCGGAGCAGTTCGGGGCCCGGCTCGAAGATGCCGAGCGGCGGGTCGGTGATGTCGTAGTCCACCGAGCCCTCGCCCAGCAGGACCGCCGCCGGCCCCTGCGCCCTGATCGCCTCGTAACGGCTCGTGGCCTCGGCCCGCGGGACGCCCCAGCCCGGCTCGTACAGCACGATCCGGTCCTTGATCTCCAGGCCGGCGAGATCCGCGCCGGTCCCGGCGTCGGTGACCTTCGCCGTGACGTCCCACGCGTGACGCTTCCAGCTGATCAGCCGCACCGGGATGTCGACCGGGTCGGCACCCGTGACGGTGGACCGGACGTGGGGCTGCTCCCAGGAGCCCGCGGTGAAGAACGTCAGCCCCGGTATGCGGCCGCTGCCCGCCGCGTACGCCTTGTACGGGCCGTTGTAGAGCGGCGCCAGCAGTCCGACGGGGACGCCCTCGCCGGTGGAGGAGGCCAGACCGACGGACGAGCCGAACTCGTTGAACCTCATGTCCGGGTCGTCGATGCCCATGGTGACCGGCCGGGCGGTGGACAGATCGGGCTTGATGGTGCGGTCGCTCCGGAGTGTGAACCGCTCGGCCGACGAGACCGACGCCCTGGGGACGCTCGTACGGCCCTGCCGGACGTACTCCCAGACCCCGCCGAACACCCGGTAGTCGCCGACCGGCAGACGGATCTCCTCGGCGGCCGTGGTGACGCCGACGAGCTGTGCCTCGCCGGTCCTCTCGTTCTGGACGACGAGGTTGGTGTACGCCTCGTCGACGCCCGGACGCACGGCAGCCGGGTCGACGGTGAGCGTGGCACTCTCCGCCTCGGCGTCGACGCCGACGGGCGTGCGCACCGTGCCGGCGCCGCTGCCGCGAGCGGTGATCCAGGCGCTGTGGCTGCCGGAGCGGAGGCGGTCCTTGTCGATGCGCACCGTGGCCGTGGCGCTGCCGCCCGCGGGAACGGTCAGCTGTCGCTGCGCCAACGACAGCGCCGGTGCGCCGTCCAGCGAGAGCGAGAGCCTGACCGGCTTCGCCCCGTCATTGCGGTACGTGACCGTGCGGCGGACGTCCTCGGTGTACGGCCACAGCAGCTTCGCCGAGACCGCGGGCGGGGAGGCGGTGACGCGGGAGTCGAGCGCGCCGGGGACGTCCGTGCTGCCGGCGCCCTGGTCGTACACGCCCGCGCCGTCGACGGGGTCCGCGCTGCCGACGAGCGCCGCCTTGATGCGGGCGGCGTCCCAGTCGGGGTGCTGCTGCTTCACGATGGCGGCCGCGCCGGAGACGTGCGGGGTGGCCATGGAGGTGCCGTTCAACGTCGCGTAGTGCTCGCCGACGGCGGCGTCCGGCAGTGTGCCCGCGGCGCGGGCGGCGGTGATCGCGCTGCCGGGGGCGGTGATCTCCGGCTTGACCCCGCCGTCGGCGACGGCGGGTCCCCGTGAGGAGAACGGCGACATGGCGCCCTGCTTGGTGATCGAGCCGACGGTCAGCGCGCTGGGCGCGGCGGCCGGGGAGCCGATGGTGCGCGGGGCCCCGGAGTTGCCCGCGGCGACGACGAACAGCGGACCGCCGTCGGCGGACAGCGTCTCGACCGCCTGGGAGAGCGGGTCGGTGCCGTCGCTCGGCGCATCGGAGCCGAGGCTCATCGAGACGATGTCGGCCTTCTGGGCGGCGGCCCATTCCATGCCTTCGAGGATCCAGCTGACGTAGCCCGAGCCGCCGCCGTCGAGCACCTTGCCGACGATCAGATCGGCGCCCGGTGCCACGCCCTTGTAGCGGCCGCCGGATGCGGCGCCGTCGCCGGCGACCGTCGACGCCACATGGGTGCCGTGGCCGTTGCCGTCCCGGGTGTCCTCGTCCCAGGTGAAGTTCTTCTCCGCATAGACCTTGCCCCGGAGGTCGGGGTGCGCCGGGTCGTAGCCGGTGTCGAGCACCGCGACCTTCACGCCCTTGCCGTCGAGCCCCTTGCGCCAGGCCTCGGGCGCGCCGGTCATCGCCACGCTCCTGTCCAGGGCGGCGTCGACCTTGGCGTCCAGCCACAGCTTGCCCAGCGCGGCGGTGCGGCCGGCCGCTCCCGGCGCGACGAAGCCCCGCCAGGCGTCGGCGGCGTCGGACTTCCGCACGGTACGGGCCGTCAGACCGAGCCCGGCGAAGGCGTCCTCCTCGACGGAGCCGCGCAGCAGAGGGCTCGCCTGCTCGGTGGCGATCAGCGGGATGTCGTCGCGCGAGGCGTCGTCGTGGCCCTGTGCGACGAGTGCGGTGACGTCGAACAGCTGCCGGTCGAGCCGGCCTTCGGCCAGCGGCCCCGTGGCATCGGCCGGGATGACGTACTCGTGATCGCCGACCCTGGCCCGCGAGAAGGCCGTCGGTTCGCGGCCGGCGGCCGGGGTGACGCCGCTGACCTGCACGTCGTCCCCGCTGCCGGTGAAGCTCACCCGGTCACCGGTGACGAGGGTGACCGTCCCCTGCC
Source organism: Streptomyces sp. NPDC043812 (assembly GCF_056436245.1). Classification (NCBI taxonomy): domain Bacteria; kingdom Bacillati; phylum Actinomycetota; class Actinomycetes; order Kitasatosporales; family Streptomycetaceae; genus Streptomyces; species Streptomyces sp. NPDC043812. Next base: position 10,334 of record NZ_JBWKCY010000003.1, read on the forward strand.
CGGGCACGGCCGACGGCAGCGCCGCGCGCTGCCCCGGGCCGGAGCCGGCGGAGTCGGCCGCCTCGGCTCCCGCGGGCAGGCCGGTGGCCAGCACCGCCGCCGCGGTGGCCGCCACCACGGCGGCGGTCCTCGATCTCGCTCTCGGTCTCGGTCTCGCTCTCATCCGTTACGCCAACTCCCTCCGAAGGTCGGTGCCTGTGCACCAACGCACCATTGATGACCAGGAGTTGATGCCGCACCAGACAACGGAGGGGCGGATTCCCGCCATGGCGCATGCTCGCCACGGCGCGACAGGGGCAGCAGGGCAGGACAGGACTAGGTCCTGTCCGGGCGATCTTTGAGGATCAGCCCGCGGCGTCAGATGCACGGGGCCTCCCCCGGCCCGCCAGGGCCGAGGGGACGCATCGCAAGGCGGTGGGGGTACCCCCGGCCGAAGGCTGGGGGAGATCGTCCTCGTACTGGGTGTACTTGGGCGACTTTGACAACACAGCGTGGGGGTACTCCCCCTGGCTCCGCCGGGGGGACCCCCACCGGCCGAAGCTGGGGGGCGCCGTAGCTGTCGTCGCGGGCCCGAGAAGATCGCCCGGACAGGCCTAGGGGCGCTCCCCCGCCGGGCCGGACGCCAGCCAGACCCGCAGCGGGCCGACCGGTTCGCAGCCGTGGCGGAGTGCGGCGGCCAGGTCGTCGCCCGACTCGTAGCCGACGACCGGTGTGCCGGGCAGCTTCGACGCCACCGTCGCCAGGCAGCCCGCCCAGGCCGCGTCCGGGTCGCCGTCCACGGTGAACAGGTTCGAGATGCCGGCCGCCCCCGGCGTCCGGCTCAGCACGGCACCCGCGAGCACGCCGCCCGCCTCGTCGTGCACCGCCAGGACCGTCGTCGCCGGGTCCGACAGGAGCTCCGGGCGGAACAGGTCCGCCAGGCCCTGACCGCCGTCCCATGCCGCCGCCCATGCGGCAAGCCCGGCGGCCGTCCGCACCGGCGCCCAGGTGTCCGGGGCCGCGGGTGCGGGCAGTCCGGCGGGGCGGTACAGCCACTGCGCCTCGAACAGCACCTCGCATCCCGCCGGCGTCAGATCGAGCGACGCGAAGCTGTCCTTGACCGAGGCGCCCGGTCCGGCGGTGTCGATGCCGCCGATGACGTCCTGCAGGGTCACGTCCTCGGTGAGGGTCACGCCGTCCGGATACAGCGGTGGTGTGCGTCGGCCGTTCGTCCACGCGTGCGGGGCGAACACGCCCGGGATGCCGTGTGCGCGGCACATCGCCTCGCACCATTCCGCGTTGTTGCGGGCCGCGAGCCGCGCCCTGTCGTCTGTCACGGGCGGTGATCCTGCCAACATCGCGATCACACGGCGAACCTTTTCCGCAGGGACGTCGTCTGACTCCGCGTGAGAACACCCACGTTCACCCGCCGCGCCCAGCGGCGCATCGTCCAGGCCGTCATGCTCGGGTGCGTCCTCGCGCTCGCGCCCGCGACCTGGATGCACGCCGTCGCCGACAGCCGGGTGCGGGCGGTCGCCGACGTGCCCGCGCAGGACGTCGCCGTCGTCTTCGGCGCCGGGCTGTGGAACGGCCGCCCCACCCCCTACCTCGCCCATCGTCTCGACGCGGCGGCCGAGCTCTACCGGACCGGCAAGGTCAGGGTCGTCCTCGTCACGGGGGACAACAGTCGTGTCGAGTACGACGAGCCGGACGCGATGCGCACCTATCTCACCGAGCGCGGGGTCCCCGAGGGGCGGATCGTCAGCGACTACGCGGGCTTCGACACCTGGGACTCCTGCGTCCGCGCAAAGAAGATCTTCGGGGTGGAGCGTGCGGTGCTCGTGACCCAGGGGTTCCACATCCGGCGGGCGGTGGCGCTGTGCCGGTCCGCCGGGGTCGAGTCGTACGGCGTCGGTGTCGCCGAGCCGCACGACGCGACCTGGTACTACGGGGGCGTGCGGGAGATGTTCGCGGCGGGCAAGGGGTCGTTGGACGCCCTGTTCCGGCCCGATCCGCGGTTCCTGGGCGCGCAGGAGCCGGGCGTCCGCGACGCGCTGGAGGAGGCCGACCGCTGACACGCGCGACGCGGCAGCCCCGGCACGCTCGCTTCCGGGTCCCCGGCGCGCGACAGTGACCCGCATGAACAACGACGTGGCCGCGCTGCTCTCCCGGCACTCCGAAGCCCTCGCCCTCTTCACCGACCGTGTGCACGCGGTGGGGCCCGACCAGTGGGACGATCCGACGCCGTGCACGGAGTGGTCCGTACGCGATCTCGTCAATCACCTCACGGCGGAGCAGCTGTGGGTGCCGGACCTGGTGACCGACGGTGCGGGCATCGACGACGTGGGCGACGCGTACGACGGCGACGTGCTGGGCGAGCGCCCGCGGGCGGCATGGGACGCGGCCGCACGCGCCGCACGCAAGGCGTTCGCCGCCGAAGGAGCGCTGGAGCAGACCGTGCGCCTGTCGTACGGCCAGACCCCGGCCGTCGCCTACTGCGCGCAGATGACCGCGGACGCGGTGGTCCACGCGTGGGACCTGTCCCGGGCGATCGGCGCTTCGGAGCGGTTGCCGGACGCACTTGTCGCCTTCGCGCTGGAGGAGGTCACCCCGTACGCGGACGAGCTGGCGAAGTCGGGGCTGTTCGCCCCGCCGGTCGAGCCGCCGCCGGGCGACAGCGCCCAGTCCCGGCTGCTGGCGATGCTGGGCCGCAGGGGCTGAACAGCAGGTCCGCGTCCGGTCCGCGGCCTCACGGGGCCACGGACCGGAGACGGAGGGCGGTGTACCGCGCCCGTAATGTGCCGCGTCCGCCCACGTAACACGGATGTTCCACGCTGGGCATCATGCGCGACGAGACCATCCCGACCCACTGCCCCTACTGCGCCCTGCAGTGCGGCATGAACCTGCGCGCCGGCCCTGCCGCCGGGCCTGCCGGCGAGCGGGTCGTCGAGGTGGTGGAGCGCGCCGATTTCCCCGTGAACCGCGGTGCTCTGTGCGGCAAGGGCCGCACCGCCCCCTCTCTGCTCTCCTCCCGGGTGCGCCTGACCGAGCCGCTCATCCGATCCCATGCCACAGGCCGGCTCGAGCCGGCCACCTGGGAGGAGGCCCTGCATACGATCGCCGACGGCCTGCGGCGCACACGGCAGGAGCACGGCGCCGACGCGGTGGGCGTCTTCGGCGGCGGCGGGCTGACCAACGAGAAGGCGTACACGCTGGGCAAGTTCGCCCGGATCGTGCTCGGCACCTCCCAGATCGACTACAACGGCCGCTTCTGCATGTCGTCGGCCGCCGCCGCGCACAACAAGGCTTTCGGTGTGGACCGCGGGCTGCCGTTCCCCATGGAGGACATCCCGAGGACCGGCTGTGTGATCCTCGTCGGCTCCAACCTGGCCGAGACGATGCCGCCCGCGCTGCGCTATCTGACCGAGCTGAAGGACAACGGCGGCAAGCTGATCGTCATCGACCCGCGGCGCACGAAGACCGCCGAGCAGGCGGATCTGCATCTCGCGCCGCGCCCCGGCACGGATCTCGCGCTGGCGCTCGGACTGCTGCATGTGATCGTGGCGGAGGGCCGCACGGACGAGGAGTTCATCGCGGACCGCACGAGCGGATGGGCGGACGCCCGGGCCGCTGCGATGGCGCACTGGCCGGAGCTGGTCGAGCGCATCACGGGCGTCGGAGTGCCCCAACTGCGGGAGACCGTACGGATGTTCTGCGACGCGCCGTCGGGCATGGTGCTCACCGCGCGCGGGCCCGAGCAGCATTCGAAGGGCACGGACACGGTCAGCGCCTGGATCAATCTGTGCCTGGCCACGGGCCGCGCCGGCCGTCCGCTGTCCGGCTACGGATGTCTCACCGGGCAGGGCAACGGGCAGGGCGGCCGTGAGCACGGGCAGAAGGCCGACCAGCTGCCCGGCTACCGCAAGCTGGACGACCCGGCGGCGCGGGCGCACGTCGCCGAGGTGTGGGGCGTGGCCCCCGAGTCGCTGCCGGGGCCCGGGCGCAGCGCCTACGAACTTCTGGACGCTCTCGGCGGTGACGTGAAGTCGCTGCTGCTGATGGGCTCCAACCCGGTGGTGTCGGCGCCGCGCGCCGCGCACATCGAGGGGCGGTTGAAGTCGCTCGACTTCCTCGCCGTCGCGGACGTCGTGCTGTCGGAGACCGCGGCGCTCGCCGACGTGGTGCTGCCGGTGACGCAGTGGGCGGAGGAGACCGGCACCACGACGAACCTGGAGGGCAGGGTGCTGCTGCGCCGGCGGGCGGTCGACGCGCCGCCCGGGGTCCGCAGCGATCTCGAGGTGCTGGGCGCGCTGGCGGAACTGCTCGGCCACGAGAAGGGATTCCCGTCCGACCCGGAGGAGGTCTTCGAGGAGCTACGCCGGGCGTCGGCGGGCGGGCCGGCCGACTACTCGGGGATCACGTACCGCAGGATCGCGGCGGAGAACGGCGTGTTCTGGCCGTGCCCCGAGCAGCCGGACGAGGAGGCCCACCCCGGCACTCCGCGGCTGTTCCTCGACCGGTTCTCCACGGCGGACGGGCGTGCACGGTTCGTCGCGGTCGGGCACCGGCCCGCCGCGGAGGAGCCCGACGCCGAGTACCCGGTGCTGCTGACGACCGGCCGGGTGGTGGCCCAGTACCAGTCGGGCGCACAGACCCGTCGGGTGGACGAGCTGAACGCCGCCGCGCCCGGACCATTCGTGGAGCTGCACCCGCAGCTGGCGGAACGGCTCGGTGTGCTGGACGGCGCCCCGGTCGCGGTCGTGTCGCGGCGGGGGCGGGCCGTCGGCCCTGCCCGCATCACCAACGGGATCAGGCCGGACACGGTGTTCATGCCGTTCCACTGGCCGGGCGAGGGCCGGGTGAACACGGTGACGAACCCGGCGCTCGACCCGACGTCGCGGATGCCGGAGTTCAAGGTGTGCGCGGTACGGGTGGAGCCGGCGCCCGCCCCCGCCTGACAGACGGGTCCGGGCGGGCGGGGCGCCACGGGGTCATGCGCCCGCCCGCCCGGACCAGTCGCCGCCCGCGACCGGTGTCCCGTGCTTCCGCAGCCCGCGGGCGACACCGTCCGCGGCGACGTAGACCCAGGCCCGTATCGCGGTGCCGTCGGCGCGGACCACCTCGCGCACCACCCGCTCGTACAGATTCCGGGGGTGGCCGGGCGCGACGTACTCCTCCAGCCGGTCGAGGGTCTTCAGGAGCCGGGCGTACTCCTGCGGTGCGGCCGTGACCGCCTCGCCCGCGACCGTGCCGCCGGTGCCCGGGTCGTCCACGGCGTACGGGTAGCCGGGGCCTTCGTAGAGCAGCGCGCCGTGCAGGGTCGCCGGTTCCTCGGCGGCGGTGCGTCCGGCGAGGAACAGGTCGTGGTTGCGTTCGCCCGGGCGCAGGGTGCCGTAGACGAAGAAGGGGAGCGCGTCGGTCACGGGGCCGTGGTCTCCGCCCGGACCCAGGCCGCGTAGGCCGCACCGGCGCGCGCGACCGGCAGCGCGATGATCTCCGGTGTCTCGTAGTCGTGCGCGGCGGTCAGATGGGCTTCGAGAGCGTCGTAGCAGGCGGGGGTGGTCTTGAAGAGGACCTGCCACTCCTCCGCGCTCTCGATCGCGTTCTGCCAGCGGTAGACCGAGGTCACCGGGGCCGAGATCTGCGCGCAGGCGGCGAGCCGGGCCTCGACCGCGCCCTGGGCGAGTTCGTGCGCCTTGTCCGCGCTGTCGGTGGTGGTCAGTACGGCGAGCAGCGGCGGCGCGGCGGGCATGGGCTCCACGGCACGGGCTCCTTTGCGGTCCTGGGAATGTCCGCAAAGTATCGCCGTCCGGGGGCGTCCTGCCGCATGTGTACGCGGAGCCCGCGACCGGACTCCGCGTACACATTCCGCGTCAGGCGGCCTGCGCGGCGGCGAACTGCGCCGCGTACAGCCGCGCGTACGCCCCGCCGCGCGCGGTCAGTTCGTCGTGGGTGCCCTGTTCGACGATCCGGCCGTCCTCCATCACCAGGATCACGTCCGCGTCCCGGATCGTGGAGAGCCGGTGGGCGATGACGAAACTGGTCCGGCCCTCGCGCAGCGATGACATGGCGCGCTGGACGAGCACCTCGGTACGGGTGTCGACGGAGCTGGTCGCCTCGTCGAGCACCAGGATGGAGGGATCGGTGAGGAACGCCCGGGCGATCGTGAGCAGTTGCTTCTCGCCCGCGCTCAGGCCCGCGCCCTCCTCGTCGACGACGGTGTCGTAGCCGTCGGGCAGCGTGCGGATGAAGCGGTCGGCGTGGGTGGCCATCGCCGCGGCGACGACCTGCTCGCGGGAGACCTCGCCGGGCACCCCGTAGGCGATGTTGTCGGCGATCGTGCCGCCGAACAGCCAGGTGTCCTGGAGGACCATGCCGATGCCCGAGCGCAGCTGCTCGCGGGGCATCCTGCCCACGTCGGCCCCACCGATGGTGATCCGGCCGCCGGTCACCTCGTAGAACCGCATCAGCAGGTTGACGAGTGTCGTCTTGCCCGCACCTGTGGGGCCGACGATGGCGACGGTCTGTCCCGGTTCGACGGTCAGCGACAGGTCCTCGACGAGCGGTGTGGCTGGCTCGTAGCGGAAGGACACGTTCTCGAAGACGACCCGGGCCCTGGCGTGGTGCGGGCCGGGTCCCGGCGCGGCGGCCGGGTCCGGGGACTGCTCCTCGGCGTCCAGCAGGTCGAAGACCCGCTCGGCGGAGGCGACTCCGGACTGGAGCAGATTGGCCATGGCTGCCACCTGGTTGATGGGGCCGTTGAACTCGTAGGAGTACTGCACGAAGGCCTGGACGTCGCCGACGGACAGCGCGCCGGAGGCGACGCGGAGCCCGCCGACCACCGCGATCAGCACATAGTTGAGGTTGCCGACGAAGCCGAGCGCGGGCTGGATGAAGCCGGACACGACCTGCGCGCGCAGACTCGACGCGTACAGCCTGCCGCCCAGTTCGTCGAAGGTGGCGACGGCCTGCTCACGGCGGCCGAAGGCGCGGACCTCGGCGTGGCCGGTGTACATCTCCTCGACATGGGCGTTGAGCCTGCCGGTGACGGACCACTGCTCGACGAACTGCGGCTGGGCCCGCCTGCCGATGAGCGCCGCCACGTACACCGACAGCGGCACGGTCGCCACGGCGACGAGGGCGAGCAGCGGCGAGATCCAGAACATCATGACCAGCACGCCGACGATGGTGAGCACGGCCCGCACCATCTGGCTGGACGCCTGCTGCATGGTCTGGGTGATGTTGTCGATGTCGTTGGTGGTGCGGGAGAGGACCTCGCCACGAGGCTGTTTGTCGAAGTAGGACAGCGGCAGCCGTGACAGCTTCGTCTGCGCCTGTTCGCGCAGCCGGTGGCCGACCCGCTGCACCACGGTCATGGCCAGCCGCATCTGGATCAGGGTGAGTCCGCTGGAGACGGCGATCAGGCCGAGGACGGTGGCCAGTACCTCGGCCACCGCCCGGAAGTCGACGCCGCCGGGGGCGGTCACGCCGTCGACGACGAGGTCGGTGGCGTGACCGAGCAGCTTCGGGCCGAGGACGGCGAGCGCGACGGCGGCGGTGCCGGCGACGAGCACGCCGAGGAGCAGGGGGCGTTCGGGTGCGGTCATCCGCAGCAGCCGCAGGCCGGAGGCGCGGAAGTGCAGTGAGCGTTCCAGGGAGGGCGAGCCGATGCCCGCGGGCCCGCGCTGCTGGGGGCTCGGCCCCCGGCGCGGGGGTGCGCTGCTTCCGCCGGGGCTCTGTGGAGCGGCGCTCATGCGGCTTCCTCCTCGGTGAGCTGGGAGAGGACGATCTCCCGGTAGGTGGGGCTGTCCCGCATGAGTTCGTGGTGGGTGCCGGAGCCGACGACCCGGCCCTCGTCGAGGACCACGATCCGGTCGGCGCCGCGGATGGTGGACACCCGCTGGGCGACGATGACGACGGTCGCCTCGGCGGTCTCGGCGGCCAGTGCTGCCCGCAGTGCGGCGTCGGTGGCGAAGTCGAGCGCGGAGAACGAGTCGTCGTAGAGGTGGACCGCGGGCCGGGCGACGAGCACCCGTGCGATGGCCAGTCGCTGGCGCTGTCCGCCGGAGAGGTTGACCCCGCCCTGGGCGACCGGGGCGTCGAGGCCGCCGTCCAGCTTCGTCACGAAGTCGGCGGCCTGGGCGACGGTGAGCGCGTGCCGGAGTTCGGCGTCGGTCGCGTCGGGATTGCCGTAGCGCAGATTGGAGGCGACGGTCCCGGAGAACAGGTACGGCTTCTGGGACACGATGCCGACGGTGCGGGCGAGCAGTGCCGGGTCGATGTCCCGGACGTCCGCTCCCCCGACCCGGATCTCGCCGCCGGTGGCGTCGAACAGCCGGGCCACGAGGCTCAGCAGGGTTGTCTTGCCGCTGCCGGTGGACCCGATGACGGCGGTGGTACGGCCGGGGCGTGCGGTGAACGTCACGGACCTGAGGACCGGTTCCTCCGCGCCCGGATAGCTGAAGTCGACGTCGCGCAGCTCCAGCAGGCCGGGTTCGCGCAGCGCGTGCACGGGGGCGGAGCGCGGGACGATGTCCGGTTCGGTGTCGAGGACTTCGCCGATGCGTTCGGCGCTGACCTCGGCGCGCGGCAGGTGCATCATCAGGAACAGGACCATCATGACGGCCATCAGGATCTGAGTCAGATAGCCGAGGAACGCGACGAGCGAACCGGCCTGCAGGGACCCGGAGTCGAGCCGGTGGCCGCCGATCCAGATGACGGCGACGGTGGCCAACTCCCAGACGAGCAGAACGGTCGGGAACATCATGGCCTGCAGCCGTCCTGCCCGCAGTCCCGCCGCGAGCAGCCCGTCGTTGGCGTCCGCGAACCGCCGTTGTTCGTGCCGGTCGCGGACGAAGGCGCGGATGACGCGGATGCCGGTGATCTGCTCCCGCATCACCCGGCCGACCAGATCGATCCGGGTCTGCATGCCGCGGAACACCGGCGGCAGCCGGCGGACGATCACGCCGACGGACAGGGCGAGGACGGGGACGAACACGATCAGCAGCAGGGAGAGCGGCAGGTCCTGGGACAGGGCCATCGCGACGCCGCCCAGGCACATCAGGGGTGCCGCGACGAGCATGGTCAGCATGAGCAGCGTGAGCGTCTGCACCTGCTGGACGTCGTTGGTGGTGCGGGTGATCAGGGACGAGGCGCCGAAGCGGCCGATGTCGCGTACGGACAGGTCCTGGACGTGGCGGAAGACGGCGGAGCGCAGATCGCGGCCGATGCCCATGGCGATCCGTGCCCCGCAGTACACGGCGGCGGCCGCGGCGGAGACCTGGAGGACGGTGACGACGATCATCAGTGCGCCGGTGGACAGGACGTGGCCGGTGTCGCCGCGCAGTACACCGTTGTTGATGATGTCGGCATTGAGGGTGGGCAGGGAGAGGGTGGCGAGCGACTGGATCAGCTGGAGGACGACGACGAGCGCGATCGTCCGCCGGTAGGGGCCCAGTCGGGCGACGACGAGTTTCAGCAGCACGGCGGCGTCCTCAGCTCGCGTAGGGGCGCACGGACTTGGCGTCGCGCAGTGCGGTGCCCCACCAGGCCAGCTGGTCGAGCATCGTCTTGGCGGCGGCGTCGGGCGCGGCGGGGTCGAGGTGGTTGCCCTCGTCGTCGAAGTGGGTGCCGGCGTTGTGGAAGGAGACGGTGTCGCGGACGGTGACGGCGTGCATCTCGGCGAAGACCTGGCGCAGTTGCTCGACGGCGCGCAGGCCGCCGGAGATGCCGCCGTAGGAGACGAAGGCGACGGGCTTGGCCCGCCATTCGCCGAAGTGCCAGTCGATCAGGGACTTGAGGGCTGCGGGGAAGGAGTGGTTGTACTCGGGGGTGAGGACGACGAAGGCGTCGGCGTCGGCCAGCTTGGGAGTGACCCTGGCCAGTTCGGCCCGGACGGCGGCCGAGGGCTTGTAGGACAGGGCGGTGGGCAGCTCTGTCTCGGCGAGATCGACGAGGTCGACGGTGAAGTCCTCGCGCAGGGCGGCACGGGAGAGGAACCAGTCGGCGACGACGGGGCCGAAACGGCCTTCGCGGTTGCTTCCGAGGATGACGGCAAGCTTCAAGGGGGCCTGAACGGCAGGCGTGTGGAGATCCATACGAAAGAGCCTCGTACCTCAAGTTTGGTTGAGGTCAAGTACCGATCTCCGGACAGTGTGCAGCGAGGCACGACGGGCGTGACGGCCATACGCCCTCCGGGAGCCGGAAGCCGGTCGCGACACGCATCCGAACGGCGTACACACACCGTCCGTCACCCGTTCACCACGCGGCGTATCCCCATCCTGGCCCCAGCCGCGACACCGCGCGTGACCTGCGGCGACGCACCCTGTCCAGCGCGACACGCCGAATGAGGCCCGCCTATCTGATTGACCATCAGCAGGCAGGGCGTGCGGCGGGGCTCTTACCTCGGAAGGGACGGACCACGGCACGCCTCCCGGAGGACCCATGCGCACCACCGCCCGCCTGTTGACCGGCACCGCGCTGGTCATAGCCTCGATGGGCATCGGCGCCCCAGCAACGTTCGCCGGGGACTCCGGAACGCTGGAGATCTACCCGTCGACCGCCGCCCCGGGCGACACGGTGACCGTGAGCACCGAGGCCTGCGGCGACAACGGCCACGGCGTCGGTGACGCCGGCTCCCTCGGCGCGGGCGAATTCAAACTGTCGCCCGGCACGCACAAGGAGGTCGCGGTCGGGCAGTTCACCGTGCCGGACGACGCAGATTCCGGGACGTACGGCATCGGCGTCGAATGCAAGAACGGCGAGGAGGCCACCGGGGATGTGACCGTCCGCGGCGAGCAGAGCCCGAGCGGCCACGTGAAGACGGGCATCGGCGGCAGCGTCGGCCCGGACACCACCCAGATCGCGGCGGGCGTGGCAGTACTTGCCGCGGCCGCCGTAGGCGGGACCCTGCTCCTGCGCCGCCGGGCGAGCGGCGCGCAGGGCAGCTGACGGGCCGGTTCCGACCGGTTCCGCACCGCCCGAGCCCCCGCTCCCGTCCCGGCCCCGAGCCGACGGGGGCGGGGTGCGAGCCGTTCCGGCTCGACACCACCCGGAGGACTGATGACCGCCAAGGTCAAGGGCTGGGGCATAGCCGCGGCCGCGTGCGCGGGCCTGTGGCTGGTGCAGAACGGCGTACGGGACGTGACCCCGCCCATGCCGTCGGCCGCCGAGGCGTTCGCGGCGGGCCCGAACCAGTACACCGACGCGGCCGCCGATCCGCTGCCCCCCTCCGCGCCACTGCGGCTGCGCATCCCCGAGATCGACGTGGACGCCCCGGTGACCGCGCTGGGGCTGGCGCGGGACGGCAGCCTGGAGGTGCCGCCGGCCGCCGACCGCAATCTGGCCGGCTGGTTCGAGGACGGCACCACCCCCGGCGCCAGGGGCACCGCGATAGTGGCCGGCCATGTGGACAACGCACGGGGGCCGTCCGTCTTCTACAGCCTCGGCGCACTGAAGAAGGGCAACCGCATCGAGATCTCCCGCGATGACGGCCGGACCGCCGTGTTCACCATCGACGCGATCGAGGTCTACGAGGCGGACGCCTTCCCCGACAAGAAGGTCTACGGCCCGAGCGACCGGGCGGAACTGCGGGTGATCACCTGCGGAGGCGGCTTCTCCGAGAAGACGGGCTACCAGGGCAACGTCGTGGCGTACGGACATCTGATCGGCGTCCGGGAGCCCGCGAGCGCCGCGGCAAAAAGCTAGCCATGGACATAGTAGCCATGTACCGTATTTCTGTCCGCCCGACCCGATACCGAGTTTCCAGGAGTGTCATGTCCACCGTGCCCGCCACCGCACCGTTGCTGAACAGCCGGATCCTGGGCCAGGCCCACCACGCGGCCCGCGCCCTGCTGGAGCGCGAGCTCGTCCGCACCGGCAACACGTTCTTCCACTCCATCGCACTGAACGCGCTGGCCGCCCAGGGCGGCACCGCCGAGCGCGACGCGATCGTGGAGCAGATGACGTCCACCCTGAGGATCGCCCCGGCCGAGGCGCTGGCGGCGCTCACCGAGCTCACCGGGACGGGGCTCGTCGAGGCCGTCGTGTCCGGCCACGGCATCGACGGTCACGACGGCCTCGACGGCAAGGGATTCGACAAGGGCGAGGGGGCACGGATCGGGCTCACCGAGCAGGGCCGGGCCCTGCAGTCCCGGCTCGCGGCGTTCGCCGCCGAGACCGCGCCCCTCGTCTACGGGGACATCCCCGAGGAGGACCTCGCCGTCGCCGGCCGCGTCCTGCTCCAGGTCACCGAGCGGGCCAACGCCCTCTACGCGCGCACCGCGGACCGCGGCTGAGCACCGCCTGCCCTACGCGGCCCATTGGTCGAAGCCCAGCTTCGCGACCAGCGAGAAGACGACGACGAGCAGCACCCCGCGGACGAACTCGCTGCCCTTGCGCAGGGCCATGCGTGCGCCGATCATGGCGCCCGCCAGATTGAATACCGCCAACAGGGCAGCCAGTTGCCACATCACGGTGCCCTGGTACGCGAACATCGCCAGCGCGCCGGCGTTGGTGCAGACATTGACGATCTTGGCGGTCGCCGAGGCGGCCACCAGATCCAGATGCAGAACGGCGGTCAGCGCCAGCACCAGGAACGTGCCGGTGCCCGGCCCGAACAGACCGTCGTAGAAGCCGATGCCGCCGCCGACGAGGACGACCGCCGCGACCGCGCGGGCCCGCGTCACGCGACGCCGGTCCTCGGCGGGTGCCGTGCCGAACGAAGGCCGCAGCATCACGAAGGCCGCGACCCCGACCAGCACGACCATGATCACCGGACGCAGTACGTCACTGCTGATGCCCGCCGCGAAGAAGGCCCCCGCCATGGAGCCCGCGAGCGCGGTGAGTCCGATCCGCAACGCGGTCCCCACCGCTACCGGCGCCTTGCGCACATAGGTCACCGCGGCGCCCGAGGTGCCGACGATGGCGACGGCCTTGTTGGTGCCCAGGACGGTCGCGGCCGGTGTGCTCGGCAGCCCGAGCAGCAGCGCGGGCAGCAGGAGCAGTCCCCCGCCGCCGACCACGGCGTCGATCCAGCCGGCTGCTGCGGCGGCGAGGCAGAGGAAGAGGAGGGTGGTCAGGGATATGTCGGGCACGGCGCGACCTTACGGAGGGGATAGGTGTGCCGTCCAACGATCGCGGCAGGTTTGAGCGTGACCTGAGGTTCTGCCCTCCCGTGACCGGGCGCGGTTCTCCCTCCCCGTGACCGGGCGGAGCCCTCCCTTGCCGCGACCGGGCGACGCCGTGCGACCGGCCCACGCCCCTCACCGCACCGCCCGCGCCCTCACAGCACCGCCCGCCCCTCGCTGAGGGCAAGGTTCCTCGCGGGAAACAGAAGGGAACCTGCCGGGTAACACCGACGACGCACGCTGCATGCATGACTTCGGAGATCGTGGTGATCGGCGGCGGGACGGCAGGCGCGCGGCTCGCGCGTCAGCTCGGCGCGGGTGCCCGCGTCACGGTCCTCGGCGAGGAGACGCACGCGCCCTACAACCGGGTGCTGCTCGCGGAGGTGCTCGCGGGCCGGTACGGCCCCGAGGTCATCGCGCTGCCCGAGGTGCCGGTGCGGCGCGGTGTGCGGGTGACCGCCATCGACCGCGAGCAGCGGCAGGTGCGCTGCGCGGACGGTACGACGGTCGGCTACGACCGCCTCGTGCTGGCGACCGGCTCCAACCCGGTCCTGCCGCCTCTCCGCGGAATCGGCCCGGGGCTCCCGGAAGGCGTGCACCCCTTCCGCACCCTCGACGACTGCGCCGCCCTGTCGGACGCCGTCCGGCCCGGGACGCGGGCGGTCGTCGTCGGCGGCGGTCTGCTCGGGGTGTCCGCGGCCCGTGCGCTGGCCACTCGCGGCGCGAAGGTGGTGCTGGCCCAGCAGGGCGAGCACCTGATGGAGCGCCAGCTGGACGTTTCCGCGTCCGCGTTGCTCCGCGCCCACCTGGAGCTCCTCGGTGTCGAAGTGCACACCGAGTGCCGCGTCCGCGGGCTGCGGACCACACCCGAGGGTGCGGTCGCCGCCGTGGTCCTGGCCGACGGCTTCGCACTGGACGCCGAGATCGTCGTCCTGGCCTGCGGGGTGCGGCCCCGCGTCGGTCTGGCGGTCGACGCGGGCCTCGATGTGCGCAAGGGCATCGTCGTCGACGACGAACTGCGCACCTCGGACCCGTACATCCACGCCATCGGCGACTGCGCCGAGCACCACGGCGTGGTCCACGGTCTCGCGGGCCCGGCGCTGGAACAGGCGGACGTCCTCGCGTCCGTGCTGAACTCCGACGGCGCCCGCTACACCGGCACCCGGGCGCTGACCCGGCTCACACTCTCCTCGGCCACGAGTCCGCTCGATCTGGCCGCGTTCGGCGACCCGACCCCCCGCCCGGGGGACGACGTCGTCCAGCTCGCCGACGCCACCCGGGGCGCGTACCGCAAGGTCGTCGTCCGCGGGGACCGGCTCGTCGGCGGGGTGCTGCTCGGGGATCTCGCCGCGGTAGGCGCGCTCGCCCGGGCCTGGGAGGGCGACGAGGCCCTTCCCGACTCCGTGCCCCTGCTCCACCTGCTCACCAATGATGGAGGCCTCTGACATGGCTGCGATGTCCGCGATGTCCACCCCCGCGATCACTCCCACGATCGTGGTCGTCGGCCACGGCATGGTCGGCCAGCGATTCCTCGAGGCCCTCGCCGACCGTGGTGTCACCGAGCGGGCGCGGATCATCGTGCTGTGCGAGGAGCCCCGGCCGGCCTACGACCGGGTCCGCCTCACCTCGTACTTCTCCGGGAACACGCCCGACGACCTGTCGATGGTCGAGGACGGCTTCCTGGAGAAGCACGGCATCGAACTGCACCTGGACGACCCGGCGGAGTCGGTCGACACCACGGCTCGCACGGTCACCTCGCGCGCCGGGCTGAGCTTCACCTACGACTCGCTGGTGCTGGCGACCGGCTCGTACCCCTTCGTGCCGCCGGTGCCGGGCAAGGACGCCGAGGGCTGTTTCGTCTACCGCACGATCGAGGACCTGCTCGCGATCGAGGAGTACGCGAAGACGGCCCGTACCGGCGCGGTCGTCGGCGGCGGACTGCTCGGTCTGGAGGCGGCCGGTGCCCTGAAGGGGCTCGGGCTCGAGACGCACATCGTCGAGTTCGCACCGCGGCTGATGCCGGTGCAGGTCGACGAGGGCGGCGGCGCGGCGCTGCTGCGCACCATCGAGAACATGGGGCTGAGCGTCCACACCGGCGTCGGCACCCAGGAGGTCACCGCCGACGAGAGCGGCGCGGTCAACGGTATGGCCCTGTCGGACGGTTCGGTGCTCCCCACCGACCTGGTCGTCTTCTCCGCCGGCGTACGGCCCCGGGACCAGCTCGCCCGGGACGCCGGTCTGGCGGTCGGTGAGCGCGGCGGCATCATCGTCGACGAGCAGTGCCGTACCTCGGCCCCGGCCGTGTACGCGATCGGCGAGTGCGCGCTCGCTTCGGACGGGCGGGTGTACGGACTGGTCGCCCCCGGTTACGAGATGGCCGAGACGGTGGCTGCCGCGCTGGAGGGCGAGGTCAAGTCGTTCACGGGCGCGGACCTGTCCACCAAGCTGAAGCTCCTCGGCGTGGACGTCGCCTCGTTCGGCGACGCGCACGGCACGGCCGACGGCTGCCTCGACGTCGTCTACTCCGACTCGCGCGCCGGTCTCTACAAGAAGCTGGTCATCGGCAGCGACGGCACGCTGCTCGGCGGCATCCTCGTCGGCGACGCCGAGGCGTACGGCACGCTGCGCGCCTTCACCGGCTCCGTGCCGCCGATGTCGCCCGAGCAGCTGGTGCTGCCCGCGGGCGCCGGTGCGCCGGTCGCGCTCGGGCCCTCCGCGCTGCCCGACGAGGCCGTGATCTGCTCCTGCCACAACGTCACCAAGGGCACCATCCGCGGGGCGGTCACCGAGCACTCCTGCACCACGGTGCCGGAGGTGAAGAAGTGCACCAAGGCCGGTACGGGATGCGGCAGTTGCGTCAAGGTGCTGGGCCAGCTGGTCAACGCCGAGCTGGAGGCATCGGGTGTCGAGGTCGACAAGGGACTGTGCGGCTGCTTCGGACAGACCCGCCAGGAGCTGTACGAAATCGTGCGCGCGCTGCGCATCACCTCGTACCAGAGGCTCCTGGACGCGCAGGGCCGGGAGGCGGCACGCGGCGGTGACGGCTGCGAGATCTGCAAGCCGGCCGTCGGTTCGATCATCGCCTCGCTGGCACCGACGATCGGTGCGAGCGGCTACGTCCTGGAGGGCGAGCAGGCGGCGCTCCAGGACACCAACGACCACTTCCTCGCCAACATGCAGAAGAACGGCTCGTACTCGATCGTGCCGCGCATCCCGGGCGGTGAGATCACTCCCGAGAAGCTGATCGTCATCGGCGAGGTGGCACGCGATTTCGGTCTGTACACGAAGATCACCGGAGGTCAGCGGATCGATCTGTTCGGCGCGCGGGTCGACCAGTTGCCGCAGATCTGGGGCCGGCTGGTGGACGCGGGCTTCGAGTCGGGGCACGCGTACGGCAAGGCGCTGCGGACCGTGAAGTCCTGTGTGGGGCAGACCTGGTGCCGCTACGGAGTGCAGGACTCGGTTCGCATGGCGATCGATCTGGAGCTGCGCTACCGGGGTCTGCGCTCGCCGCACAAGCTGAAGTCGGCGGTCTCGGGCTGCCAGCGCGAGTGCGCGGAGGCCCAGTCCAAGGACTTCGGCGTGATCGCCACGGCCAACGGCTGGAACCTGTACGTCGGGGGCAACGGCGGTGCGACTCCCCGCCACGCCGATCTGCTCGCGCAGGACCTGTCCGACGGTGAGCTGATCCGCCTGATCGACCGGTTCCTCATGTTCTACATCCGCACCGCCGACCGGCTCGAGCGGACCTCGACCTGGCTGGAGCGGATCGAGGGCGGCCTCGACCACGTGCGTGACGTGGTGGTGGACGACACGCTGGGCATCTGCGCCGAGCTGGAGTCCCTGATGGCCGACCACGTCGCCGGCTACCGCGACGAGTGGGCCGAGACGCTCAACGACCCCGAGCGGCTGCTGCGGTTCGTGTCGTTCGTCAACGCACCCGATGTGCCGGACCCCACGGTGAGGTTCGTGCCCGAGCGCGACCAGGTCAAGCCCGATCTGCCGCTGCTGTCCATCCGTCCGCTGGACGAAGCCCTGGAAGGTACTGCCGCCCGATGACTGTCGCCCCTGAGAAGACGCTGCAGAACACGGACACGATGCTCCAGCTCCGGCTGGGCGAGGAGTGGCTGGCGGTCTGCCCGCTGCCCCGCCTCACGCGCGGCCGCGGGGTCACCGCCCTGCTGCCGGACGGCCGCCAGGTCGCGCTGTTCCTGGACCGTGACGGTACTCCGTACGCGATCGACAACCGCGACCCGTTCAGCGGCGCGCAGGTCCTGGCGCGCGGGCTGATCGGCTCGGCCGCGGGCCGTCCGTTCGTCGCGTCGCCGCTGCTCAAGCAGCGTTTCGACCTGGAGAGCGGACGCTGCCTCGACGACGAGGAGATGGCGGTGCGGGCGTACGAGGTGCGGCTGTACTGAGCCGGTTCGCCGGGTTCCCGACTCCGCTCACGCGTCGTCTGTCACTGCCCTGACCCTTCGCGACGCGTGGGCGGCACCACCACCGTCTGCCGGGCCGCTTCGAGCGGCCCGGCAGACGTGTTGTCGTTCAGCCCGCCTGCTGCATGGCCTCGACGTCCATCCACATGACCTCCCACAGGTGGTTGTCGGGGTCCTGGAAGGAGCGGCCGTACATGAAGCCGTGGTCCTGGGGTTCGTTGGACGGCGAACCGCCGGCGGCCAGCGCGCCGTCGACGAGCTCGTCGACCTTCTCGCGGCTCTCGGCACTCAGGCACAGGATGGCCTCGGTGGAGGTGGCGGCATCCACGATGTCCTTCTTGGTGAACTGCTTGAAGTAGGGCTCGGTCAGCAGCATGGCGTAGATGGTGTCGCTGATGACGAGACAGGCGGCGTTCTCGTCGCTGAACTGGGGGTTGAACGAGTAACCCAGCTTCGTCCAGAAGGACTTGCTCGCCTCCAGGTCCTTGACGGGCAGGTTCACGAAGATCATCTGGGTCATGATGGGCTCTCTCTCGTCATGCGCTCCGCTGTGCGGCGCGTTCAAAGGGTCAGACGGACGGTCCGGGCGATACTCATCGGTGTCCGGACGCGAATTTTCTTCACACGGCCCACCGCCTCACGGTCACCCTCCGTTGAGGAGGCCGCAACTCGGCGCACCTAGGTTCTGCGAACGCGCGACCCCGCTGGGCCGACCGGCACGGCGGGGCGGTCGTCACCACCCCTGGAGTGACAAGTGGAACGTCGCAGTTTCCTGCGCGGAGCGGTCGTCGGCACATCGGCCGCGGCCTTCGGCTTCACCCTGTGGCAGGGCGCCGCCTCCGCGGCTCCCGCGCAGCCCGGCGCGGGCCCCTACGGCGCGCTCGGTGCCGCCGACGCGAACGGGATCCGGCTCCCCGCCGGGTTCACCAGCCGAGTGATCGCCCGGTCCGGCCAGACGGTCGGCTCCACCTCGTACACCTGGCACAGCGCCCCTGACGGCGGCGCCTGCTACCCCGACGGCAGCGGGTGGATCTACGTCTCCAACTCGGAGATCAACCCCTCCGGCGGCGCGAGCGCCGTGAAGTTCGGCGCGACCGGCACGATCACCGGCGCCTACCGCATCCTGTCGAACACCCGCCAGAACTGCGCGGGCGGCAGGACCCCGTGGAACACCTGGCTGTCCTGCGAGGAGGTCAGCCTCGGTTACGTCTACGAGGCCGATCCGTACGGCGTGAACGCCGCCGCGCAGCGCCCGGCGATGGGCCGCTTCAAGCACGAGGCCGCTGCCGCCGACCCGGTCCGCAAGGTGATCTATCTGACCGAGGACGAGACCAGCGGCTGCCTGTACCGCTTCGTCCCCACCACCTGGGGCAACCTGTCCGCCGGCACCCTGCAGGTGCTGGTGGCGGGCACGGCCACGTCCGGCTCGTTCAGCTGGGCGAACGTGCCCGACCCGGACGGCTCCCCCACGGCCACCCGCAGCCAGGTGTCGGGCGCGAAGAAGTTCAACGGCGGCGAGGGCTGCCACTACGCGAACGACACCGTCTGGTTCACCACCAAGGGCGACAACCGCCTGTGGCAGCTGAACCTGGCGTCGAACACCTATGAACTGGCCTACGACGACTCGCTGGTGGTCGGCGGCGGCGCGCCGCTGACCGGCGTCGACAACGTCACCGGCGCCACGTCCGGCGATCTGTTCGTCGCCGAGGACGGCGGCGACATGGAGATCTGTGTGATCACCCCGAACGACGTCGTCGCGCCGTTCCTGCGGATCAGCGGTCAGTCCTCCTCGGAGATCACCGGGCCCGCCTTCTCCCCCGACGGCAGCCGGCTGTACTTCTCCAGCCAGCGCGGCACCAGCGGCAGTTCGTCCGGTGGTATCACCTACGAGGTGACCGGGCCGTTCCGCGCGTAACGCTCGGCCTCCTCCGTGGCGCCGCCGCGCAGCAGGGCGGCGCCCAACGGAGTCAGGGTGTGCAGCACCGCGTTGCCGTGCCGCAGGGTCACCACAAGTCCGGCGTCGCGCAGCACCCCCGCGTGCTGGCTCGCGGAGGCCAGGGACACCCCTGCCCTGCGGGCCAGTTCACTGGTCGTGCAGCCGTTGCGGATGGCCTGCAGCACCGCGGAGCGCGTATGGCCGACCAGCTTGCCGAGGGAAGGGCCCGCGGCGTCCCCGAAGGCCGGCTCGCCGCCGTGCGAGACGGGGTAGACGAGTACCGGCGGCAGCGACGGGTCACGCAGGACCACGGGGGTGCCGCGACAGAAGAACGACGGCTGGAGCAGCAGTCCCCGCCCGTCGAGGTGCAGTTCCCGGTCGACCGGGTAGTCGGCCTCCAGCACGGGGGCGCGCCAGCGCAGCACCGGCGGCAGCGAGTCGAGCAGTTCGCCGGCACCGCCGTTGAGGAGAGCGCGGCCGCGCACGGCCCGGTCGGCCTCCACCCGCGCCTGCAGGTGCGGCCAGTACGGCTCCACGGCGGCCCGGTAGTAGGCGCGCAGGGCGTCCACGAGGCGGGAGACGGCCTCCTGCCTGCCTTCGGCGAGGGCGAGCAGCCGGGCGGGCAGGGCGCAGCGGGGCGGGCGGTGTCCGGCCGCCAGGGCGAGCTCGTTCTGCAGCCGGGCGGGCGCAGTGGCCCGGAGCGCCTCCAGCCCCGCGTCGAGGCCGTCACGGCCCTCCGCGGGCGTCAGAAAGTCGGGGAAATAACCGCGGGGCGGCACCAGTTGGGCAAGGAGGCGTGTTTCACCTTTCAACCGGGCCCGCGCCTCGGAGCGCCATTCGCCGAAGACGAGTGCGCCTCTGCGGTCGCGCAATCGATGAAAACTGAGAATCGATTCCCACAACGCGTCCGGCCTGGCCGCCATCCGTACTCCGGCCAGGTCGTCCGCACTGAAATGAATTCGAAGCACCGAACCCCCACATGTTGCATCCGCAATCGCCCCCATCACTGAGTATGCATGCAATCACACGTTGTTACCACGGTGTTTCAGCCACAGTTGAAACGCCTCGCGGGACCACCCTGGCAACCGAAAGGCTGTACGACGTCGGGCATGAAACCTACTTCACCGATGTGACGCAGCAAGGACCGTGGGGGGCCCCTGCGTCCGGCGGCGGTGGCGGAGGTTGCGGCTCCGTGTCCGGCACGGGTAATGGGGCGCGGTCGACGGGTGGGGATCCGTCGGCCGCGCTCCGCCTCTTCTTTGCGCAACGAACGGCGGAAAT
Source organism: Streptomyces sp. NPDC043812 (assembly GCF_056436245.1). NCBI lineage: Bacteria > Bacillati > Actinomycetota > Actinomycetes > Kitasatosporales > Streptomycetaceae > Streptomyces > Streptomyces sp. NPDC043812. The sequence goes on from NZ_JBWKCY010000003.1 coordinate 31,093, forward strand.
TCGATTCCCGTTAAACGTACGCAATTCAACTGAACGACTAATCAGCAGGCACGTATCACGTCATTGCGGGCACGCTGACATAGGGAAGGGGCGGGCGCCCCGCACAGGCGCCCGCCCCTTCCGCTGTGATGTTCCGGAACCGCCACCGGGTTGCCGGTGAGGGTCGCGGTACCGGGCTCCGGGGTGCACCCCCGGAGCCCGGTGACGGCTCCGGACCTACGAGCCTTACCGGGAGTCGCTCCCGGCCGAGCCGGCAGCGGCACGGCCCGCCTCGAGGCGCGCCACCGGGATGCGGAACGGCGAGCAGGACACGTAGTCCAGGCCCACCTCGTGGAAGAAGTGCACCGACTCGGGGTCGCCGCCGTGCTCGCCGCAGACACCCAGCTTGAGGTCGGGGCGGGTGGCCCGGCCGGCCTCCACAGCACTGCGTACGAGCGAGCCGACGCCGTCCTTGTCGATGGTCTCGAACGGCGAGACCCCGAAGATGCCCTTCTCCAGGTACGCGGTGAAGAAGCTGGCCTCCACGTCGTCGCGGGAGAAGCCCCACACGGTCTGGGTGAGGTCGTTCGTGCCGAAGGAGAAGAACTGCGCCGCCTCGGCGATCTGACCGGCGGTCAGCGCGGCGCGCGGCAGCTCGATCATGGTGCCGATGGTCAGCCGCAGGTCGGTGCCCGTGGCGGCCTCCACCTCGGCGATGACCTGGTCGGCCTCCTCGCGCACGATCTCCAGCTCCTGGACGGTGCCCACCAGCGGAATCATGATCTCCGCGCGCGGGTCGCCCTTGGCGTTCTTCCGCGCGGCCGCGGCCTCGGCGATCGCCCGCACCTGCATGGCGAACAGACCGGGGATGACCAGGCCGAGACGGACACCGCGCAGGCCCAGCATCGGGTTCTGCTCGTGCAGCTTGTGCACGGCCTGGAGCAGGCGCAGGTCGTTCTCGTTGGCGTCCTTGCGGGACTCGGCGAGGGCGACGCGCACCGACAGCTCGGTGATGTCGGGCAGGAACTCGTGCAGCGGCGGGTCGAGCAGACGGACCGTCACCGGCAGACCGTCCATCGCCTCGAAGAGCTCGACGAAGTCCTTCTTCTGCAGCGGCAGCAGGGCGCCGAGCGCCTGCTCGCGCTCGTCGTCCGTGTCGGCGAGGATCAGCCGCTCGACCATCTCGCGGCGCTCACCGAGGAACATGTGCTCGGTGCGGCACAGGCCGATGCCCTGGGCGCCGAAGCGGCGGGCACGCAGCGCGTCCTCGGCGTTGTCGGCGTTGGCCCGTACGCGCAGCCGGCGGACCCGGTCGGCGTAGGCCATGATCCGGTGCACGGCGGCGACGAGTTCGTCGGCGTCGTCGGCGCCCGCGTGCATCCGGCCCTCGAAGTACTCGACGACCGGGGAGGGCACGACCGGCACCTCGCCGAGGTAGACCTTGCCGGTGGAGCCGTCGATGGAGACGACGTCGCCCTCCTCGATGACCGTCCCGCCCACCGTCATCCGGCGGCGCTTGGTGTCGACCTCGAGGTCCTCGGCGCCGCAGACACAGGTCTTGCCCATGCCGCGCGCGACGACGGCCGCGTGCGAGGTCTTGCCGCCGCGGGAGGTGAGGATGCCCTCCGCCGCGATCATGCCGTCCAGGTCGTCCGGGTTGGTCTCACGGCGGATGAGGATGACCTTCTCCCCGGACCGGGACCACTTGACCGCGGTGTAGGAGTCGAAGACGGCCTTGCCGACCGCCGCGCCCGGGGAGGCGGCGATGCCGCGGCCGAGCAGCTCGGTCTTCGCGGTGTCGTCGAAGCGCGGGAACATCAGCTGGGCGAGCTGGGCGCCGTTGACGCGCTGCAGCGCCTCGGCCTCGTCGATCAGGCCCTGGTCCACGAGCTGGGTGGCGATACGGAAGGCGGCACCGGCGGTGCGCTTGCCGACCCGGGTCTGCAGCATCCACAGCTGGCCGCGCTCGATGGTGAACTCGATGTCGCACAGGTCCTTGTAGTGCGTCTCGAGGGTTTCCATGATCTGCATCAGCTGGTCGTACGACTTCTTGTCGATCGACTCGAGCTCGGCGAGCGGCACGGTGTTGCGGATACCCGCGACGACGTCCTCGCCCTGCGCGTTCTGCAGGTAGTCGCCGTAGACGCCCTGGTGGCCGGAGGCGGGGTCACGGGTGAAGGCGACGCCGGTGCCGGAGTCCGGGCCGAGGTTGCCGAAGACCATGGAGCAGACGTTCACGGCGGTGCCCAGGTCGCCGGGGATGCGCTCCTGGCGGCGGTAGAGCTTGGCCCGGTCGGTGTTCCACGAGTCGAAGACCGCGTGGATGGCGAGGTCCATCTGCTCGCGCGGGTCCTGCGGGAAGTCGCGTCCGGCCTCGGTCTTGACGATCTTCTTGAAGTGCTTGACCAGCTTCTTCAGGTCGGCCGCGTCGAGGTCGGTGTCGACGGTGACCTTCTTGGCCGCCTTGGCCTCGTCGAGGGCCTCCTCGAAGAGCTCGCCGTCGACACCCAGCACGGTCTTGCCGAACATCTGGATGAGGCGGCGGTAGGAGTCCCACGCGAAGCGCTCGTCGCCGGCCTGCGAGGCGAGCCCGGTCACGGACTCGTCGGAGAGCCCGATGTTGAGGACGGTGTCCATCATTCCGGGCATCGAGAACTTGGCGCCCGAGCGTACGGATACGAGCAGCGGGTCGTCGGCCTGGCCGAGCTTCTTGCCCATGGACTGCTCCAGGGCGTCGAGGTGCGCACTCACCTCGTCGCGGAGCGCCGCCGGCTCCTCACCGCTGTCGAGGTAGACCTTGCACGCCTCGGTGGTGATCGTGAAGCCGGGAGGGACGGGAAGGCCGAGGTTGGTCATCTCGGCGAGGTTCGCACCCTTACCGCCGAGCAGGTCCTTCAGGTCCTTGTTGCCCTCGGTGAAGTCGTAGACGAACTTCTGATCTTTGTTTTCCGACACGGGTCTCGACTCCTCGAGGACTCGGTGGCTGCCCTGACGGCGAGGAACATACCCAGATCGAAGGCACCTCGGTACGTCCACTTGCGCGTCATACGGCCTTAACCACTCGTCCGCCAGCAGATCGAAAGTGTTGCGGGGCGTCGCAGGTTTGGAGTCTCGTGTTCAAGTCCTGAAGCAATCACCACGGACAGCAATCGATCGAGGCGATTTGATCAGCATAGTGTCACGACAAGCCTCGGAATCCGAAGACCAAAGGGATGGCACTCAGTGCCACCCTTTGAGAGGTGCAGCCGTCCGCATATCGCTCATCTGAGCGCACCCCCTATCAGGGGTGGCGAGAATCACGCCGCCCGAGGTGACGAAATTCCAACATCCGGACCCGCCGTGACACCGGTCAGCCGCCCGAAGTGTCCAGTTCAGCGTCCTCGCCGACACCCGCGCAGTCGTACGGATCCTTCAGCCAGCCGTCCGGAAGCACCACACGGTTGTTTCCCGAGGTCCGGCCGCGCGGGCCGTCCGCGCCCACCGGCCACGGCTGATCCAGATCCAGCTCGCTCAACTGAGCGCCCAGTTCGTCCAGCGAGGAGGTGATCGCGAGCTTCTTGCGCATCTCGGAGCCGACCGCGAAGCCCTTGAGGTACCAGGCCACGTGCTTACGGAAGTCGACCACCCCGCGCGACTCGTCGCCGATCCACTCCCCGAGCAGCGTCGCGTGCCGCAGCATCACGTCCGCCACCTGCCGCAGCGTCGGGCGAGCGCGGTCCTCGCGGCCCTCGAAGGCCGCCACCAGGTCCCCGAACAGCCAGGGGCGCCCGAGGCAGCCGCGGCCCACGACCACGCCGTCGCAACCGGTCTCGCGCACCATCCGCAGAGCGTCGTCCGCCGACCAGATGTCGCCGTTGCCCAGCACCGGGATCTCGGGAACGTGTTCCTTCAAGCGCGCGATCGCGTCCCAGTCCGCCGTGCCGCCGTAGTGCTGCGCTGCCGTACGCCCGTGCAGCGCGATCGCCGTGACACCCTCCTCGACCGCGATGCGTCCCGCGTCGAGATAGGTGATGTGGTCGTCGTCGATGCCCTTGCGCATCTTCATCGTGACCGGCAGAGCGCCCGCGTTGGACACGGCCTCGTTCAGGATCGCGCGCAGCAGCGGCCGCTTGTAGGGGAGCGCGGAGCCGCCGCCCTTGCGGGTGACCTTGGGGACCGGGCAGCCGAAGTTCAGGTCGATGTGGTCGGCCAGACCCTCGTCCACGATCATGCGCACGGCCTTGCCGACCGTGACCGGGTCCACTCCGTACAGCTGGATCGAGCGCGGGGTCTCCGTCTCGTCGAAGTGGATGAGCTGCATCGTCTTGTCGTTGCGCTCGACCAGCGCCCGCGTGGTGATCATCTCGCTGACGAACAGGCCCTTGCCGCCACTGAAGTCCCTGCACAGCGTGCGGAAGGGCGCGTTCGTGATGCCGGCCATGGGCGCGAGAACCACCGGCGGCTGCACGGTGTGCGGGCCGATCCGGAGCATGGTCGTGGAGGCGGGGGCGAGCGTGGTCATTCGCCCATTGTCGCGCACTGCCGGAATCGCTCGTCGGGCGTACTGTTCCCGCATGCCCGAGATCGGCCGCCGGCGCCGGATGGTGATCCTGGCGATCTGCTGCATGAGCCTGCTGATCGTCAGCCTCGACAACACCGTCCTCAATGTCGCCCTGCCCTCGCTGCGGAACGAGTTCGACGCCTCCGTCGCCGGGATGCAGTGGGTGATCGACGCCTACACGCTCGTCCTCGCGTCCCTGCTGATGCTCGCCGGCTCCACCGCCGACCGGATCGGACGCCGCAAGGTCTTCCAGGCCGGGCTCGTCCTGTTCACCGTCGGTTCGCTGCTCTGCTCGCTCGCCCCGAGCCTCGATTCCCTCATCGCCTTCCGGATGGTGCAGGCCGCCGGGGGCTCCATGCTCAACCCGGTCGCGATGTCGATCATCACCAACACCTTCACCGACCCACGGGAGCGCGCCCGCGCGATCGGGGTGTGGGGCGGCGTCGTCGGCATCTCGATGGCCGCAGGGCCCGTCGTCGGCGGTGTGCTCGTCGACTCCGTCGGCTGGCGGTCCATCTTCTGGGTCAACCTCCCCGTCGGAATCGCCGCTCTCCTGCTCACCTGGCGCTACGTCCCGGAGTCGCGTGCGCCCAGGCCCCGCCGCCCCGACCCCGTCGGCCAGCTCCTGGTGATGGTGCTCCTCGGCTCGCTCACGTACGCGATCATCGAGGTGGACCCCCTCTTCGGTGCGCTCGCCGCTGCCGCGCTCGTGGCGCTGCTGCTGTACGAGCCGAGGCGCCGCGACCCCCTGATCGATCTGCGGTTCTTCCGCAGCGCCCCGTTCAGCGGGGCGACCGTCATCGCGGTGTGCGCGTTCGCCTCGCTCGGCGGCTTCCTGTTCCTCAACACCCTGTACCTGCAGGACGTGAGGGGCTTCTCCGCCCTGCACGCCGGGCTCTACATGCTGCCGATGGCCGGCCTCACCTTTGTCTGCGCGCCGCTGTCGGGCCGGCTCGTGGCGAGCCGGGGGCCGCGGCTCCCGCTGCTGGTCGGGGGCGCCGGGATGGGGCTGTGCGGAGTGCTGTTCGCGGCTTTCGAGGCGGAGACCTCGCAGACGCTGCTGTTCACCGGTTACGTCCTGTTCGGCCTGGGCTTCGGCATGGTGAACGCGCCCATCACGAATACCGCCGTCTCCGGGATGCCCCGCGCCCAGGCCGGAGTCGCCTCCGCCGTCGCCTCCACCAGCCGCCAGATCGGCCAGACACTCGGTGTCGCCGTCATCGGCGCCGTACTCGCCGCCGGTGTCTCCGCGTCCTCCCACACCGACGGCTTCGTCGCCGCGAGCCGCCCCGCCTGGTGGGTGATCGCCGGCTGCGGGCTGTGCGTGGTGGTCGTCGGCTGGCTCACCAGCGGCAGGTGGGCACGGGAGTCCGCGAGCCGCACGGCACAGCGGCTGGCCGACCCCTGCGAGGAGTCGGTCCGCGCGTCCCGGTGACCGTGGCCCCGGCCGGCCTCAGAAGTCGACGGGCTCCCGTACGAGCGGGCAGGTCATGCAGTGGCCGCCGCCGCGGCCGCGGCCCAGTTCCGCGCCCACGATGGTGATCACCTCGACCCCCGCCCTGCGCAGCAGCGTGTTGGTCTGGGTGTTGCGGTCGTAGGTGAAGACCACGCCCGGCTCCAGCGCGACGGCGTTGTTGCCGCTGTCCCACTGCTGGCGTTCGGAGGCGTAGACGTCGCCGCCGGTCTCGATCACCCGCAGCTTCGGCAGCCCCAGCGCCTCGGCGACGACGTCGGTGAACGCGGCACTCCCCTCGTCGGTGAGGTGGATGCCCGGTGCCTTGTCGGAGGGGCGGAGCGAGAACGTGTGCACCGCGTCCATGATCCTCGGATAGAGGGTGACGATGTCCCGGTCGGCGAACGTGAAGACGGTGTCCAGGTGCATCGCGGAGCGCAGCTTGGGCATGCCGGCGACGACGACACGCTCGGCGGCGCCGTTCGCGAACAGGGAGGCGGCGACCTGGGTGATGGCCTGACGTGAGGTGCGTTCGCTCATGCCCATCAGGACGACGCCGTTGCCGACGGGCATGATGTCGCCGCCCTCGAACGTGGCCTGGCCCCAGTCGAGCTCGGGATCGCCCCACCACACGGAGGCGTCCGCGAAGTCCGGATGGAAGCGGTAGACGGCCTTCATCAGCAGCGTCTCGTCGTGCCGGGCGGGCCAGTACAGCGGGTTGAGCGTCACTCCCCCGTACAACCAGCAGGTGGTGTCCCGGGTGTAGAGGGTGTTCGGCAGCGGCGGCATCAGGTACTCGCGGACGCCGGTCGACTCACGGGCGAGCGCGACATAGTCCGGCCGGTACTCGTCGGGCAGGTCGGCGGTGGCCAGTCCGCCGATCAGCACCTCGGCCAGCCGGCGCGGCTCCAGCGTCTCCAGGAAGGCACGGGTGGAGTCAACGAGACCCACACCGACCTCGTTCGGAACGATCTTGCGGTCCAGGAGCCAGGACCTGGCCTCGGGGATCGCCATGGTCCCGGCCAGCAGGTCGTGGAGTTCGACGACCTCGACGCCGCGCTCGCGGAGCTTGTTGACGAAGTCGGCGTGGTCACGCTGCGCGTTGTCCACCCACATCACATCGTCGAAGAGCAGGTCGTCGGCGTTGGTCGGGGTCAGCCGGCGGTGCGCGAGACCGGGCGCGCACACCAGGACCTTGTGAAGCCTGCCGACCTCCGAATGGACACCGAGCCGCCGCGCCGCGGCCCCGCTCTTGTCGCTCGTCATGGTGGGGAACCTTTCTGGAAATCGTGGATCCGGGGGCGTTCAGAGGCTGATCCAGCCGGCCGCCAGTGCGATCACACCGACGGCGGCACCGGCGACGGAGACGGCGCAGATGACGAGTTCGCCCGGGGAGAACAGCTTCTTGCCCTGCTCCCGGCGGGCCTTGACGAACAGGAACGTGGCCGGGGCGTAGACGATGAACGAGACGAGGACGAACTTGAGCCCGGCGGCGTAGAGCAGGAACGCGGTGTAGAGGGTGGCGACGACGGCGATCGTCAGCTCCCGCCGCGAACTGCGGCCGCCTTCGGTCGCGGGGTCCTGCCGCAGCCCCACCTTGACGGCGAACGCGGCCGCGAGCAGGAACGGGATGAGGGTCAGCGCGCTCGTCAGGTCCAGGGCGAAGTTGAACGCGTCGTCGGAGAAGAGGGTGACGACCAGCACGACCTGGCTGAGCAGGGTCGTCATCACCAGCGCCGGCACCGGGACGTCGGCGGCGCTCGCACGGCCGAGGAAGCGCGGCATGTCATCGTCCTTGGCCGCCACGAACAGCACTTCGGCGGCCATCAGCGTCCACGCGAGGTACGCGCCGAGCACCGAGACGATCAGTCCGACGCTGATGAACACCTGGCCCCAGGTGCCGACCGCGTACTCCAGGACACCGGCCATGGACGGCTGGCGCAGCTCGGCGATCTCGCTCATCGGCATGATCCCGTACGAGACGATGGTGACCGAGGCGAAGACCGCGAAGACGCTGAGAAAGCCGAGGACGGTGGCGCGGCCGACGTCCTCGCGGCGTTTGGCGTGCCGGGAGTAGACGCTGGCGCCCTCGACGCCGAGGAAGACGAAGACGGTGGCCAGCATGGTGCCGCGGACCTGGTTGAACAGGGAGCCCGCGTAGTCGGCCCCGCCCCAGTTGTCGGCGAACACCGGCCCGTCGAACCAGAACAGCGCAAGGATGACGAAGACGATGATCGGCACGACCTTGGCGACGGTGACGATGCGGTTGATCGCCGCGGCTTCCTTCACCCCGCGCCGGATCAGCAGGAAGAACGCCCACAGCCCGAAGGACGAGAGCACCGCCGCGAGCACGGTGTCGCCGTCGCCGAGGGCCGGCCAGACGGCACCGACCGTCGACATGATCAGGACCCAGTAGGTGACGTTGCCGACGCAGGCGCTCGCCCAGTAGCCGAACGCCGAGAAGAATCCGAGGTATTCGCCGAACCCGGCCTTGGCGTAGGCGTACACACCGGCGTCGAGGTCCGGCCTGCGCACGGCCAGCGACTGGAAGACGAACGCCAGCATCAGCATGCCGGTGCCCGCGATCGCCCAGGCGATGAGCGCTCCGGCGACCCCGGTCTCCTGGGCGAACCGTCGCGGCAGCGAGAAGACGCCGGCGCCGACCATCGAGCCAACCACCATCGCGGTGAGCGTCATCAGGGTCAGCTTGACGGCGGGGGCGGGGTCTTCGGCGCGGTCCGTCTTCGGTGTGCTCTCTGCCATCCGGCTCGTCCCACTCGCTCAAGGGCGAGCGGGACCGCATCACCCATCCGACGAGATGGAAACCTATCCCTTGCGTGGGGTTATGTTCGGTATTTACCTCTCCGACGACCTGTGTCCCGACGCCGCTGCCGCCATCGGGGAGGGCTGGTGGCCCGCGCGCCGTGGAGGACGCCGCCGTCCACAGGGAACGCACAGCAGTGGGGCGTCGATCACCCTTGTCCCGACGCGGTGGTGCCCTGTGGTGTGCTCCGCGAGGATGCCGGGGTGAGCCCGAGTCGTACGTGCGAAATGTGCGGGAGCCGACTGGCCGGCCCGTCGACGGCGGACGCCCGCGGCGGAAGGCCCGCCCGCTACTGTTCCAACGCCTGTCGCCAGCGCGCTTTCCGTCAGCGCTCGGGACGGGGACACACGGCCCCCGCGGCGGCCGGACCTCCGTCACGCGGCGCGTCCCTGCCGGACGCCGCGCGGCCGGCCGGCACCGCCGAAGGTGGGAGCGCCCCTGCCCCGGCCAGCCGGGCGTCGTCCACGCCGCCGTCCCACGAGGCTCCGGAGTCCGACCGTGCTGCGCCGGCCGGCTCGTCGCTGCCGCGCGCGCTCGACGCGTTCGTCGGCAGGCAGCGCGAACTCGTCCGGCTGCGCGGCCTGCTGTCCACCGCGCGGCTGGTCAGCCTCATCGGGCCCGGCGGCGTGGGCAAGACCCGTCTCGCCGTCGAGGCGGCGGGCACCCTGCGCGGGGCGGCGCCCATCCGGTTCGTCGCCCTGGACTCGCTCCATGACGCGGCCCGGCTGCCGCAGGCCGTGGCCGCCGCTCTCGACGCGGGCGAGCGAGGCGGCCGCACCGGCACCGACGTCCTCGTCCACGCCCTCGGCGACACCGCCTGCCTGCTGATCCTGGACAACTGCGAGCATCTGGCCGATGCGTGCGCCCGGCTGGCCGCCGAACTGCTCGGCCGGTGCCCCCGGCTGCGCATCCTCGCCACCGGGCGGGAGGCGCTGCGAGTCCCCGGCGAAACCGTCGTCCGTCTCGGCGAGCTGTCCCTGCCGCCCGCCGGTGCCGGCACCGCGGCCGTCGTCGCAGGATCGGACGCCGTCCGGCTGTTCGCGGACCGTGCCGCCCACTGTTCGCCCGGCTTCGCACTCGACGACCACAACGCCCGGGCAGTCGCCGAGATCTGTCACCGCCTCGACGGCATGCCGCTGGCCATCGAGCTCGCCGCCCGCCGGACCGGTTCGCTGCCGCTCGGCTCCATCCTGACCGGCCTCGACGACCAGCTCGGCCTGCTCACGGACGGCAGCAGAACCGGTCCCGGGCGCCATCGCGAACTCGCGGCCGCCATCGACTGGAGCCATCAATTACTCGACCCGCGGGAGCAGACGCTCTTCCGCCGACTCGCCGTGCTCTCGGGTGGCTTCGACACCGCCGGGGCGGCAGCGGTCTGCGGCGGCGACACCGTCCCGCCCCACCACGTCCTGCCGCTGTTGTGCGCGCTGGAGGCCAAATCGCTGATCGTGCGCGTGCCCGACGGCGACGAAGGAGGCATCGGTGCCTCGGGAGGAGCGAGATTCCGGCAGCTGCGCGCCATCCGCGCCTACGCGGCAGAGCGGCTCGCCGAGGCAGGCGAATTCGAGGCCACCTGGCAGCGCGCGGTCGCCTGGCTCACGGCACTGCTGCAGCCCGCCGCCGACCAGGTCTTCGCCGACCAGACCGGCCGCCCCACCACCGTCGAGCACGAGAACCTGGCCGCGACCGTCGCCCACACCACCGCCCGGGACGGCGCCCCGCCGCCGCGGCTCGCCCTCGCCCTGGCGCGGGTGCGTTTCCAGCAGGAGCAGCCTGCCGCTGCCCGTGCGCTGCTCGCCGGGCTCGTCGACGAGGGCGGCGGTGAGCACACCCTGCCGGGCGGAGCGGCCCTCGCCCTGGCGACGCGTGCCGCCTGCCAGCAGGCCGATCCCCGCGCGGCGCTGGCCTTCGCCGAACGGGCCGTGGCCGCCGAGCGGCAGCGCGACGATCCGGCCGGGCTCGCCAACGCCCTCGACGCCCGCGCCGCGGCCCACCTGGCCCGTGGCGCGTTCGACCGGGCCGTGGCCGACTTCACCGAATGCCTGACGATCGTCACCGCCGTCGGCCGCCCGGACGACACCGCCTGGTGCCGCCACCACCTGGCCTGGGCGCTGCTGCACACCGGCCGGGCCTCGGAGGCCGACGCACTCATGGAGTCCTGTCTGCCGCTGCTGCGACGGCAGCCCGCCTGGTGCAGGGCGTCCGCCGCACTGCACACGGCCGGCGCGACGCGGCTCGCACTCGGGGACCTCGACGCTGCCCGCGCCCTGTTCGCGGAGGCGCTGCGTGCCGTCCCCGGCAGGAGCTTCCATGCGCTGTATCCGCTGGAAGGGATCGCGGTCGTCGCCGCCGAACAGGGCGATGTGCGGCGCGCGCTGAGGCTGTTCGCGGCCGCCGCCGAGGCCCGCAGACGACTCGACACCGAACCGGAGGCTGCTTGGCAGCAGCAGGTCGCGGCGGCGACGGAGCGTGCGGGAGCCGCACTGCCGCGGGCGGCGCGCAAGGCCGCGCTGGCTGCGGGCCGGCGCCTGCAGTGGCGCACCCTCCTCGGGCACGCGCTCGACGGCACCGCCGCCGCCCCCGTCGTCCACGGCGCCCCGCCACTGACCGGCCGGGAGGCGGCCGTCGCCGCCCTCGTCGCCGAGGGGCTGACGAACCGTGAGATCGCCGAGCGGCTCGACCTGTCGGCACGCACCGTCTCCACGCACCTCGACCATGTGCGCGACAAGCTGGGCCTGCGCTCGCGCACCCGGATCGCGCTGTGGGTGGCACAGGCGCGGCACCCGGACGGCAGGGGACAGGAGCCGGACGGGACACCGGGCGGCGTTTCGTAACGCTGCCGAGCCGGCGGTCGTACGACCGATCCGCGCACCGCCGCCTGCGTCCAGGCTGATCGGAACAGGGCATTCCGAGGAGCCGCGACCAGAAGCGGAGCCTTCCCCCACGGAATGCCCTGCGGACCATTCCGGCAAGGAGACGCGATGCGGCACGAGACCGACGCGGGCGACGGCCCCACCGGCACCGAGGGACACTCCAGCTCCAGGAGGGCGTTCATCAGGACGAGTTCGGTGGGAGTGACCGCCGCGGCCCTGGCGGCATCCGGTGCCGCCGCAGCGGCGGCGCCACGGACAGTGCCGGCGGCCGCCGGCATGACGCAGGTGCAGCAGGCGCGGGCGGAGGGCCGCCCTCTGGCCGTGACCCCCGCCTGCGACGGGCACGAGACGCCCGCGGCGATGGAGGGTCCCCTCTTCAAGCCCGAGTCGCCCGAGCGCACCACCTTCCTCACCCCGGCCGTCCAGGGCGTGCGGCTCGACCTCACCGGCGTCGTCTACGACACCGCCTGCGTCCCGGTGGCGGGCGCGCTCCTCGAGTTCTGGCAGTGCGACCAGAACGGCGACTACGACACCACCGGGTTCTCCTTGCGCGGCCACCAGTACACCGACAAACGGGGGGCGTTCCGGCTGGGCACCGTCATCCCCCGTGACTACTGGGGACGTTGGGGGCGCCGCACCCCGCACATCCACGCTCAGGTCCAGGCGCCCGGCGGGCCCGTGCTGATCACCCAGCTCTACTTCCCCGACGACACCGAGGCGTACGGCAGGGACTTCGCCGCGCTCAACGCCCAGGACGGGATCCTGAACCGCGCGTGCACGATCACGCTCGCGGCGCCCCAGGACGGCCGGTACACCGGCGCGTTCGACTTCGTCATCAAGACCTCGGTCCGAACCCCGCCGACAGCCAGGACACCGCGATGAACACGACCCCGTCGTCCCGGCCGCCCCGCATGCGGCGGCAGCCCCTGATCGCCGCGCTGGCCGCGGGCGCCATCGCCACCGGGGGTCTGGTGGTCGCCGGTTCGGGCTGGGCCACCACGCCGTCCGACACCGCGGACGGCACCGTCGCACCGGCCGCGGCCGCGGCACGGGCCGGACAGTGGCAGACCACGCCCACACCCGTGGCCAAGGGCGACATCACGGCCGTCGCCGCGCTCGGCGGAACGCAGGCATGGGCGGTCGGCTACCGGCTCAAGGACAACACCAACGGCCAGGCCGACGCCGTGGCCCTGCGCTGGGACGGCACTGCCTGGCGCCAGGAGTCCACGCTTCCGGCCGGCACCTTCCCGCAGGCCCTCGCCGTGAGGTCGGCCACCGACATCTGGACCGTCGGCACCTCGTCCGCGCACTGGGACGGTACGGCCTGGACCGCGCACGCCTTCGCCCGCGATCCCGGCGGCCTGGTGACCCCCGACGCGGTGGCCGTGGCCTCCGACGGCACCGCCTGGGCCGTGGGACGCGCCGTGCCGCAGTCCGTGAAGAACGGCGTGCCCGCCGTGCAGTCCTGGGACGGCACCGCCTGGCGCCACCAGAGCCTCCCCGACGTCGGCAAGGGCGAACTGACCGGCATCTCCGTGCTCGCCCCCGACGACATCTGGGCCGTGGGCACCGCCTTCGCCACCGGCGGCACCGAACAGAGCGCGCTGCTGCTGCACTTCGACGGCACCGCCTGGACCCGCGTCGAGGCACCCGCCGGCAGGGACGGCGAGCACCGCTGGTACACCGGCGTCACCGCGCTCGCCGCCGACGACGTGTGGGCGGTGGGGGGTGCGAACTCCGGCGCGGCCGACCGTCCGTTCGCCGCGCACTGGGACGGCACCCGGTGGACCGCCGTCGCCACCCCCGACGTCGCCGACGGCCGCCTGCGGTCGGTCGCCCGCGCCGGGGACGGCACCCTGTGGGCGGTGGGCGGCAAGGGCGCCGTGTCGCTGGCGCTCCGGTGGGACGACAAGGGCCGCCAATGGGTGCGGGCCGCCGATCCGTCCCTCGTCGTCCGCGGTGTGACCACCGTCCCGGGCAGCGGGGACCTGTGGGCGGTCGGCATCGCCAAGAACGGAGACCTGGTTCCGGTCGCGACCCGCTTCACCGCCCCCTGAGGCCGTCGGGACCGCACAGGCAGGGGCCCGGACCGCGTGCTGCGGTCCGGGCCCCTGTGTCGTGCGGTCAGGCCTTGTCGTCCTCGGCCTTCGGCTGCTCCGCCGCGCCCTGGGCGCGCTCACGCATCTTGCGCAGCAGCTCCTGCTTCTGCTCGGCGGCAGTCTTGCGGTCGGCGGTGCGCGCGTGGCCGCCCGCCTGCTGGTCGGCGCGGGACAGCTTCTTGCGCTGTCCGCCTACGCCGAGGAGGTTGTTCCGGCCTTTGGCCATGGGGTTCTCCCATCGGGGTGAGAAATGACTGTCGGAAACGTCGGACGGGGGCGGTGGGACCGCCGCCCTCTCACTCGTAGATCTGGAAGAACGAAGACATGCCAGGGACGGTATCGCGCCGCGGGTGGTGAAGGCACCTGGTTTTCCGCCCGCCACCCGGATGGCACGCCGACGAGGCCGCCCCGCGTCCGCCGTAGCTCTGCGGCCCGGCCGCGAAACCCGGTTCAGGACTCCCCGGCCGCCGGGTCCACCGTCGCCTGGTGCGCCTCGGCGAGGTGCTCCTCCGCCTTGAGCCAGGGCAGGAACTGGGCGTTCTTGCGCCAGCCGCAGGTGTCGCACGTCAACTGCCGCTGCACGCCCGCCTTTTTGACCTGCACGACGTGTGCGCGTCCGTGCTGGTCCCATCTGCTGACCTTGCTGGTGGTCATGGACGGCATCCGTGCCTCCTGGCGCTGCGGGTACGCGTGGGGCCCAGTGTGCAGCAAGCCCCCGGTTCCGCGGGAGGTACCGGGGGCTTGTTACGTACTCGGTGGCAGAGGTCAGCAGCCGAGCAGACGGCTGCCGAGGTAGCCCTGGATCTGGTCCAGGGAGACACGCTCCTGCTTCATGGTGTCGCGCTCGCGCACGGTCACCGCGTTGTCGTCGAGGGTGTCGAAGTCGACGGTGACGCAGTACGGGGTGCCGATCTCGTCCTGGCGGCGGTAGCGGCGGCCGATGGCGCCGGCGTCGTCGAACTCGATGTTCCAGTTCTGCCGGAGGTCGGCGGCGAGCCCCTTGGCCTTCGGGGAGAGCTGGGGGTTGCGGCTCAGCGGCAGGACGGCGACCTTGACGGGCGCGAGGCGCGGGTCGAGGCGCATGACCGCGCGCTTCTCCATGACGCCCTTGGCGTTGGGGGCCTCGTCCTCGTTGTACGCGTCGAGGAGGAAGGCGAGCATCGAGCGGCCGACACCGGCCGCGGGCTCGATGACGTACGGCGTGTAGCGCTCGCCGGCCTCCTGGTCGAAGTACGACAGGTCGGTGCCGGACGCCTTGGAGTGCGCGCTCAGGTCGAAGTCGGTGCGGTTGGCGACACCCTCCAGCTCGCCCCACTCGCTGCCGCCGAACTGGAAGCGGTACTCGATGTCGGCCGTGCGCTTGGAGTAGTGGGAGAGCTTCTCCTGCGGGTGCTCGAACCAGCGCATGTTCTCCTCACGCAGGCCCAGGCCGGTGTACCAGTTCCAGCGCTGCTCCATCCAGTACTCCTGCCACTTCTCGTCCTCGCCCGGCTTGACGAAGAACTCCATCTCCATCTGCTCGAACTCGCGGGTGCGGAAGATGAAGTTGCCGGGCGTGATCTCGTTGCGGAAGGACTTGCCCATCTGCGCGATGCCGAACGGCGGCTTCTTGCGCGAAGTCTGCTGGACCTGGGCAAAGTTGGTGAAGATGCCCTGGGCGGTCTCCGGGCGCAGGTAAGCGATCGAGCCGGAGTCCTGCGTCGGGCCGAGGTGGGTGGAGAGCAGGCCGGAGAAGTTCTTGGGCTCGGTGAACGTGCCCTTGTTGCCGCAGTTGGGGCAGTTCAGGTCGGCGAGGCCGTTCGCGGGGGCCCTGCCGTGCTTCTCCTCGTACGCCTCCTCCAGGTGGTCGGCGCGGAAGCGCTTGTGACAGGAGGTGCACTCGGTGAGCGGGTCGGTGAAGGTGGCGACGTGGCCGGAGGCCTCCCAGACCTCGGTGGCCAGGATCACCGACGAGTCGATACCGACGACGTCCTCACGCGAGGTGACCATGTAGCGCCACCACTGGCGCTTGAGGTTCTCCTTGAGCTCGACACCCAGCGGCCCGTAGTCCCAGGCGGCCTTCTGGCCACCGTAGATCTCGCTGCACGGGTAGACAAAGCCACGGCGCTTGCTCAGGTTGACGATGGTGTCGATCTTGTCGGCGGCCACGGTGCTCTCTTCATTACGACGACGACGAACGGAGAATGCTTCAGGTTACCGGCGGCCGCACCCCCGGGATCAAATCGGTTGGCGTAAGGGGCGGGCCACTGGGTTTATTGACAATCGTTTCCGTCTTTGTTGAAAATGACTGTCATGAACGTACGACGCCTCATACCCACCGCCACCGTCGCCGGAGCGGTCACGCTCGGCCTCATGGCCGTCTCCGCGTGCTCCACCTCCGACGCTGCCGAGCGCAGCGGCGACGGCAGGCTGAAGGTCGTGGCGTCGTTCTACCCCATGCAGTATCTCGCCGAGCAGATAGGTGGCGCGAACGTCTCCGTCACCACGCTCACCAAGCCGGGCATCGAGCCCCACGACCTGGAGCTCAAGCCGCGCCAGACCGCCGAGCTGAACGACTCCGGCTTCATCCTCTACCTCAAGGGCGTCCAGCCCGCCGTCGACGACGCCATCGCCGAGTCCGGTGCCGAGCACAAGGTCGACGCCGCGACCCTGACGACGCTGGAGAAGCACGGCGCCGAGGGCCACAGCCACGACCACGGCGCCGGCCACGAAGAGTCCGGCCACGAAGAGGGGCACGACCACGGCAGCGAGGCCGGCGGCGACCCGCACATCTGGCTCGACCCGGTGAAGTACGCCGAGGTCGCCAAGGGCGTCGGCGCCGCGCTGGAGAAGGCCGACCCCGAGCACGCCGCCGACTACGGCAAGAACACCGACGCACTGGTCGCCAAGCTGACCGCGCTGCACACCGACTTCGAGCAGGGCCTGAAGAACTCGGCCACGAAGACCTTCATCACCACGCACTCCGCCTTCGGCTACCTCGCCGAGCGCTACGGCCTGGACCAGGAGGGCATCGCCGGTCTCGACCCCGAGTCCGAGCCCAGCCCGGCGCGGATCAAGGAACTGCAGACCATCGCGAAGAAGGAGAAGGTCTCCACCGTCTTCTTCGAGACGCTCGCGAGCGACAGGACGGCGAAGACCCTCGCCGAGGACACCGGCCTCAGGACCGACGTCCTCGATCCGCTGGAGGGAATCACCGACAGCTCCAAGGGCGACGACTACATCGAGGTCATGCGGGCCGACCTCGCCGCGCTCAAGAAGGCGCTCGGCGCGAAGTGACCCCGCACGACCCGACAGCCACCACGCACGCAACGGAGGCACCCGTCATGGCGTCCGTCACGGATCCGGTCATATCCGTCCGCGGGGCCCGGGCCACGCTCGGCTCCCGGCCCGTTCTGCGCGGTGTCGATCTCGCCGTGGGACGCGGTGAGGTCGTCGCCCTGCTCGGCGCCAACGGCTCGGGCAAGTCGACGGCGGTGCGCTCCGTGATCGGCCAGGTGCCGCTGACCGACGGCACGATCGAGCTGTTCGGCACGCCGCTGCACCGTTTCCGGCAGTGGGCGCGGGTCGGCTACGTGCCCCAGCGGACCACGGCCGCCAGCGGAGTGCCGGCGACCGTGCGCGAGGTGGTGTCCGCGGGGCGTCTGTCGCGCAGCCGTTTCCGTCTCACCTCCCGCGCGGACAAGGCGGCCGTGGAGCGGGCGATCGCCCTGGTGGGTCTCGCCGACCGGGCGAAGGACTCGGTGACCGCCCTGTCGGGCGGCCAGCACCAGCGGGTGCTGATCGCGCGGGCACTGGCCTCCGAGCCGGACCTGCTGATCATGGACGAGCCGATGGCGGGCGTGGACCTGGAGAGCCAGGAGATCCTTGCGTCGACGCTGCGCGAGCAGGTCGCGGGCGGCACCTCGGTGCTGCTGGTGCTGCACGAGCTGGGCCCGCTGGAACCACTGATCGACCGGGCCGTGGTGCTCCGGGACGGCTGCGTGGTCCATGACGGGCCACCGCCGGAGGCCGTCGGCCAGCACGCCCTGCCCGGCCACGACCACGTACATCCGCATGCGGCGGACGAGCCGCTCCGCACGGGACTGCTGACCTGATCATGGAAATTCTGGAATCCGCCTTCATGCAGCGGGCACTGCTCGCGGCGCTGCTGGTCGGCATCACCGCCCCCGCGGTCGGCATCCACCTCGTCCAGCGCCGGCAGGCGCTGTTGGGCGACGGAATCGGCCATGTCGCGATGACCGGTGTCGGCCTCGGCTTTCTGCTGTCCACGAACCCGGTGTGGATGGCGACCCTCGTCTCGGTCATCGGCGCGGTGCTGATGGAGCTGATCCGCGCCTACGGCCGTACCCGCGGTGACATCGCGCTGGCGATGCTGTTCTACGGCGGTATGGCCGGCGGCGTGATGCTGATCAACATCTCGGACACGGGGTCGACGGCGAGTCTCAGCTCATTCCTGTTCGGATCGCTGTCCACGGTGTCCGAGGAGGATCTGACGGCGATCGCGCTGCTGGCCGCATTCGTGGTGGTGGTGTCGCTGGGGCTGCGCAGGCAGCTGTTCGCGATCAGCCAGGACGAGGAGTTCGCGCGGGTCACCGGTCTGCCGGTGCGGGCGCTGAATCTGCTGGTCGCGGTGACCGCCGCGGTCACCGTCAGCGTCGCGATGCGGGTCGTGGGCCTGCTGCTGGTGAGCGCCCTGATGGTCGTGCCGGTGGCGGCGGCGCAGCAGGTCACACGGTCGTTCCGCACCACGTTCACGCTGGCGGTGGCCATCGGGGTGGCGGTCGCGCTGGCGGGAACCTCCACCTCGTACTACCGGGACGTGCCGCCGGGAGCGACCATTGTTCTGCTGGCCATCGCGGTCTTCCTCGTGCTGACCGCGCTGGCGGTGCCGCTGGCCCGCCTGCGGGCAGAGCCGGCTGCTGCGGACGGCTCCGAGTGCACGGTGGACACGCCGGGTACGCGACGGCCGGGAGACGACGTCAAGGTCTGAGCACGGACCGGGCCCGTGCGCGGGCCTGGCAGAATGGCCCGACATGTGTGCGGGCAAAGCAAGGAGGCACCTGTGACCACGGCGCCAACCGGCGGGAACACCGCCCCGGTGCGAGGCCGGTCGACCCGGCAGCGTGCCGCGGTGGCGGCGGCGCTCGACGAGGTGGACGAGTTCCGCAGCGCCCAGGAGCTGCACGACATGCTCCGGCACCGCGGCGACTCCGTGGGTCTGACGACGGTGTACCGCACCCTGCAGTCGCTCGCCGACGCGGGCGAGGTGGATGTGCTGCGCACCAGCGACGGCGAGTCGGTGTACCGCCGCTGCTCGACGGACGACCATCACCACCACCTGGTCTGCCGGATGTGCGGCAAGGCGGTGGAGGTCGAGGGCCCTGCCGTGGAGCAGTGGGCCGAGATGATCGCGACGCAGCACGGATTCGTGAATGTGGCGCACACGGTGGAGATCTTCGGTACGTGCGCGGATTGCGCGGCGGCGGCGGATTCGTAGCCGCGGATTGTTCGGCAGTGCCGGTGCCCGGTCGCGTCGTGCGACCGGGCACCGCTGTCATGCGCGCCGGGTGTTCCGGTCGAGGAGGATGCGCAGCCGCTCGACGCCCTCCGGCCCCGGGGCGCCGCGCTTGGGCAGGATCATGACGCCGACGCCGTGCTTGTCGCCGGTGAGCAGCACGAACAGGCCGTCGGTCTCCGCGTAGCGCGGGAAGAGCGCCCACTTGCTGGTGGCGTCGCTGTCGCGGGTGGTGAGCCGGACGCCGTCGGCGCCGGCGACGGCCCGGAACTCACCCTGGCGGGCAGCCATCTGCTGGAGCTGCCGTCCCTGCAGCAGGTGCAGGCCGCGCGTGCCGCCGAAGCCGATGACGATGAGCACGGCAGCCGGTGCCAGGGCCGTGACGTCCCGCTCCCCCAGGGCGACGATCATGACGAGGCAGAGGATGCCGAACACTCCGGCACCGAGCATCAGACGACTCAGGCGACGGCCGCCGGGGGTGGCGCGCATACGGGCGTTCAGCGCCGCCGTCATGTCGGCGGTGGTGGTCTCGTAGACGAGTTCCACCGCCTCGTCGTCCTGCTGGTGCACCTCTGCCACGGCTCCTCCCGGTCCGGTGATGAGCCGTGATCGTATCGACCGGCACGGTCAATCCCCGTGCCGGGGGCGCGGGTTGCCCGTGGGGCCTCAGAGCCTCTTCAGGTGCCGGTCGAGCGTCGCCCGCAGCCGGTCGGCGTCCCGTGGGTCCCGCAGACCCCGTTTGGGCAGGACCTCCACCCACATGACGCCGCGGTCGCGGCTGAGCAGGACGAAACGTTCGTCGGTCTCCCGGTAGCCGCGGAAGAGTGTCCAGCGCTGGGTGAGCGAGCAGTGGTCGTTCTCCGCCGTGACGGCGTCCTCGGTCACCGTGGAGCGGTATTCGCCCTGCCATTGGACGATGCGCAGTGCCTGGAAGGTGTACAGGTGCGGGATCGACCACACCAGGAGGCCGGCCAGCACCGGCACGACGGCCGGCCCCTGCGAGGCGGGGGCTGCCAGCGGCAGGAGGCCGAGGCAGACGAGGACGCCGGCGAACACGCGGCGCAGCCACGTCAGCCGCCGGTACCCCTCCCGTATCCGCACGGCCGTCAGAATGTCGGCGCGTGTCGGCCGGTAGACCAGCTCGACCGCATCCATGACCCGATCGGTGTCCCGTCCCTGATGATCCATGGGCGGGACCCTAACGGCTCCCGGGAGGCGGAGCTCAGCCGGCCGTCCCGGCGTCCAGCTGATCCTCGTTGGGGATCGCGCCGCCGAAGCGGCGGTCACGCCGGGCGTATTCGAGGCAGGCGCGCCACAGGTCGCGGCGGTCGAAGTCCGGCCACAGCACGTCCTGGAACACCATCTCCGCGTAACTGCTCTGCCAGATCAGGTAGTTGGACGTGCGCATCTCACCGCTGGGGCGCAGGAACAGGTCGACATCCGGCATGTCCGGGTAGTACAGGTACTTCTGGAACGTCTTCTCATTCACCTTCGACGGGTCGAGCCTGCCCGCCGCCACGTCCTCCGCGATCTTCTTCGCGGCGTCCGCGACCTCCGCCCGGCCGCCGTAGTTGACGCAGAAGTACAGCGTCATCGCGTCGTTGTCGACGGTCTGTTCCTGGGCGACCTGGAGTTCCTGGACGACGGACTTCCACATCTTGGGCATCCGGCCGACCCAGCGGATACGGATGCCGAGCTCGTTCATCTCGTCGCGGCGGCGGCGGATGACGTCGCGGTTGAAGTTCATCAGGAAGCGGACCTCGTCCGGCGAGCGCTTCCAGTTCTCGGTGGAGAAGGCGTAGAGGGAGAGGTTCTTGACGCCCATCTCCAGGCAGCCCTTGAGCACGTCGAGGACGACGGCCTCGCCGACCTTGTGGCCCTCGGTGCGGGGCAGACCGCGCTCCTTCGCCCAGCGGCCGTTGCCGTCCATGACACACGCCACGTGGTTCGGCACGAGCTCGCCCGGGATCTTGGGCGGGCGCGCGCCGGAGGGGTGCGGCTCGGGGACCTTGTACTCGCGGCGGGACCGGCCCAGGATTCCGCGTCGTGCCATGCGGCTCACATCTCCTATTTCTCTACGTATCGCAAGGAACGCAGGCCGCGCTCCAGATGCCAGTGCAGATAGGCGGACACCAGCCCGCTGCCCTCCCTGACGTGGCGAGCCTCGCACGCGTCCGCCGTGGGCCAGTCGCCGGTGAGCAGCGCGCTGAGCAGAGCGATGGCCTCCGCAGAGGGTACGACGCTGCCGGGCACCCGGCAGTCGCCGCATATGGCACCGCCCGCGGCGACGGAGAAGAAGCGGTTGGGGCCGGGCAGTCCGCAGCGCGCGCAGTCGTCGAAGCTGGGCGCGTAGCCGTTGACGGCGAGGGAGCGCAGCAGGAAGGCGTCGAGAACGAGATTCGGCGCGTGCTCGCCGCGGGCGAGGGTGCGCAGGGCGCCGACCAGGAGGAGGTACTGCTGGACCGCCGGCTCGCCCTCGTGGTCCGTGAACCGCTCGGCGGTCTCCAGCATCGCGGTGCCGGCGGTGTAGCGGGCGTAGTCGGTGACGATGCCGCCGCCGTAGGGGGCGATCGTCTCGGACTGGGTGCACAACGGCAGCCCCCGGCCCACCAGCTCGCTGCCGCGGGCGAAGAACTGCACATCGACGTGGGAGAACGGCTCCAGCCTGGCGCCGAACTTGGACTTGGTGCGACGCACTCCGCGCGCGACGGCACGCACCCGGCCATGACCGCGTGTGAGCAGGGTGATGATGCGGTCCGCCTCACCCAGCTTCTGGGTGCGCAGGACGACGCCGTCATCACGGAACAGGCTCATGGGCCCATTCTCCCGTACGGGGGACGGCGCCGGACCCCTCGGGCCTGTCCCGCCCCGCAGAGGCTTGGCATGGCCCCCGGCGTGGGTAGTCGGTCCGGCCGCCGTCCGCGTGCGGGTGATGCCCGGTTCATGATGATCTGCCAGTTCGACAGTGCACCGGGACGTGACAGGCACGACTTCCAAGATCATGGAGTTCTTACGCCCCGCGCTCCGGGTGGAAGACCGTGCCTGCCTCCGCGACATCACTTCGCCGGGGACGCCAAGGGCTGCCCCTCACGCTCCTCGGCCTTGAATGATCACGAACCGGACGTTGTGCGACTACGCCGAAGCCCTGCACCCCGGAGAGCGGCAGCGCACATTCGCCGAGACCTCCACAGGTCATCTCCGACGTCCAGCAAATTCGTCACGGAAATTCTATGATGCAGTCGTCCCAGTCCCAGGGGGCCCAACTACACTCGTCCTGAGTTGAGGCGGCGCCCATGTCTGCCGCAGCCGCCGGACCAGCCCCGGCAACGGCAATTGCCGTGAGTGCCGTCATTGCCAGGGCGACCGCCCATGCTTTCTTGATCACATTGCGCATTATCTTCCCTTCGTCGATGAGCGAATCAGAGGGCATGACGAGTGCACCTTGTGATGCGAATACCATCCGGCACTTTCGACCATGCCCCGTCGAATGAATGGGACCCACTGCGATACGCACCGTAATTTCACGAACCTTGAGCGTCAAGGAATTCGAGCCAATTTGAAGAAACTCTGTCATCTAGCGGTCGAATTCGTCGCATTCCTCCGGGTTGCTTATGGGTGAGATCAGCAGGACTTCGGCACAGTCGCACAGTGTCCGGTTCGTGATCATTCAAGGCCGAGGAGCGTGAGGGGCGGCGAGTGTCGCGGGCATTGCGGCGGTGGCCGGCCGCGCTGTTCTTCACTCCGGCCGTGCGGAGGGCTCCGACGGCGAGAGTGCGCCAGGTGGCCATCGCGCTGGGCGTTGCCAGTCCAAGGCTGGGCACTCGGATCACGGGGCGTACAGAACTCCGCGACCTTGGAAGCCCTGCCGGTCACGTTCCGCACCCGCCGAACTGGCGGGTCACCATGACCCGGGCATAACGCGACCGGTCGAGCTCCTGCCGCGGGACCCGGCCGTAACAGCGGAATTGGCGGCTCGCCCGGGTGGACCGAATTTCAGAGTTCAACCTTCTCGCGTTCCGGAATGACCTTTACGTTCCGCTCCCGTTCATGGCAGGATCTGAGGGCCACAAGAACGGGGGTTCACGGCGAACGGGGGACGGGGAAAGTCCTCCTGCGTAGCGTGCGCTCGACCTGCACACCGGCCGATCAAAGCCAAGGGAAAAACCGCGACAGCGGCACTTTGTGCTGCGCACTGCCCCGTATTCAACGGTTTGAATTCTGGCGACAGCGGAAGAAGTCTGCGATCCGATGCTGGACAACCTGTTCATCTGGCTGGACCAAATAGTTCCGGAGAGTTCCGTTCACCTGAAAACTGGCAGGCCGCAATCCTGAAGATTCGGTTCGCCGACAGACATTCTCCGGCTGTCCAATGGTCTGGAAAACCGGCGGAGCTCGTCGCTGACCTCGAACAGGCCCTGGACAGGGCCGCGAAGGAAGACAGTTGAGTTCAGACACCCGTACCCCCGGGACCGGTGCGCCGGAGAAACCCCCGGAAGGCGGCGACTCGGCCGCCGGTCCGCGCGGCCTGCTGCGCGACGCCTCCCTGTCGGCGGTCCTCGCCGGGTTCGTGGCCGTCGTCGTCTCGTACTCGGGCCCGCTCGTCATCGTGCTGGCGGCGGCATCGGCCGGAAAGCTCGACACCGCGCAGACCAGCTCCTGGGTGTGGGCCGTCTCCATCGGCAGCGGCCTCACCTGCATCGCACTGAGTCTGCGCACCAGGATGCCGGTGATCACCGCCTGGTCGACCCCGGGCGCCGCGCTGCTGGTCACCAGCCTGGGCGCGTACTCGTACGCGGAGGCCGTCGGCGCGTTCGTCGTCACCGGCCTGGCGATCACGCTGGTCGGTCTGACCGGTGTCTTCGGGTGGTTGATGAAGCAGATACCCGGCGCCGTGGTCTCGGCGATGCTCGCGGGCATCCTGTTCTCGTTCGGCACCGGGGTGTTCACGTCGTTGAAGACGGCGCCGTGGATCGCCGGTGCGGTCCTGGCCGCGTATCTGGTCGCGAAGCGGCTGCTTCCCCGGTACGCCGTGTTGGTCGCCCTCGCCGCGGGCGTCGCCGCCGCCGCGGCGACCTCCCGCCTCGACATCCCTGTGGACCGGATCGAGCTCGCCGGCCCGGTGTTCACCGCGCCGGAATTCTCCGTCGCCTCCCTTGTCGGCATCGCGGTGCCGCTGACCCTGGCGACGCTGGCATCACAGAACGCCCCCGGCATGGCGGTGCTCACCGCCTCCGGGTACGAACCCGAGGACCGTCTCCTGATCGGCTCCACGGGGCTCGTGTCCACGGCGCTGGCGCCGTTCGGCTCGCACGCCGTCAACCTGGCCGCGATCACCGCCGCGATCTGCACCGGCCCGGAAGCCCACCGCGACCCGCGCCGCCGATACGTCGCGGGCGTCTCCTGCGGGGCGTTCTACCTGCTGATCGGCGCCTTCGGCTCCACGCTGGTCGCCCTCTTCGCGGGGCTGCCCGAGGAGCTGGTGGCAGCGGTGGCGGGTGTGGCCCTGCTCGGGGCGCTGGCCGGCGGTCTGACGGGCGCGGTGAAGGAGGAGAAGGACCGCGAGGCGGCGCTGATCACCTTCCTCGCCACGGCGTCCGGGCTCACGCTGTTCGGCATCGGATCGGCCTTCTGGGGGCTGCTGTTCGGAGTCGTGGCCCATGTGGTGCTCACACACCGGAGGAAGGCCGCCGGGGTCTGATCGGCGCGCCTGTGCGGATCGGTACGCGACCGCGACCCGCGTACACGGCCGCCCCCGGCACGCACGAAAATTGGCGCGCCCCCGCTGTGCCCACTGCGCTACCGTCCGCGCCCATGACGCCTTCACGCACCCGGCCCCCTTTCACCGCGGACGAGCGGACCCTGCTCACCGGCTGGTACGAAATGCAGCGCGCGATCATCCACTACAAGTGCGAGGGCCTGTCCGAGGAGGACGCCCACCGCGCCGTGCTGCCCTCCTCGCCGCTGATGACCGTGGCGGGCATCATCTCCCATCTGCGGTGGGCCGAGCAGACCTGGTTCGAGGTGCTGTTCCTCGGCCGCCCGGCCGACGGCCCGCAGTTCCTGGAAGAGCCCGAGGACGCCGACATGCGGGTCGAGGGCATCCCCCTGGCGCAGCTCCTCGACGAGTACGAGAAGCAGTGCGCGATATCGGACGAGATCATCGCGACGCACTCCCTCGACGTCGTCGGCACCCACCCCGACTTCCGCTCCGCCGCCGCGTCGCTGCGCTGGATGATCATCCACATGATCGAGGAGACGGCCCGCCACGCGGGCCACCTCGACGCGATCCGCGAGCTGCTCGACGGCGAGACCGGCTACTACTGACCCGGGCAGCCTGAGCGCACGACCGGCCGCAGCGGCTGACCGTCAGGGCAGCTCGCCCCGGCTGCGGGCGTTCACGTACGCCGTCGTCGCACTGATCCGCTCCGCCGCGGTCGCGGGGCGGACCTCCTCCGGGGCGCACTCCCACTCCCGGCCGCCCCCGACGGGTCTCAGACACAGGAACGGACCCGCCGGCCCCATGAACCGCCCCACACGACCGGTGCGGGTGTCGACGACGTACGTACCGATGGGCAGGGTCATGGCGTACGGCCCCCTTCCCTGGGCAGAGCTGCCGCGATCAGGCGGACAGTGTCCACCGAGCAGCGCCCCAATTCGACGAGCGGGCACGGCGTGTCCCGGGCGTAGGAGGTGGGTTCGATACGCAGGGACGGAAGTGTGATGCCCGACCGTTTCAGGGCTGCTCGCAAATTGTTCACGGCTTCCTCCGCCTCTTGCATGCACATGCTCGCGTGCCGGTTTTTTTCATTGCTCGGCATTGTTTCCCTATCCGCCCCGAGTTCACGTTTCCTGAGACGAGCGTGACGTCGCCTGAGTACGCTGAACAAGGGTGTGCCCACTACAACTGGGCAGCTGAGCAAGGGGGTTGATCCATGGCCAAAGCTCCACGTCAGGCGGCCTGGGAATTCTTCGGCGCCGAGCTGAAGCGCCGGCGCGAGGTCGCGAAGCTCACGCAGGAGGAGCTGGGCGGTCGGGTGTTCGTTTCGGGCGGTTACATCGGCCAATTCGAACAGGCTATTCGGAAACCGCAGTTGGACGTGGCGCAGCGGATCGACGAGATACTGCAAACCGACGGTATTTTCGAGCGGATGTGCCGGAAGCTGATCAATGACCGCCGGTACGCGGAGTATTTCGCCGCGGCGGCCGAGCTGGAGTCGCTGGCGACGAAGCTGAGCGATTTCGCACCCACCCTCGTGCCCGGCCTGCTGCAGACGGCCACGTACATGCGCTCCATGATGCTCGCGGACAACCCACTGACGCGGGACGACACCATCGAGGAGAAGATCCGCGCACGGCTGGACCGCGCACGGATCCTGGAGCACGACGACCGCCCCGCGTACTGGGCGATCCTGCACGAGTCGGTGCTGCGCATCCCCGTCGGTGGTCCGGCCGTCATGGCCGACCAGCTGGAGCACATCGTGACGCTCGCACGCGAGCGCAAGGTCCTGGTCCAGGTGCTGCCGTACGCGGCGGGGGCCTACCCGCTCATGGGCAAGATGGTGCGGCTGATGGAGTTCAAGGACGCGCCGCCAACTGCCTATACAGAAGCCGTGTATTCGGGGAATCTGCTGGACGATCCGGCCGTGGTCAAGCGCACCCAGGCGGCTTACGATCTGCTCAGGGCCGCCGCGATGCCGCCGGAGGCGTCCCTGGCCTTGATCGAGTCGGCGGCGGAGGACTACAGACGATGCAGGAGTACGACCTGAGCGGGGCCCGCTGGCGCAAGAGCAGCTACAGCGACGCCAACGGCGGCGAGTGCGTCGAGGTGACGTTCGACCTCGCAGGCGCCCCCTGGCGCAAGAGCAGCTACAGCAACGGCGAGGGCGGCAACTGCGTCGAGATCCTCGACGACGTCCCCGGCGTCGTCCCCGTGCGGGACAGCAAGAACCCCACCGGCCCCGTCCTGCTCCCCTCCACCACCGCGTGGGACGCGTTCATCAAGCAGACCTTTGAGTGCCCATAAGCCGGCCTTATGAGCTCATAGAGTGGGACCGGGTACTGACTTAGGCTTGCCTTTGTTTAGGGTTACCGACGAGCCAGTTGTCGCCGCTCGAAGGGAACCTGAACATGCCCCGCCCCCTGCGGGTAGCCATCGTCGGAGCCGGCCCCGCCGGAATCTACGCCGCCGATGCGCTGCTGAAGTCCGAGGTGGCCGCCACCGACCCCGGCGTCTCCATCGACCTCTTCGAGCGCATGCCCGCGCCCTTCGGACTGATCCGTTACGGCGTCGCCCCCGACCACCCGCGGATCAAGGGCATCATCACAGCCCTGCACCAGGTGCTCGACAAGCCGCAGATCCGCCTCTTCGGCAACGTCGACTACGGCAACGACCTCAGCCTCGACGATCTGCGCGCCTTCTACGACGCGGTGATCTTCTCGACCGGCGCGACTGCCGACCGGGCGCTCGACATACCCGGGGTCGAGCTCGACGGCTCCTACGGTGCGGCCGACTTCGTGTCCTGGTACGACGGGCACCCGGACGTGCCGCGCACCTGGCCCCTGGAGGCCGAGAAGGTCGCCGTGCTCGGTGTCGGCAACGTCGCACTCGACGTGGCGCGCATCCTCGCCAAGACGGCCGACGAGCTGCTACCGACCGAGATCCCGCCGAACGTCCATGAGGGACTCGAGGCGAACAAGGCCCTCGAGGTCCACGTCTTCGGGCGGCGCGGTCCCGCGCAGGCGAAGTTCAGCCCGATGGAGCTTCGGGAGCTCGACCACTCCCCCAATATCGAGGTCATCGTCGACCCCGAGGACATCGACTACGACGAGGGATCGATCGAGACCCGCCGCGGCAACAAGCAGGCGGACATGGTCGCGAAGACCCTGGAGAACTGGGCGATCCGGGACGTCGGCGAGCGCCCGCACAAGCTGTTCCTGCACTTCTTCGAGTCGCCGACCGAGATCCTCGGCGAGGACGGCAAGGTCGTGGGCCTGCGCACCGAGCGCACCGCGCTCGACGGCACGGGCAACGTGAAGGGCACGGGCGAGTTCCACGACTGGGACGTCACCGCCGTCTACCGGGCCGTGGGCTACCTCTCCGACGAGCTGCCCAAGCTGCCGTGGGACGTCGAGTCGGGAACGGTCCCGGACGAGGGCGGCCGGGTGATCGAGGAGACCGGCGAGCACATGGCCTCCACGTACGTGACGGGCTGGATCCGGCGCGGCCCGGTCGGTCTGATCGGCCACACCAAGGGCGACGCGAACGAGACGGTCTCCAACCTGCTGGCCGACTACGCGAACGGCCGCCTGCAGACGCCGGCCTCGCCCGAGCCGGAGGCGGTGGACTCGTTCCTCGCGGACCGGAACATCCGCTTCACCACGTGGGACGGCTGGTACAAGCTGGACGCGGCCGAGAAGGCGCTCGGCGAACCGCAGGGCCGTGAGCGCGTGAAGCTCGTGGAGCGCGAGGACATGCTGAAGGCGAGCGGGGCGTAGCCCGATCGCCAGAGGGGCCCGGCGGCGAATGCCGCCGGGCCCTTCGCGTCTGCCGGTCCGCGAGCGTGGCGTCCTGGACTACCGGGGTCCGCCCGGTCCGCGAACGTGGCGTCCTGGACTACCGGGGTCCGCCCGACCCGCGAGCGTGGCGTGGGGGCCGCGCGCGCCGAGCGGACGACCCGGCCAGACCCAAGGACACCCCCGGACCCGGCCGTCACGCACCTACGGCTTCGGCACCGTGCACCCCGCGCGGTTGAAGTCGATCCGGCTGCCGGGGCCGATGCAGGCCGCCAGGGTGTACGTCTGCTGGCCGTAGTTGATGCCCTCGCGCACCGTGACGTTGCCGTTCTCGTCGACCTCGCACGGGTTGTTGTCCGTGCAGCGGCCGCCGCTCTCGTTGCCCGTGTTGTTGACCGCGACGACCTTGCCGGTGGCGTTGTCGACGACCGGGGAACCGGACGTGCCGCCGATCGTGTTGCAGCTGGAGGTGTAACGGACCGAGTCCTTCCAGGTCCAGGAGCCCTCCTTGAGGCGGTACGCGAAGCCGTCGATGTCGCAGCTGTAGATGCGCTTCCAGTAGCCGGAGACGACCTTGATCGCCGCGCCCTGCGCGGGACGGGCGGCGTTCAGTTCCAGCGCCTTGATGCCGTAGCTGGACTCGATCTGGCCGTAGGTGCTGGTGAGTTGGTACAGCGAGACGTCGGTGTCGGTCATCGTCCCGTACGCGATCTTGCTTGCGCGCAGGGTGGCGACGCGGGTGCCGGCGGAGTTGAGCAGGCTGAAGGTGCGCGAGGACGCCTGGTCGACCAGGACCTCGCCGGGGTCGGGGAATCCGGTCTCCAGGCAGTGGCCGTTGGACAGCACCAGCGCGGGGTCGCCGGGCTGGGAGGCGGCCGTACGGACCACGGAGCCGGAGCAGTTGCTGAGCGCGACGGTGCCGGCGAAGTCCACCGCCTTGACGCTCGCGGCGGGTTCCCGCTCGGGCGCGGGTTCGGCGGCGACTGCGGGCGCGGCGCCCACTCCGAGGAGTGCGAGTGCGAGCAGCGTGCCGGCGAGAGGCTTGTTCATGTGGGGGTCCCCTCAATGCGACGTGAGTGGCCGAAGTGATGACTTCGAACTTGTCATGCGCATTGTTGGGCCATGACCCTGGGCCGACAAGGCATGGTTTTCGGCCATACCTTGTCCGCCCGCGGCCTCCCCTCGCGCCGCTATTCCGCGAGATCCCGCTGGGCCACGATCCGCCGGTGCGTCGGCACGTATCCCAGCGCGTCGTTGATCGCCAGCATGTGCCGATTGCTGTCGGCGGTGTCCGTGAGCAGACCGCCGAGGCCGGGGTGGCGCTCGCGGGCATGCCGCACCGACTCGGCCTTCATCCAGCGTCCGAGGCCGTGCCCTCGGTGCTCGGGCAGCACACCGGTGCCGTAGTGCTGTCCGTCGCCCTTGCCGTCGCCGGGGACGACCAGTTCGGTGAAACCGGCGATCGAGCCGTCGGACTCGTCGACGGCGGCGACGGTGTGCAGCAGCTCCCCGCGCCGCGCGATGACTTCGGCCACCTCCCGGACGCGGTCCACGTCCCAGACCTCCGCCACGAAGTCCGTCTCCCCCATGGGCATGTCGTCCATGGCGCGGCGTGAACGCGCGAACGTCTCGGCGAAGGCATCGGGAACCGTGCCCTCCCACGACACCAGCCGGTAGCCCGGCGGCATGTGCGCAAGGATCGCCTCCAGAGCCGCGGTGTCCTTCCCCGCGAGCGGAAGCCGGGCGAAGGTCAGGCCCAGGACCTCGCGGAAACCCCGGCGCGACAGGAACGCTTCACCGGGCGAGCCGGACGCGGTCTCGGTGACGATCGAGCGGCGGCCGTCCTCGCGGGCGGCGTCCACGGCCTCGTCCAGCAGACGCGTCCCGACACCCCTGCCGCGCTCGGCCGGATGCACGTGGAGCTCCAGTTCGGCCACGTGCTCCTGTCCCGGCCTGCCGGACAGCCGCAGGAACGCCGATCCGACGGGAGCACCGTCGGCACCGGAGGCCAGCCAGACGAGACGCCGGCCGGACGGGCCGCTCCCTGGGTCGGTCAGTGGGGTCACGCGGAGGGTCAAGGCAGCTCCATGGGTCAGGGCGGAGGAAGCGGGAGAGCGTGGATCGCCCGGTGACGCTAGGCCGCTTCGACGACCGTCCGCAAGCGAGTTGACGGCCCGTGGCGCCGGGGGTGCCTGGCGGAAGGGGGACGCCCGCGCGGGGGGCCGTCAGGACGGACGCATGGTCACCGTGGACGTGAAGACGCACTCACCGTTCTGCACCGCCTGCACAAGGACCTCGGTCACGCCCGCGCCCGGTCGTTGGGGCGGCGGCCGTGGCATCCTCACGCGGTGCCGGGTGCCACCAGCCCCGACTCGTAGGCCACGATCACCAGTTGGGCCCGGTCACGGGCGCCGAGCTTGCCCATGATGCGGCTGACATGGGTCTTGGCGGTCAGCGGGCTCAGGCCCAGCGACTCCGCGATCTCGGTGTTGTTCAGACCGCGGGCGACCAGGGTCAGCACCTGGCGCTCGCGGTCGGTGAGCCCGTCCGGGCCGCCCGCCTGCGGCAGCCGGGGCGCGGACAGGACGCGGGCGATGAGGCGCGAGGTGGGGCCCGGGGAGAGCAGGGACTCGCCCGCCGCGACCGTGCGGATCGCGGCCAGCAGTTCGGCGGGTTTGGTGTCCTTCACCAGGAACCCGGACGCACCGGCCCGCAGCGCCTCGACGATGTGCTCGTCGGTGTCGTACGTGGTGAGGACGAGGACCTTCACGCCTGCGAGGTCGTCGTCCGCGGCGATCAGACGGGTGGCCTCGATGCCGTCGAGTTCCGGCATCCGGATGTCCATGACGACCAGGTCCGCACGTTCCGAGCGGGCCAGTTCGACGGCCTGTGCACCCGTGCCAGCCTGACCGACGACCTCCATGTCGCGGGCCGACTCGACGAGCATCGCGAACGCGGCCCGGACGAGGGTCTGGTCATCTGCGAGCAGTACGCGGATCATGCGGCGGCCTCCGTGGGCTGCAGGGGCAGGGTGGCGGCGACTTCGAAGCCCGGCGCGTCCCCGCGCGGGCCGGCCGACAGCGTGCCGCCGACGCTACGGGCGCGCTCGCGCATCCCGATGATGCCGAAGCCGGAGCCCTGGCCGGGGCATGCCGTGCCGTCATCGGTGACGGTGACCCGCAGTGCGCCGCCCTCCAGCGCCACATCGACGTCGACGCGGGCACCGGGGCCGCCGTGGCGTACGGCGTTGGTCAGCGACTCCTGCACGATGCGGTACGCGGCGGCCTCGACGGCGGGCGGCAACGGACCCTCGCCGGTGTCCAGCGACAGCCGCGCGCCCGCCGAACGCACGAGAGCGGGCAGCGCGGCCAGATCGGGCAGCGGACCGCCGATCTCGGGGGCGTCGGCGCGCAGCACCTCCAGCGTGGTGCGCAGTTCTCCGCGCGCGGTGCGGCAGGTTCCGGCGATGTCGTCGAGTGCCTTCGCGATGGCGGCCCGGTCAAGCCGGTCGGGGTCGACGGTCAGGACATGGGAGGCGACCGAGGTCTGCACCCCGATCAGCGTGATCGAGTGGGCGAGCAGATCGTGCAGGTCACGGGCGATCCGCAGCCGCTCCTCGGCGACCCTGCGGGCCGCCTCCTCCTCGCGGGTGCGCTCGGCCCGCTCGGCCCGGCCCACTACAGAGGCGATGTAGAGGCGGTAGACGCGGACGTCGACGCCGCAGACGAGGGCGGCGAGGATCCAGCCCGAGGTACGCAGCGCCTCCAGGCCCTCGTGCGTGCCGACGGTGAACATCACCGTCAGGGAGACGCTGATGACGGCGCCGCCGGCAAGGGCCGTGTGCATCGGCCGGGCGGTGACGGCGTAGGTGTAGAGGGCGAGCAGCGAGGCGGGGACGGGAGCCGCATGGCTGTTGTCGAGCGCGTGGTACGGCACCGCGCAGAGCACAACGACGACGAGGACGAGCCCGGGCCGCGAACGGCGCCAGGCCAGGGGCACGACCGTGCCGGAGAGGAGCACCCAGCCGAGGGCGTCGAGCCGGCGTCCGTCGTCGACGAACAGGGCGAGCCCGACGGCGAGCACGCCGAGCGCGACGGCGAGCAGCGCGTCGTTGCGCCTGCGGTGGGGGGCGGTGAGGGGGTCGCGGCTCACGGCGGTGAGTATGCGTTCGCCGCGGCGGGGCGGGGGCGGGCTGGTCTGGGGCTGCGGCACGGGTCCATCCTGGGGTAGTAGCGGCTTCTTCCCCACCCCTCCCCTTCCCCAACCGGGAGCTCCGCCCGACGGACCCCCACGCCTCGAACGCCGGCGAGACCGGGTGCGTGGTGCGGCACTTCAGCCCGTCCAGCGTTCGAGTACGCCTCCTGAGGGGCGCGGGTGGGGCGACAACTCCTAGGGTGTGTTTCGAACGCGGGCCAGGCGGGACTTTCGAAACACGCCCTGGGACGGGGCCTGGTGGTGGGCCGCCGGTTCGGGCTGCGGGAGAGGCGCCGGCGGTGCCGCACTCTTGCGGCTCAGCGGCCCCGGCCACCACACCCGCCGCCCCAGCAGCAGGCTCGCGGATGTCACCAGGTACGTCCGCACCAGGAACGTGTCCAGCAGGACGCCGACCGCGACGAGGAAACCCATCTCGACAAGCGGCACCAGCGGCAGGTTCATCAGGACGACGAAGGTCGCCGCGAGCACGATCCCCGCGGAGGCGATCACCCCGCCCGTCGTGCGCAGCGCCGTGAGCGCCGCGGTGTGGGGGTCCGCGCCCGACAGGGCTTCCTCGCGCATCCGGTGCATCAGGAAGATGCCGTAGTCGACCCCGAGGGCGACGAGGAAGACGAACGACAGCAGCGGCAGGCTGGGGTCCATGCCCTGGAAGCCGAAGAGCGGTTCGAAGACCAGACCGCCCAGCCCCATCACCGCGCCCCACACGGCCACGACCGCGGCGATCAGCATCAGGGGCGCGACGAGACTGCGCAGCAGGGCGATCAGGATGAGCAGCACCGCGCCGAGCACGAGCGGGATGACGACCTTCTGGTCGCGGGCGTTGGTGTCCGCGAGGTCCAGCTGCTGGGCGCTCGGTCCGCCCACGTGGGCTTCGTCGAGGTTCGCCCGCAGCGCCTGGATGGTCGCGGTCTCTCCGGGTGTCTGAGGCGCGTCCTCCGCCAGAACGGTGATCTCGGTCCAGCCGTCGGCGCTGCGGCCGGTCCTGGCGTCGGCCACCCCGTCGGTCCCGCGGGCCTCGGCGAGCGCACGGTCCGCGCTCCTGGTGGGTACGACGATGCCGATGGGCTGGCTGCCGAGTCCGGGATATGCCTCGTTCAGCGTCTTCATCGCCGAGACGGACTCGGGCCGCTCGGTGAAGCTGTCCTCCTGGGCGAGGTTGCCGGGCATGGCGAACACGCCGAGCGCCAGAGCCCCGAGCAGCAGCACGCCGGAGACGAGCACACCGCCCGGGCGGCGCCCCGCGGAGCTGCCCATCGCGGCGAACAGCGAGCGGCGCTGCCGCTGTTCAGAACCGTACGCCGGGACCAGCGGCCAGAACACTCGTCGCCCGAGGAGCACAAGGACGGCGGGGAGCAGGGTGAGCATGGCGGCCAGCGCGCAGACGACGCCGACGGCACCGACCGGGCCGAGGCCGCTGGCGCTGTTGAGGTCGGCGGCGAGCAGGCACAGCAGTCCGGCGGCGACGGTGCCGGAGGAGGCGACGACGGCGGGACCGCAGCCGCGCAGGGCGGCGAGCATCGCGTCGTACGGCCGCTCGATACGGCGCAGTTCCTCGCGGTAGCGGGCGACGAGCAGCAGCGCGTAGTCGGTGCCCGCCCCGAAGACGAGGACGGTCATGATGGCGGCGCTCTGGCTCGTGACGGTGAGGTCGAAGCCCTGGATGAGGCCGTAGATCAAGGCCCTGGAGGCGACGGCCGCGGCGCCGACGACGATCAGCGGGACGAGCCACAGGAACGGACTGCGGTAGGTGATGATCAGCAGCACGGCGACGACGAGGACGGTCGCGATCATCAGTGTGCCGTCGATGGTCTCGAAGACCTTCTCCATGTCGGTCTGCACGGCACCGGGCCCGCCGAGTTCGACGTCGAGCCCTTCGGTCCCTCCCCGGTCCAGACGATCGCGCACGTCGTCGACGAGTGCGGTGCGCGCGTCGTTGTCGCTGCCCGGTTCGGTGGTCGACACCGGATACATCAGGGTGGCGCCGTCCTTCGACGGCACGCCCTTCGGCGGGCCGCTCGCGAGCCGGTGGGCGCCGGCGATGTCGTCGAGCTGCCGCTGCGCCTGCGCGCGGTCGGCGTCCGTCAGTCCGCCGTCGCGGTGGTAGACGACGACCAGGTCGGTGGATTCACCGCCGGGCAGGGCCTGCTGGATCTTCGCGACCTGGGTGGAGTCGGCGCTCGCGGGGAGGTAGTCGACGACGTTGTCCCGCTGGGCGTCGCCGAGTTTGCCGGCGAAGGGGACGGTGAGCGCGATGACGGCGAACCACAGGACGACGATCGCCCAGGGCAGGGCTCGTCGCCGCGCTGTCGGCTTCGCCGGCGGTGGTGCGGTTGCGGTCGGTACGGGCCCCATGGGTGTCTCCCCTTCGTCACGGGCGTCCGGTGGCGGTGTGCGTCACCAGACTTCCGTCGCGGGGAGGCGGATTCGTCGCGCGCGGGTGCGAGATGGGGCCTACTGCGCAGGGTGGCCCTGGAGGTGGCGTACTCCCCTGGGAGTAGGCCCGGCGGTACTCAGAACGGCGTCCGCGCCGTTTCCATGAGCCGTGCCGTGTCGTCCTCGTCCAGCTGCAGCGCCGCGCCCACCGTCGTCAGCACCTCGCGCTCGGCCGGGGTGTAGGGACCGTCGGCGAGTGCGATACGGGCGCCCTGCAGCAGGATCGACTCCCGTCCGGCGGGGGCGAGATGGGGCGCGAGCGGTTCCAGCGCCTCGTGCAGTTCGATGGCGAGGGCCGCACCGTAGGGCGTGGTGTCCGTGACGAAGCGGCCGGTGTCGGCGGCGAGCGCCTCGATGAGGGAGGTGAGCTGGTCCTCGGTGCAGTCGTCGAGTCCGGCGGCGCGCACGATGTGGACGGCGGTCTCGCGTACGGCGCGGGACGCGGTGCCGCCGGAGGCGAGGACGGCGAGGGCGACGGTGTGCACGGCGTCCCTGAGCATCGCCGAGAAGCGGCCGGTGGTGGGGTGGTCGAGGGCGTCCGGGCCGAAGTGGGTGTGGCAGGCCGCGCATTCGACGACGGGGCCGGTGAGACCGCGGCCGAGCAGCGGCATCCCGAGGACGGTGAAGCGGCGGCGGCCGGTCCGGCGGCGGTAGTTGCGGTCGCCTCCGCACTCGGGGCAGAAGAACTCACCGTCGCCGATGGTGCTCCAGGACGTGTGAATGCCGCATACCCTCAGTTTCCGGCCGCGAATTCCCCGGGTTGGCAGCACGTCGCACCTCCGTAATGCAGCGGCAACATTGCCGCGTGGACGTGATGTTAGCCACACGATTGATGCCACGTCAGCACCCCTACGGGAGTACGTGCGCACATGGCCGGATCCGCGCGGTGCACAAGCCGGCGCACAACCGCGCAAAACGCCGGGCGTGCTCGTCCGCGAGCACGCCCGGCGAAGGGGAGAGGGTGGGCGGCGTACTAACGCGCCGCGCGGTTGACGGCCGAGACGACGGCCTTCAGGGAGGCCCGCGTGGTGTTGGCGTCGATGCCGATGCCCCACAGGACCTTTCCGTCGATGGCGCACTCGATGTACGAGGCGGCCTGCGCGGACGCGCCCTCGCTCATCGTGTGCTCCTGGTAGTCCAGCAGGCGGACGTCGACGCCCACGGCGTTCAGCGCCTCGAAGAACGCGGAGATCGGGCCGTTTCCGGAGCCCGTCAGCACGGTCTCGTCGCCGTCGACGACCGCCTCGACGGTCAGCGTGTCGACGCCGTCCTTGTCGGTGGTGGTCTGGCCGGAGCGGATCTGGATGCGCCCCCACGGATTGTCCGGGTTCGGCAGGTACTCGTCCTGGAATACGGACCAGATCGCGGCCGGGGTGACCTCGCCGCCCTCGGTGTCGGTCTTGGCCTGGATGATCCGGGAGAACTCGATCTGCATCCGGCGCGGCAGGTCCAGCTTGTGGTCGTTCTTCAGGACGTAGGCGATGCCGCCCTTGCCGGACTGCGAGTTGACGCGGATGACGGCCTCGTAGGAGCGGCCGACGTCCTTGGGGTCGATCGGCAGGTACGGGACGGCCCACTCGATGTCGTCGACGGTCTTGCCGGCGGCGGCCGCGTCGGCCTCCATGGCGTCGAAGCCCTTCTTGATGGCGTCCTGGTGGGAGCCGGAGAAGGCGGTGTAGACCAGATCGCCCGCGTAGGGGTGGCGCGGGTGGACCTCCATCTGGTTGCAGTACTCGCTGGTGCGACGGATCTCGTCGATCTGCGAGAAGTCGATCTGCGGGTCGACGCCCTGCGAGAACAGGTTCATGCCCAGGGTGACCAGGTCGACGTTGCCGGTGCGCTCGCCCTGGCCGAACAGACAGCCCTCGATGCGGTCGGCTCCTGCCATGATCGCCAGCTCGGCGGCGGCGACGGCGGTGCCGCGGTCGTTGTGCGGGTGCACGGACAGGCAGACGTACGCGCGCCGGGTCAGGTTCCGCGACATCCACTCGAAGCGGTCGGCGTGCGTGGACGGGGTCGAACGCTCCACGGTGGCGGGCAGGTTGAGGATGATCTCGCGGCCCTCTTCCGGCTGCCAGACGTCGCACACGGCCTCGCAGACCTCCAGGGCGAAGTCCAGCTCGGTGTCCGTGAAGATCTCGGGGCTGTACTGGTAGCCGAAGGTCGTCTCGGGGCCCAGCAGCTTGTCCGCGTACTCCATGACCAGCCGGGTGCCGTCGACGGCGATCTGCTTGATGTCGTCCTTGGACCCGCGGAAGACGACGCGGCGGAAGGTGGGCGCGGTCGCGTTGTACAGGTGCACGGTGGCGCGGTTGGCGCCGACGATCGACTCGACGGTGCGCTCGATCAGGTCCTCACGGGCCTGCGTCAGCACGGAGATGGTGACGTCGTCGGGGATCGCGCCCTCTT
The DNA here is from genome assembly GCF_056436245.1 of Streptomyces sp. NPDC043812. NCBI lineage: Bacteria > Bacillati > Actinomycetota > Actinomycetes > Kitasatosporales > Streptomycetaceae > Streptomyces > Streptomyces sp. NPDC043812. The sequence goes on from NZ_JBWKCY010000003.1 coordinate 68,946, forward strand.
CGATGATGGAGCGTACGAACGCGAAGTCGGTCTCGCCGGAGGAGGGGAAGCCGACCTCGATCTCCTTGTAGCCCATGCGTACCAGCAGGTCGAACATCTCGCGCTTGCGGGCGGGGCTCATGGGGTCGATCAGTGCCTGGTTGCCGTCGCGCAGATCGGTGGACAGCCAGCGGGGGGCCTTGGTGATGCGCTGCTCGGGCCAGGTGCGGTCGGGGATGCCGACGGCCTCGTAACGGCCGTACTTGTGGATCGGCATCCCGGACGGCTTCTGCATGTGCGTCGTGTTGGTGATCGGGGTGGGACGGCCGATCCACTGCGACTGAGACATTGCGTAGGGCTCCTCTGATCCTGCAGGAAGGGGGGCCGACTGTGTCGATGCAGCACCAGACTCCGCGGGGAGGGGGTCGGCCTACGACTACAGGCCCTCGCCGCGGCAGCTAAGGAGAAGCAGCCCGAAACGCATGATGCGAAGAAGCCTAACCGAGCCTCGGCGGGAGCGTGGGTCCTGTTTCAGTATGCGGGACGACCGATCAGTAACGGTCAAATGTGGCCTATCACTCTATTTCGCTAACCGCTCCCCCATTCCGTGACAGCTCCGTCACGTAGTGCCACATTGCCGGACATGGACATTCGCACCCCCGTCTTCTGCGGCATCGTGCCACCCCACATCCTCGACAGGCTCGCCCGCTCGGACGAGCCCGCGCTGTCCGGCCCCGCCCGCCGCACCCTGCAGGCGGACGCCGCACAGCGCACCGGCCGTCGGCTGACGACCGTGCTCGGCACCGCGCCGAGGCGCGCCGCAGCTCCCGCCGACGGCCCCCGCCGCACGCTCTACGACGCCCGGCACGGCACCGCCCTGCCGGGCACCGAGGTGCGCGGCGAGGGAGACCGGCCGGTGGCGGACGCCGCCGTCAACCGCGCGTACGCAGGCCTGGGCGCCACTTTCGAGCTGCTGCTCGCCGCGTACGGCCGCAACTCGATCGACGGCGAGGGCCTCCCACTGGACGCGACGGTCCACTACGACGAGAAGTACGGCAACGCGTTCTGGAACGGCGAGCAGATGGTGTTCGGCGACGGGGACGGCGAGATCTTCCTCGACTTCACGGTGGCCGTCGACGTCATCGCGCACGAGCTGGCGCACGGCCTCACCCAGTACACGGCGAACCTCAGCTACTTCGGCCAGCCCGGCGCGCTGAACGAGTCCGTCTCGGACGTGTTCGGCTCGCTGGTCAAGCAGCGCAGCCTCGGGCAGAACGCAGACGAGGCGGACTGGCTGATCGGTGCGGGCCTGCTCGCGCCCCGCGTCAGCGGGGTCGCGCTCCGGTCGATGAAGGCGCCGGGCACGGCGTACGACGACGACGTGCTCGGCAAGGACCCGCAGCCGGCGACGATGGCCGACTTCGTCCGCACCGGCCGCGACAACGGCGGGGTGCACATCAATTCCGGCATCCCCAACCACGCGTTTCATCTGCTGGCGACCCGGCTGGGCGGGCCGGCCTGGGAGAGGGCCGGGCAGATCTGGTTCGACGTGCTGACCGGCGGCGAGCTGCCGGTGGACGCGGACTTCGCGAGCTTCGCCCGGTTGACGGTGGCGGCCGCGGCGGACCGGTTCGGCGAGGGCGAGGAGCACGATGCCGTGCTGAAGGCCTGGTCGCAGGTCGGGGTCGAGACAGCGGGGTAAGCCGCGGGGCCGGTGCGGGGCGGGCGTCGGCGGCCCGCTCCGCTGTCGCCCGGACACGATCCGTACTAGAACGGGTGCCATGCGTATCCAGGTAAGGCGTACGGGCGGATTCGCCGGGATCGAGAAGGTCTCCGAGGTCGACACCGCCGGGCGGGACGACGCGGGTCACGTGCAGGGTCTGGCCGAGCGGGCGGTGGCCGAGGGCCACGACACTCCCCCGGTCGGCGTGCCCGACGGGTTCAGCTACCAGATCACGGTCGACGGCCGGACGGTGTACTGCTCCGACCCCCGACTCTCCGAGGCACAACGGGACTTGATCTCGCTGGTGCTCAAGGAAGGTTCGTGACGCCGGTCGTGCCCGGGCCGGCGGCCACCGAGCGGGCGGCGCGCTCCGGCTCGTCGCCCGCCGCCACGGCCTCCTCGACCGGACGGCGCGCGCCTTCAGCGCGGCCGGACCCTGCTCGGCGAGGACCCGGGCGGCCTCGTCGGGCAGCCGCCAGGCGTACGCGGTCTCCGGTGGGCACGGCAGCAACGTGACGCCGTTGCGGCGGCCCGCTCAGAAGCCGAGCTTGCGCAGCTGCTTCGGGTCGCGCTGCCAGTCCTTGGCAACCTTGACGTGCAGGTCCAGGAAGACGGGCGTGCCCAGCAGCGCCTCGATGTGCTTACGGGACTTGATGCCGACCTCCTTCAGGCGCTTGCCCTTCGGGCCGATGATGATGCCCTTCTGGCTGGGGCGCTCGATGTAGACGTTGGCGTGGATGTCCAGCAGCGGCCGGTCCGCCGGGCGGTCCTCGCGCGGCAGCATCTCCTCGACGACCACCGCGATCGAGTGCGGCAGCTCGTCCCGTACGCCTTCCAGCGCGGCCTCACGGATCAGCTCCGCGACCATCACCTGCTCCGGCTCGTCCGTGAGGTCGCCCTCCGGGTAGAGCGGCGGGCTCTCGGGCAGCAGCGGGATCAGCAGATCGGCGACCAGCTGCACCTGCTTGTCGCCGACCGCGGAGACCGGAACGATCTCCGCCCATTCGAGGCCCAGCTCCTTGCCGAGCTGGTCGATGGCGATCAGCTGCTCGGCGAGGGTCTTCGAGTCGACGAGGTCGGTCTTGGTGATGATCGCGACCTTCGGCGTCTTCCTGATCCCGGCGAGCTCCTTGGCGATGAACCGGTCGCCGGGGCCCAGCTTCTCGTTGGCGGGCAGGCAGAACCCGATCACGTCGACCTCGGCCCATGTCGTGCGGACCACGTCGTTGAGCCGCTCGCCGAGCAGGGTGCGCGGCTTGTGGAGACCCGGGGTGTCAACCAGGATCAGCTGCGCCTCGGGGCGGTGCACGATGCCGCGCACGGTGTGCCGGGTGGTCTGCGGCCGGTTCGAGGTGATGGCCACCTTCTGACCGACCAGAGCGTTCGTGAGGGTGGACTTGCCCGCGTTCGGACGGCCGACGAAGCAGGCGAAGCCGGCCCGGTGGGGGGCTTCGGAAGACTGGGTAGGAACGCTCATGGCGCCCATTGTCCCTGATGCCGGAGGCCCTCGGGTACGCGCTGCCGCCGCCGCTTCGCCCATGCCCATGCCCCGGCCCCGGCCGACAGGCCCAGGAGGGCCGCGGCGAGGAGCCACGGCACGGCGAGGAACGACGCCCCTGCGGACGCGCGCACGTCCCGCGCGCTGGCCGTCAGCGTCACCTCGCCCCACTCCAGCTGTGGTGCTCCGCTCCAGCGCTCGGCGAGACGGATCTTCTGGCGGGGCAGCAGCTCGGAGGGGACACCGGTCAGGTCACGGGCGAGCAGATCACGCCCGAACAGTCCCTCGGCCCGCAGCGCGACCTTCGGGTCGAGGGTGACGTTTCCGCGGTTGTGGAGGGTGTACGAGATCACCGCGGTGCTCTCGCCGGTGCCCGGCACCAGCGGCCGCTGCCGGGAGATGCGCACGTCCTCGACCGCGATGGCAGGCACGGCGGGCCCGTTCACCCGCAGATAGACCCGGGCCGCGACCGCCTGCCGTACCCCGACGTCGACCGCGCCCGCCGAGGACGCGATCCGCTCGTCGAGGGCGACCAGTGCGCCGGGATGGTCGCCCGGCTCCGCGTTCTGGGGAACGGTGAGGGTGTACGGCACGGTGACCGAGGCGTGGGCCGGGACGGTGACCCGGTCACGCCCGGGCCGGGCCCAGGCACCGACGCCGCGCTGCTTCTCCTGGGCGGTGCGCACGGCAAAGCCGCCGTCGCGCGGGGTGTTGTGGGCGTCGGCGGCATAGAGCACGAAGGTGAGGGGTGCGGCGGTCTTGTTGGTGACGGTGACCCGGTCGGTGAGGGTCGTGCCGGGATCGGCGGAGAGGTAGAAGTACGGGCGCCGGCCCAGTTCGGAGGCGGCCGGATAGACGGACCAGGATCCGTTGTCGGCGGCATGCGCGACGGGAGCCCCGGTCAGGACGGTGAGCAGGCCGAGAACGACGGCGTACAGCTTGCGCATGGGCGCTCCCCGGTCAGGAAGCGGCCCGGGCGGGTGCGCGCCCGGGCCGGCTCTGTCTGTGGCTCGCTTCGCCTCCGAGACGCTGGGGCGCGCCTCGTCGGCTCACTCGCCCTTGGTCACGAGAGCGTCAGGGTGAGGACACCCGCATAGGCGCCGGGCGGGGTGAACGCCGGTACGTCCAGGGTGACCTGGGCGTCCACGGTGAACTCACCGCCGGTGAGCGCTCCGTCGGGCGTGGAGGCGAGGGTCGCGCCCGCGGTGCCGACGGGACCGGCCGAACCTCCCGCGCAGGTGCTGGGGCTGCCCGGCTCCGTGGCGCAGGCCGGGGCCCAGCCGAGCTTCGCCGCGTCGATCCTCGCCCCGCCGGGTCCGGTGAAGTCGGTGACCTTGCCGGTCAGGGACCAGCCCGCGGGCCCGCCGCGGAAGTCCTTGACGGTCACTGTCCTCAGGGCGCCCGTCGAGGCGCCGCCCGCGCCGAAGTCGACAGCGGACATCTCGACGGTGTCCCCCGCCTGGGACATGGACAGGGTGCCCGCGGCCACGGAGGCGTTGAGCTTCTGGCTGCCCGCCGGGAGCGGGGTGTCGTCGATGACGGTATACGCCGCCGGCCCCGCGCCGGTCTGCTCGTTCCAGCTGTCGCCCTCGTACGCGACGATCCCGGAGGTCGCCTTGTCGTTGACGGTCAGTTGGGCGGTGAAGGCGCCGTTCGCGTCGGAGGTGACGGTCTGTTTGTCGGCCGTCTCGGCCGCACCGGCGCGGCCCGCGAGGGTGACGGCGGTGCCGGGTGTGAACGCGGCACCGGTGACGGTGACCTGGTCGCCGGGGCTGCCGGAGGCAGTGGCCAGGGTCAGGGTGCGTTCGTTCGCGCCGGGCTGCTCGGTCGCGGTGACCGTCTCGGAGACGGGTGCGGGCGGATTCTTGACCGTGCAGGGGGTGTCCAGCTCCATGATGTAGCTGGTGTGGATGTTGTAGTCGCCGGGCGAGAGCGTGATCGCGCCGGGCGCGGTGACCGTGAACGTGCCGGTCATCGAGAACGACGGGAAGGGCGCCTTGCCGGGCACCGGCGGATTCTTCTTCGGGCCGGTGACCGTGACGCTGCCGGGCTGGGCACCGCCGAGGGTGACCTTGCCGGTGGGCGTCATGATGTCGGCGGGCAGGGCCAGGTCGACCGGGTTCCCGGCGGCCGGCTTGACGACGGTGTAGGTGACGGTGACGGTGTCGCCGACCTTGGGTGCGGTGTTGTCGACCGTTATCTCCGCTGTGGTGGTGCCATCGATCGGCGGGATGCCCGCGATCGGCGGCGGTACGCAGTGCGTGGCGAAGTCCACCGGTGCGGCGGCCGCGGCCAGTGCATGCGCAGGTGCGGCGAGCGAGGCCGCTCCCGCGACCAGTGCGAGGACCCCCAGCGTGGCGGTCCACGGACGCCGTGGGGCGGCGGACCTGCGGGGTCTTCGTGCGGCTGACGGCATGACTGCCCCCTTCTGACAGAACGGGTGCGGACGCGGCGGCTCTTCCGCGGCGGCAGGGGGCCATTGACGGGCGGGGGCGGCGAGAAGTCAATGGAATCGAAATGCACCGACTGATGACCCATCAGATTCTGTCAAGATCCGTGACAGGGCGGACATTTCCGAGGACCGGAACACGAAAACGGCGCCACCGGAAAGGTGGCGCCGTCCGATACGTGAGGGCGGTCAGCCCGCCGTGACCGAGGACTTGAGCTCTCCGTCGGGGCCGGCCAGCAGCACCGGGGTCGCGGGACCGCCCAGGTCCCGAACGGCCGCGCGGTCCGCGTCGGCCGCGGCATCCGCCTCGGAGACCACGGCCGCGGCCTCCAGGGACTGCGCGCCGCTCGCGACGGCCATCGCGACCGCGGTCTGCAGCGCGGTGAGCTTCAGCGAGTCCAGTGCGACGGTCCCGGCGACGTACGTACGCCCGGTCTCGTCACGCACGGCTGCGCCCTCGGGCACACCGTTGCGGGCCCGGGCGCTGCGGGCCAGCGTGATGATCTTGCGGTCCTCGGGGCCGAGGTCGGTGCTCTGCGTCATGTGCCGAGCATAGATCGGACAGCTCCGGACAATGCCTGCGGGCCGGGCCCTGCCCGCCGCGGCAGGACCTATGCCCGGTCCAGCCGCAGACGCTCCGCACGCGGCAGCCCCGCCACCACCAGGTCGTAGGAGTCCTCGATCAGCTCCCGTACCATCCGGTCCGGGAGCCGGTCCACCGCCACCGTGTTCCAGTGCCGCTTGTTCATGTGCCAGCCGGGCACGATCGCGTCCGGGTGCTCCGTGCGCAGGCGTACCGCGTTCTCCGGCTCGCACTTCAGGTTCACCGTCAGCGGGCTCGCATCCAGCGCGCTGAGGGCGAACATCTTGCCCAGCACCTTGAACACCGACGTCTCCGGGCCGAACGGGAACTCCTCGGCCGCCGCGTTGAATTCCAGGCAGAACGCCCTCAGCCGCTGCGCCTTCATCGCTCCGCCCTCATCGCGCCGGCTCGTCGTCCGCAGGCTTCTCCACCGGCTCCGCGAGCACCGTGACGATCTTGTTCCGCCGGCCCGCGGGGGACTCCGCCGTCAGCCGCAGCGACCGGCCGTCGGGCAGATCGACCACCGCGCCGGCGCCGGAGATCGGCACCCGGCCGAGCGCCTTGGCGAGGAGTCCGCCGACCGTCTCCACGTCCTCGTCGTCCAGTTCGTCGGCCCCCAGGCCGTACAGCTCGCCGAGGTCGCCGATGTCGAGACGGGCGGTGACCCGGAAACAGCCGTCACCCAGCTCCACGACGGGCGGCAGCTCGCGGTCGTACTCGTCGGTGATCTCACCGACGATCTCCTCGAGGATGTCCTCGATCGTGACGATGCCCGCCGTGCCGCCGTACTCGTCGATGACGACGGCGACGTGGTTGCGCTTCTGCTGCATCTCGCGCAGCAGATCACCCGCGTTCTTCGTGTCGGGGACGAAGACCGCGGGCCGCATCGCGGTCGACACCAGATCGGCCTCCGCGTCGCGGTTGATGTGCGTCTTGCGGACCAGATCCTTGAGGTAGACGACTCCGACGATGTCGTCCTCGTTCTCCCCCGTGACGGGGATGCGCGAGAAACCGGAGCGCAGCGCGAGCGTCAGCGCCTGCCGCACGGTCTTGAAACGCTCGATGCACACCAGGTCGGTGCGCGGGACCATCACCTCGCGGACGAGGGTGTCGCCGAGCTCGAAGACGGAGTGCACCATCCTGCGCTCGTCGTCCTCGATCAGCGACTCCTGCTCGGCGAGGTCGACCATCGCGCGCAGTTCGGCCTCGGAGGCGAACGGCCCCTTGCGGAAGCCCTTTCCGGGGGTGAGGGCATTGCCGATGAGGATCAGCAGCTGCGGGATCGGGCCCATGATCCTGGCCAGCGGCAGCAGGACGTACGCCGCCGCCGTGGCGGTGTTCAGCGGGTGCTGGCGGCCGATGGTGCGCGGTGAGACACCGACGGCGACATAGCTGACGAGCACCATGACGGCGATCGCGACGAGAAGCGCCGCCCACGTCTCCTCGAACTCCTCCAGGCACGCGTAGGTGACGAGCACCCCGGCCGCCATCTCGCAGGCGACACGCACCAGAAGAGCGACATTGAGATAGCGGGTGGGGTCGGCGGCGACCTGCTCCAGCTTGTCGGCCCCACGCCGCCCGGACCGGACGGCCTCGGCGGCACGGAAGCTGGAGACCCGGGCCAGACCGGCCTCCGCGCAGGCGGCGAGCCAGGCGACGACGACCAGCGCGACGGCACCTGCGATCAGTTGGCCGGTCATGAGACGGTCGGCGCCGGGGACGGGCCCGTGAGGCCCTTCTCCGCCCGCCAGCCGTCGACGATCGCGGCCTGCAGCCCGAACATCTCCGCCTTCTCGTCCGGCTCCTCGTGGTCGTACCCGAGCAGATGCAGCACTCCATGGACCGTGAGGAGCTGGAGCTCCTCGTCCATGGAGTGCTGCGTCGGCGCTTCCTCGCCCTGCCTCTTGGCCACCTCGGGGCAGAGCACGATGTCACCGAGGAGCCCCTGCGGGGGCTCCTCGTCGTCCTTGACCGGCGGGCGCAGCTCGTCCATCGGGAAGGACATGACATCGGTCGGACCGGGCAGATCCATCCACTGGATGTGGAGCTGCTCCATGGCTTCGGCGTCCACGACGATCACCGAGAGCTCGGAGAGCGGGTGGATACGCATCCGCGCGAGCGCGTAGCGGGCGACATCGAGGATCGCCTGCTCGTCGACCTCGGTTCCGGACTCGTTGTTGACGTCGATCGACATGGTGCGCTGTGACTACTTCCCGTTGTCGTACTTCTCGTAGGCGTCGACGATACGGCCGACGAGCTTGTGCCGTACGACATCCTGGCTCGTGAGCCGCGAGAAGTGCACGTCCTCGACGCCGTCCAGGATCGCCTGGACCTGACGCAGACCGCTCTTCGTGCCGCTGGGCAGGTCGACCTGGGTGACGTCACCGGTGATGACGATCTTCGAGTCGAAGCCGAGACGGGTGAGGAACATCTTCATCTGTTCGGCGCTGGTGTTCTGCGCCTCGTCGAGGATGATGAACGCGTCGTTCAGCGTGCGGCCGCGCATGTAGGCGAGCGGCGCGACTTCGATCGTGCCCGCGGCCATCAGGCGGGGGATGGAGTCGGGGTCGAGCATGTCGTGCAGCGCGTCGTACAGCGGGCGCAGATACGGGTCGATCTTCTCGTAGAGCGTGCCGGGCAGGAAGCCGAGCCGCTCCCCCGCCTCGACCGCAGGCCGGGTCAGGATGATGCGGTTGACCTGCTTGGACTGCAGCGCCTGCACGGCCTTGGCCATGGCGAGATACGTCTTGCCCGTACCGGCGGGACCGATGCCGAAGACGACGGTGTGCTTGTCGATGGCGTCGACATAGCGCTTCTGGTTCAGCGTCTTGGGGCGGATGGTCCGGCCGCGGCTGGAGAGGATGTTCTGCGTGAGCACCTCGGCCGGGGACTCGGCACCGGGCTCGCCGCTGCCGTCCTCGGCCGCCTTGAGCATGGCGATCGAGCGTTCCACTGCGTCCTCCGTCATCGGCTGCCCGGTGCGGAGCACGAGCATCATCTCGTCGAACAGGCGCTGGATGAGGGCGACTTCCGCCGCGTCGCCGACAGCGCTGACCTGATTGCCCCGGACATGGATGTCGGCCGCCGGGAAGGCCTTCTCGATCACGCGCAGCAGGGCGTCACCCGAGCCGAGGACCGTCACCATCGGATGCTTGGCGGGGACGGTGAAGTGGGCTCGCGCCTGCCCCGGCGCTGGGGTCTGGGCTGTGGGTGTCTGAGTCATGGGCCGGCTCTGTGGCCTGCACATACCTCCCGTTGCAGGGTTCTCGCTGCTCGACAACCTCTGGACCATCCAGGGTACGACCTGCCGCTGACAGGACCGAGGGCTTTTCCAGGGGCAACGGGCCGGGGAGGGGCCGCCCACTCGTGTCAGCCGGTGCGGCCGAAGCCGATCGTCGGGACGGCCCGGCGCAGCGGCCAGGGACGGACCGGAGTGGGCAGCAGGTCCTGGAGGAAGGCGTAGCGCCGCAGTGCCGCCGGGTCCTGGAGGCCCTGGACCGACTGCCACCACGCGGCGACCTCCCACCAGCCGGGTGCGGAGAGCGACCCGCCGAATTCCTGCACCGACAGCGCTGCGGTCAGTCCGGCGAAGGCGAGCCGGTCGGCGAGCGGCCAGCCCGCGAGGGTGCCGGTGACGTATCCGGCCACGAACACGTCGCCCGCGCCCGTCGGGTCCAGCGCCTCGACGGCGATGGCCGGGACCTGGGCGCTCTCGCCGGTCCTGCCGTCGACGGCGTAGGCGCCCTCGGCACCGAGGGTGACCACGGCGAGCGGGACACGGTCGGTCAGGGCGTGGGCCGCGGCGCGCGGGCAGTCGGTACGGGTGTAGCGCATCGCCTCCTCCGCGTTGGGCAGGAACGCCTCGCAGTGCTCCAGGTCGGCGAGATCGGCGGGGTCCCAGCGGCCGGAGTCGTCCCAGCCGACGTCCGCGAAGACGCGGGTCCCCGTGCGGTCGGCCTGGGCGATCCATTCGGCACGGTCCGGGGTGAGCGAGGCGATCGCGGCGCGGGCGGGCGGCGGGCAGTCGGGGGCGGGCTCGGGCGGCGGGGCCTCGTGGCCGTGGGACACCATGGTGCGCTCGCCCTCGTACGCCATGGAGACGGTGACGGGTGAGTGCCAGCCGGGGACGGTGCGGGAGAGGCCGAGGTCGATGCCCTCGCCCTGTTCGAGGGCGTCCCAGCAGTACTCGCCGTAGTGGTCGTCACCGAAGGCGGCGGCGAGGGAGGTACGCAGGCCGAGCCGGGCGAGGGCGGTGGCCATGTTGGCGACGCCGCCGGGGCTGGAGCCCATGCCGCGGGCCCACGACTCGGTGCCGCGCACGGGCGCGGAGTCGAGGCCGGTGAAGATGATGTCGAGGAAGACACTGCCGGTGAGATAGACGTCGCAGGGCGGATCCGCGGCGGTCCGCAGGGCGGCCAACGGGTCCAGGCCGGTCCCCAGGCGCGGTTGCTCTCCGTCTCGAATGGTCACCGTGCGCGCTCCCGTACGTGGTGCAGGTATCAGGCCAGTCTGCCCGATCCCGTCCGTACGGATCCGGGACCCGGCCGCGGCGCGACGAACGTCCGCGTGGCCGGGTCCGGGAGCGCGCGCCCGCTACCAGCGGGGAACTGCGGGGGCCACCCACCCCGGTTCGGCGACGCGCATCGCCGCCGCGTCGTCGCGGTCGCGCATCGTTCCGTCGTCCTCCAGCCATCGGCGGTGCAGGCGGGCGAGGCGGTCGCGGTCGAGTGCGACGCCGAGACCGGGCAGGTCGCTCACGGCGAGGCGGCCGCCCTCGAAGCGGAGGCGCTCGGTGATGACGTCCTCACTCTGCCAGGGGTAGTGGCTGTCGCAGGCGAAGTCGAGATGGGGGACGACGGCGGCGACATGGTTCATCGCGGCGAGGCTGATGCCCAGGTGGGTGTTGGAGTGCATCGACAGGGCCACGCCGAACGTCCGGCAGACCGCGGCCAGTTCACGGGTGGCGAACAGCCCGCCCCAGTAGTGGTGGTCGGAGAGGACGACCTGCACCGCTCCGGTCGAGAACGCCTCGGGGATCTCGGCGAAGGTGGTGACGCACATGTTGGTCGCGAGCGGGATGTCCGTGGCTGCCGCGACCTCGGCCATGCGTGCTGTCGTGGAGGCCGGGTCCTCCAGGTACTGCAGGACGTCGTCGAGCTCCTCGGCGACCTTCAGCGAGGTCTCGACGGACCAGGCGCCGTTGGGGTCGAGTCGCAGCGGCTGCCCGGGGAAGGCCTCGGCCAGGGCACGGACGGCGGCGACCTCCTGCTCGGGCGGGAAGACGCCTCCCTTGAGCTTGAAGGACGTGAACCCGTGGTCGCGGGCGAAGCGGCGGGCCTGTGCGACGACGCCGGCCGGATCGACGGCGGCGCCCCAGTCGTCCGACTCCCCTGCCCCGCCCGGGTGTCGGGCCCAGCGGTAGAAGAGGTAGGCGCTGTATTCCACGGAGTCCCGGACCTTTCCGCCGAGCAGGGCGTGGACGGGCAGTCCGAGCGCCTTGCCGAGGGCGTCGAGGCAGGCGACCTCGAAGGCGGAGACGACGGAGAGCCGGAGCTTGTCCGCGGTCTGGACGCCGCGCAGCCCGCCGACGTCGACGGCGTCCGCGCCGGTCGCGTCAGGAGAATCGCCGCAGACGCGTGCGGCGAGCGTGTGCAGCGCGTTGACGTCGGAGACCGGGCGTCCGGGCAGTGCACGGGCCAACGGGTCGGCGAGGGCGAGGTACTTGGTGTCGCCGTAGGTCTCGCCGACACCGGTGACGCCGTCGGCGGTGACGATCTCGACGATCAGGCGGGGGGTGTACGGCTGGTGCACACCCTGGGTGTTGAGCAGCGGCGGGTCGGCCACCAGGATCGGCGTGAGCCGCACCTCGGCGACGGTCAGATCCTGGCCCATGCTGTCTCCCCATACAGAGTGCGTACATGTATGAGAACCGAGATTAGATACGCGAACCACGCCAGTCAATGACACAGGAACCGGCCCCACATGGTCCAGCGGGCTGAAACCGAGCGGGTCAGTCCAGTGGCACCGGACGCAGGATGCCGAGCAGCATCCGCACCAGCTCGTCGACCAGTTCGTCGAGCGTCGCGTCCACCCAGCCGACCGTCCAGTCGTGCAGAAGGCCGTTGACGCTGCCGATGAACGCCGCCGCCGCGACCCGGTAGTCGCGCGCCTCCGCCTCGCCGCGCCGCGCCGCCTGATCCGCCTCGGCGCAGATGAAGTCCACCCAGCGGGACCGGCGGGTCAGCCTCTGACGCTCCATCTGCGGGCTGACGCCGATGATCTCGATGAACGCGATACGGATCCGCCGCGGGTCGACTGTCACGTTCGCCGCGTACGCCCGGAACACCACGGCCGCCCGCCGGGCCAGCGGCAGATCGGACGCCTCGGCGAGCGCGGCCGTCGCCGCCGCCTCCGCCCAGTCGTTGACCTGGAGATGAAGCGCGGCCAGCACGTCTTCCAGCGTGCGGAACTCCTCGTAGAACTGCCGGGTGGACAGCCCCGCGGCCTCGCTGAGCGCCGCAACCGTCGTCGCCCGGTAGCCGGGTCCCTCACCGAACAGCCGGAGTCCCGCGTCGAGGAACCGCTGCCGGCGTTCGGCCTGACGCTCTTCGGCGGACCGGCCGCCGTAGCGGCCGGTCGGCTGTCTGATCCTGCCCGCCACTGGCCCTCCCTCGTCGCGTCGGGACTCATTTTGTCGTGTCCACAGTCTTGTGGAGTCTCCCACCGCTCGTTACTTTCCAGTAGCTCAATCTGAACGCGCACGTATTCAGACTGCGCCCGGTGTCGGACCGGCCGCCCTTGTGGAAGGAACGACGATGTCTCTGTCCAGCACCCGGCGGGCCGGCACCAGGAGGCCCGGCACGAGGCGCGCAGTCGCCTCGGCCGCCGCCGCCCTGGTACTCCTCGCGGCCGGCGGCGCGCTCCCGGCCCATGCGCAGTCGCCGGCGCCGCCGCTGCGCGAGGTGATGTTCGTCGGCAACAACTGGGACGGCACCGCCGATGTCATCGAGGCGGAGGGCGACTTCGCGAAGGTCGGCCGCATCAACGTCATCCCGGACAAGGACCAGCGGCTGAAGGAGATCTACCTCAACCCGGTCAAGCTCGCGTTCTTCCTCGGCATCCGGCAGGGACCGGGCGAGGGCCACGACCAGTTCGTCGACGACATGTACGCCACCCCGGACGGCTCGGCGATGGTCGTCTCCCGGCCGAGCTTCGCCGACGTCGTCTCCATCGACCTCGCCGACGGAGGGATCAACTGGCGCTTCCCGGTCTCCGGTTTCCGCTCCGACCACATGGCCGTCTCCCCCGACGGCAGCCGGGTCGCCGTCTCCGCCTCGACGTCCAACACCGTGCACGTCCTCGACATCACGACCGGGAAGCAGCTCGGCTCGTTCGCGACCGGCGACAAACCGCACGAGAACGTCTTCACCGGTGGCGGAAAATATCTGTGGAACATGTCGATCGGCGAGGTCAACACCGCGCTCGACGACCCCTTCTGGGACTTCACGAAGGGCGACCGCAGGATCACGGTCGTGGATGCGAACACCTTCGAGCAGGTCAGGGTCATCGACATGCGCGAGCGTCTCGACGCGTTCGGCCGCAAGGACCTCTCCGACTCGGTGCGGCCCGTCGCGTTCACCCCCGACGAGTCGAGGCTCTACTTCCAGGTGTCGTTCTTCAACGGCTTCCTGGAGTACGACATCGCCGCCGACAGGATCACCCGGGTCAAGACCCTGCCCAAGAACCCGGCGACCAGCGAGGACCGCACCACCTGGGTCAACGACTCGCGCCACCACGGCATGTCGATGAGCCCGAAGGGCGACAAGATCTGCATCGCCGGGACCATGGACGACTACGCCACTATCGTCGACCGGGCGACCCTGCAGGAGAGCCCGCTGGTGACCGCGTCCAAACCGTACTGGGCGACGGTCAGCGGCGACGGCAAGTCGTGCGTCATCTCCGAGAGCGGCTCCGACTCCGTGACCGCGATCGACTTCGCGACCGGCCGGAAGGTCGCGACCGTGACGGTCGGCGACCATCCGCAGCGGGTGCGGATCGCGCACGTCCCGGCGGACTGGACCGGCCCGGCTGCGCGCTGAGCTGCCACCTGTGGAGCGGGGCGGGCCGCCCCGCTCCTCAGGACCGCTTGGGCACCGGGATACGCCACAGGTCCTGGGCGACCGTCACCTCGCCCGCGAACCCGGCGGCCCGCGCCTGCCGCTCGAACTCGTCGGCGGCGCCGGTGTAGCGCTGCGAGAAGTGCGTGAGCACGAGATGGCGCACACCGGCTTCGTGCGCCACCCGGCCCGCCTGCCCCGCCGTCAGATGCCCGTGGTCCGAGGCCAGCCGGATGTCCCCGTCGAGGAACGTGGACTCGATGACGAGCATGTCGCAGCCTTCTGCGAGCGCCTGGACGCCGTCGCACAACCGGGTGTCCATGACGAAGGCGAACCGCTGGCCGCGGCGCACCTCGCTGACGTCGTCGAGCGTGACACCGCCGAGCACGCCCTCGCGCTGGAGCCGGCCCACATCCGGCCCCTGGATGCCGTGCGCGGCCAGTTTCCCGGGCAGTATCCGGCGGCCGTCCGGCTCGACGAGCCGGTAGCCGAAGGACTCGACGGGGTGCGAGAGCCTGTGCGCGTACAGGGTGTACGCGTCGGTGCGCGCGAGGACGCCGTCGTCGGCGACGGGCGCCTGCGTCAGCAGCACCGTCTCGCGGTAGGCCGTGGCGTACCGCAGCCGGTCGAAGAACCGCTGCCCGCTGGCGGGATAGTGCGCGGAGACCGGGTGCGGGACCTGGTCGAGGTTGATCCGCTGGATCACCCCGGCCAGACCGAGCGAGTGGTCGCCGTGGAAGTGCGTGACACAGATGCGGTTGATGTCGTGCGCGGAGACACCGGCGCGCAGCATCTGCCGCTGGGTGCCCTCGCCGGGATCGAAGAGGATGCCCTCCCCGTCCCAGCGCAGCAGATAGCCGTTGTGGTTGCGGTGCCGGGTCGGGACCTGGCTGGCGGTGCCGAGCACCACCAGTTCACGTGCGGACACCGGTACTACCCGGGAGGCCAGTTGAGCCCACGGCCGCCGAGCACATGCGCGTGCGCGTGGAAGACGGTCTGCCCCGCGCCGGAACCGGTGTTGAAGACGATCCGGTGGCTCTCCAGCTTCTCGTCGACGGCGACCACACCGGCCTCACGCAGCACATCGGCGGCGAGCTGCGGCTCGGCGGCGGCAAGAGTGGCGGCGTCCCGGTAGTGCGCCCGGGGGATGACCAGCACGTGGGTGGGCGCCTGGGGATTGATGTCCCGGAAGGCGACGGTGGTCTCGGTCTCCCGCACGACCGTGGCGGGCACTTCACCCGCGACGATCTTGCAGAACAGGCAGTCTGCTTGCGGTTCGCCTGCCATGGGGCGGCCTCCCTCAGGGGTGTCGATCAGTTGGTCAGCATGCTATCCGGCGGCGCGGCACCGGCCGTCGGGCGCGCGGCCGGTGGGAGCGCGCCGGTGGGTGTACGGCGTCGGCGGGTTTACGGCGTCGGCGGGCGGCGGGCGCCGGTGGGTGTACGGCGGCCACGCCACGCGTACCGGTCACCGGGTCTTCCTGCGGTCGTACGCCATGGTCGACAGCGGCACCACCAGACCGGCCCAGAAGAGGAACTCGGGCGTGCTCCGTCCCGTCCACGGGATCTGGGAGATCATCAGTGCGCAGAGCGTGGTCCAAGCCGCCTGCCCCAGCACGATCCGTGCCCAGCGGCCGCGGCGCACGAGGGAGCGGATGTTGAGCTGCACTCCGGTACGCATCCGGTAGTAGCGCAACAGCGCTCCGAAGCCCCAGATCGCGACCATGACCGCCAGCACCCAGAGACGGTTGCCGAGCGGTACGGGCAGCTCCCGCAGGGTCGGATCCTTGGCCGTGGCGAAGAGGTCGATCATCGCTCCCGCAGCGGCCAGACAGACGAGCGCGAGCCAGCGGGTGCCCCGCAGCAGGCGGTACGTGGCCTGATCCAGGCCGCTGCGCAGCATCGGGGAATGGGGCGCGCCCGCCAGCCCTGCGGAGTACACCTCCGCGGCCCGGGCAGCCGTGACGTCCGGGGCGTTGGCCGTCGCGTCGGTGTACATGGCCTGTGCCGTCGGGTTGGACGGGTCGAGGCGCAGCCATTCGACCAGGGCCTGCTTCGCGACGTCCTGACGCTGCGTGCGTACGGCCGCGAAGCACAGGGCCTGGTGGACGTCCGGCTCCTGCGGGGCGAGGCGCACGGCCTCGTGGGCCGCCTCGTACGCCAGCTCGTGATCGGCGGGCGGGGCGGACGGATGGGCGACGAGGACGCCGGACAGCGCGAAATGCGAGGACCACTTGTCGGGCGCCCTGCGGACGGCCTCCTCGGCAGCCGCCCGCGCGTCGGACTGCCGGCCCAGCCGGAGCAGCACCCGGGACAGCAGAATGAGCGCGCCGACGTGTCCCGGTGAGAGCCGCAGCATCTCGGTGGCGGCCTGTTCCGACGGCTCGTACTCGCCGAGCTGCTCATGGGCGACGGCGAGCATCTGCCAGGCCCATTCGTCGTCGGGATTCTCGGCGAGGTGGCCGGCCAGCAAGGGCTTGGACTCCTCGAACCGCTCTGCCGCCTGCAACGCGCCGGCGCGCGCCACCACCGGAGCCACGCTCACAGCTTCCGCCTCTTCTTCAGGTACGTCACCAGGTCGTCGTACATCCCGCCCTCGTTCGCGAACATCGCCACGTTCCGCGCCGCCGCGAACCACGGTTCGGTCGACGGGACCACGGACTTCGCCGCGTGGAGCAGGTCCTTCGTGCCGATCATGCGGATCCGGCCGGTGCGGGCCGACTCGAGCAGCGCGCTCTCGGCCGCCGACTCGCACACATGGGCCAGGTCCGCGCCCGAGAGACCGTCCGTCGCCTTGACGAGACGCCCCAGGTCGACTGCCTCGATGGGCCGTTCGCGCAGGTGGTAGCGGAGGATCGCGTCGCGGGCGGTGGCATCGGGCGGCAGGACGAGCAGCGTGCGGTCGAGCCGTCCCGGGCGCCGGAGCGCGATGTCCACGTCCCAGGGGACGTTGGTCGCGGCGAGGACGAACACGCCTTCGTTGGCGGCGGAGTCGATGCCGTCGAGCTCGGTGAGGAGCTGGTTGACGGTGTTGCGCATACCGCTGTGGTGCGTCCGGCTGCGCTTGGCGCCGAGTGCGTCGAGCTCGTCGAGGAAGACGACACAGGGTGCCTGACGGCGGGCGGTCTCGAAGACCTCGTGCATGTTGCGTTCGGAGTTGCCCGTCCACATGTCGAGGACGTCGTTGACGGACACGGACAGGAAGCTCGCGCCGAGTTCACCGGCGACGGCACGCGCGATGAAGGTCTTGCCGCAGCCGGGCGGACCGTAGAGGAGGAGCCCGCCGCGCAGGCTCTTGCCGTACAACTTGCGGAGTTCGGGGTTGCGCATCGGCGCGAGGAACGCGGCTTCGAGGCGGTCCTTGACCTCCTGCATCCCGCCCACGTCCGCGAGCCGAACGGTGCCGGGACCGGTCACGTCCCAGGCATCGGCGTCCCCGGGGTCGCCGCTGCCGTCGGCGGCGAGCGGCGGCTCGACGAAGCGGGGTTCGACGATGCCGTCGACCTCCTGCTCGGCGGCCCGCCAGTCGAATCCGCCGACGGGGCGGGGCGATGCGTCGGGGGCGGCCGATTCCACGGGCGCGGCCGGCTCGGCAGGGGCCGCCGGCTCCGCGGGCGCGGCCGGCTCGGCAGGGACCGTCGGCTCGGCAGGAGCCGCCGACTCCACGGGCGCGGCCGGCTCGGTGGAAGGAGACGCGCCAGCATCCTGGGCCGGGGACGCCGAGGGCACAGGCGCCGCCAGGCTCCCCATCGCGCGCATCATCAACTCCCGCGCCGCCCCGTCCCCCGGAGCATGCTGCAACGCCACCGCAGCCTCCGTCACGGCGGCGTCGTGCAGACCCGCGGCGAGCAGCAGCTCGGCGAGGTGCAGCCGCAGAGGAACGTCCGCGGGGGCAGCGGCAACGGCCGTGCGCAGGCTCTGTATCAGCGGGGATTCACGGGCGGGAGACTCTTCCGGCATGATCCATGTCTACGCGGGACCCCCAACAGGAGTCCAGGCAGGGCGGTGTGCGGTGGATCACCACAGCCCGATCCACCGCACCGCGCACCACCGTCACCCCAACTCGGGAATCCCCGGCGGCGACTTCGCCGGGTTCTCGGACAGCACCGCAAGCGCCATCCGGACCGCCTCGTCCAGCTGCGGATCCAGCCCCGCCGCATGGTCCTGCGGGGTCGGGACGACCTCCACGTCCGGGTCGACGCCGCGGTTCTCCACGTCCCAGCCGTAACCCTCCAGCCAGATCGCGTACTTGGGCTGGGTGACGAGGGTGCCGTCGACCAGGGAGTAACGGCTGTCGATCCCGACGACCCCGCCCCACGTACGGGTGCCCACCACCGGACCGATGCCGAGCGCCTTGATCGCCGCGTTCACGATGTCGCCGTCGGAGCCGGAGAACTCGTTCGCCACGGCGACGACAGGACCCCGCGGCGCGTCGAACGGGTAGCTGGACGGCTGCTTTCCACGCGGCAGGTCCCAGCCGACGATCCTGCGGGCAAGCTTCTCGACGACGAGCTGCGACGTGTGGCCGCCGCGGTTCTCCCGCACGTCCACGATCAGCCCCTCGCGCGCCACCTCCACACGCAGGTCGCGGTGGATCTGGGCCCAGCCCGGCGCCTGCATGTCGGGGACGTGGAGATAGCCGAGGCGGCCTTGCGACTTCTCGTGCACATACGCCCGCCGGTCGGCGACCCACGCGTGGTAGCGCAGCGGCTCCTCGTCGTCGAGCGGGACGACGACGGCATGGCGCGGGTCACCGCCACCCGCCGGGGACACGGTCAGTTCGACCGGCTTGCCCGCCGCGCCCACGAGCAGGGGGCCGGGGCCCGTGACCGGGTCGACGGGCCGTCCGTCCACGGCGGTGATCGCGTCGCCCGCACGCAGCGCGACACCGGGCGCCGCGAGAGGCGAGTGGGCGTGGGGGTCGGACGTCTCGGACGGCAGGATGCGGTCGATGCGCCACGAACCGTCGTCCGCACGGGAGATGTCCGCGCCGAGCAGCCCCTGCCGGGTGGAGCTCGACCCGTAGCCGCCGGACGGGATCACATAGGCGTGCGAGGTACCCAGTTCGCCCTGCACCTCCCACAACAGGTCCACCAGGTCGTCGTGGGTGGCGACCCGTGCCAGGACCGGCCGGTACCGTTCGAGCACCCCGTCCCAGTCGACACCGCCGAGGTCGGCGCGCCAGAAGTGGTCGCGCATCAGCCGGCCGTTCTCGTCGTACATCTGCCGCCACTCGGCTGCCGGATCGATGCTTCTGCGGACCCGGCCCAGATCGACGGTGATGTTCGTGTCGCTGTCCTCGTCACGGGAGGCGCGGCGGTCGCTGGGCACGACCTTGAGCTTGCCGTCGGTGTGCAGCAGCACCCGCCTGCCGTCGCCGCTGACGCGGAAGAACGAGACGTCGTCGGCCAGTTCCTCGACGTGCTGCTGGCTCAGGTCGAAGCGTTCCAGCTCCGTCTTGGGGCCGGGGTCGTCCGGCGTGGCGCGGGTCGCACCGAGCACACCGCTCAGCGGGTGCCGCAACCACAGCAGTCCGTCCTTGGCGGCCCGCAGCGTCGAGTAGCGGGCGGCCTCGACGGGAAACGGGATGATGCGGTCCGCGAGTCCGTCGAGGTCGATCCGGGTGACCGGAGCGGCACCGTCCTCCGATGCGTCGGACGGGCCGTCCTTGTCCGGCTCGAAGGCCCGGCCGTGCCGCTGCGGACCGAACGGCGACGGGGTGGTTGCCGCCAGCGTGATCAGATGCGGACGGCAGCCGCCGACGAAGGCGAGGTCGAAGACATGGGTGTCGTAGACCGGGTCGAAGGCACGCTCCGACAGGAAGGCGAGGTGCTTGCCGTCGAGGGTGAACGCGGGCTGGAAGTCCGCGAACCGCAGCGGTGTCGCCTCGGAGACCGTCAGATCACCGGTGTTGGCGAGCTTGATCTGCCGCAACGGGCTGGGACCGGGGTGCGACCAGGCGAGCCAGCCCGAGTCGGGCGAGAAAACGAGACCGTCGGCGTCGCCGTGCTCGCTGCGGTCGACCTCGCGCACCTCGCCCGATTCGCGTTCGACGAGCAGGATCCGTCCGTCGTGCGAGGCCACGGCGGCCCGGCTGCCGTCGGGGGCGACGGCGAGGCTCAGTACGCGGCCGATCCGGCCCGCGGCGAGCCGGCGCGGGGTGGCGCCCGCGGCCGGGCCGGTCGCGGGCGCGAACTCCAGCGCGTCGTCGCCCTCGGCGTCGGTGACCCAGACGACGTGTTCCTCGCCGTCGACGCGGAACGTGCGCGGCAGCCGGGCCCGTACGCCCGGTTCCGCGGCGAGCGTGCGCGCGGGGCCCTCGCGATGGGTGACCCAGTGGATCCCGCCGCGGACCTCGACGGCGCTGCCGCGGCCCGTGTGGTCGGGCGCGGCGGCGCCCACGTGACGGTCGGGGGTGACGGTCCAGGGCCGCAGATCGGTGCGCTGGCCGCCGAGACGGATGTCGAGCCGGCGGGGCTCGGCGCCGTCCAGGTCGTCGAGGATCCACAGTTCGCCGACGCTCGTGTAGACGACGCGCGTTCCGTCGGTGGCGGCGTGGCGTGCGTAGAAGCCGTCGACGGGAGTGTGCCGGCGCAGGTCGGAGCCGTCGGGCAGTGAGGAGTAGAGCGCGCCGACGCCCTCGTGGTCGGAGAGGAACGCGATCCGGCCACCGACCCACAGCGGATACTCGATGTTGCCGTCGATGTCCTCGTGGACGCGTACGAACTCCCCTTCGCCCGCGGCGTCGATCCACAACTTGCCCGCGGTGCCGCCCCGGTAGCGCTTCCATGCGGCGGCCTCGCGGCCCATCGTCGCGGACAGCAGCAGCGTCTGCGGCCCGAAGGCGACACCGCCGACGGGCCCGTACGGCAGGGTGGCCGCGGGGCCGCCGTCGAGCGGCACGGCCCGCGCCCAGGTGCGGCGCAGCGACGCCTGGCCATGGGTGGTGAGCGCGAGGACCTGGCCGTCGGGCGTCCAGCCGCGGACGGACGTCCTGTTGCTGCCCCAGTGCGTGAGACGGTCCGCCGGACCGCCGTCGAGGGGCGCGACATGGACCTCTGGGGCGCCGTCGCGGTACGAACTCCAGGCGACATGCGCGCCGTCGGGCGAGATTCTCGGATGGTTCACCGGCAGGTTGTCGGCGCTGACGCGCCAGGCGCGGCCGCCGTCGAGCGGCGCCACCCAGACGTCGTCCTCGGCGGTGAAGGCGATCGTCTCGCCGTGCAGATGCGGAAACCGGAGGTAGGCAGGGTGCGTCACAGGGTCACCCTAGGCAGGTGGGGGCCCGGTGCGGAGGGCTTTGGATCACTTGGCCGGAACAGCGGTCACCGTGACGGTCTCGGTCACCGTCACCGTGGGGGCGGGGCGCTGCCCCGGCGGGGTCGTGCCCGGGGCGGGTGCGCTGGTGCCGGGGGCGGCGGAGCAGTCGCCGAGCATGGTCGCCCGGAAGACGATCTTCTTCTCGATCCGGGCGGTCAGATCACCGCGTACGCACTTCCCGGCACGTTCCTCGGTCACCTTGCCCTTGACGGTGATGTCCTGACCGGATCCGGTCTCCCCCTGGCAGTCGACGATCGCGTTGGCGGGGGCGGCCGTCGCCGTCGCGTCGGCGGGGGCAGCCGTCGCGGTGCCGCTGCCCGCCTCCGCCCGCGCCGTGCAGCTCAGCCATGCCACGTCGAAGGTCAGCCGTTCCAGCGTGCTGGTCGCGGTCCGGTCGGTGGTGACGGCCACGGCGGCGGAGTCGAGCCCGCCGACCGTCGGTTCACACCCGGCGGCACCCGCGACGGCGGCCCCGCAGACGCCGGCTGCGACCAGGGTTCTCAACGCCCTCATAAGGGGCAGGGTGTCACGCACCCCCCTGCGGGAGAAGAGCAGTTGCGGCCAGGTTGCCCCGTCGACGACTGCCGCCGGTCCGACGACGGCCGTCAGGACCAGCGGCCGGTGCGGCCCAGGAGAAGGGCCGTCGCCGCCGTGCCCGCCGTGGACGTGCGCAGCACGCTGCGGCCCAGCCGGTACGGCCTGGCACCGGCCTGAGCGAAGAGCGCCAACTCCTCGGGGGACACTCCCCCTTCGGGGCCGACGACGAGCACGATCGAGCCCTCGGCGGGCAGTTCGGCGGTGGCCAGCGGCTCCGCGCCCTCCTCGTGCAGGACCGCGGCGAAGTCCGCGTCCGCCAGAAGGGCTGCCACCTGCTTGGTCGTTGCCGCGTCCGCGACGTCCGGGAAACGCAGCCGCCGCGACTGCTTGCCCGCCTCCCGTGCGGTCGAACGCCACTTGGCCAGCGACTTGGCTCCCCGCTCGCCCTTCCACTGCGTAATGCAGCGCGCCGCGGCCCACGGTACGACCGCGTCCACACCGGTCTCCGTCATCGTCTCCACGGCGAGTTCGCCGCGGTCACCCTTCGGCAGGGCCTGCACGACGGTGATCCTCGGGGCCGGTTCGGGCTCGTCGGGGCAGGCGCGCACCTCGACGGTCAGCCGGTCCTTGCCCTCGGTCCCCAGCACGGTGCCCGCGGCCCCCCGGCCGGTGCCGTCGGTCAGCACGATCTCCTCTCCGGGCAGCAGCCGTTTCACCGAGACGGCGTGCCGTCCCTCGGGGCCGTCGAGGGGGACGACCGCGCCGGGCGCGACGCCCTCCAGCGAGACGACGACGAACACGGGAGCAGTCATCACGCACCACCCAGCGCCAGCGCGGCGCGCGCGGAGTCCAGTTCGGCGGCGAGGACCTCCACGAGCCGGCCGGCGGGCAGCTCGCGCGCGAGCCGGTGGCCCTGTCCCGCCCACAGCGCCATGCCCTGCGGGTCCCCGGCCTTGGCGGCGGCCTTGCGCAGCCCGCTCGTCAGATGGTGCACCTCGGGATAGGCGACCGGTGCGTACGGGCCGTGCTCGCGCATGAAACGGTTCACCAGCCCGCGGGCGGGCCGCCCGGAGAACGCACGCGTCAACTCCGTCCGGACGAACAGGGGGTCGGTCATGGCGAGTTTGTGCAGGGTGTTCGCCCCCGACTCGGGGCACACCAGGAACGCGGTCCCGAGCTGCACGGCGCTCGCGCCCGCGGCGAGCGCGCCCGCGATCTGCGTGCCCCGCATCAGGCCGCCCGCCGCGATCACCGGAAGCTGCACGGTCTCCCGGACGAGTTCGATGAGGGTGAGCAGCCCGATGCCGCAGCCGTCGGCTGCCGGGTCGTCGCGGTGTGTGCCCTGATGACCGCCGGCCTCGATCCCCTGCACGCACACGGCGTCGGCGCCCGCCCACTGCGCGGCCTGCGCCTCCTCGGGCGTGGTGACGGTCACGACGGTGAAGGTGCCGGCCTTGGTGAACGACTCGAGCGCGTTGCGCGAGGGGCAGCCGAAGGTGAAGGAGACGACGGGAACGGGCTCGTCGAGCAGCACCGCGAGCTTGGCCTCGTAGCCGTCGTCCCGTCCGGCGTCCGGGTCGCCGAGCGGTGTCTCGTACCAGGTGGACTCACCGGCGAGCTGCTCCCGGTACACCCCGACGGCAGCGGGGTCGGCGGTGCCGGGTTGCGGCATGAACAGATTGACGCCGAAGGGCCGCGACGTCAGGGCCCGGATCTGTTTGATCTCCTGGTACATGCCGTCCGCCGTTTTGTACCCGGCGGCGAGGAATCCCAGACCGCCCGCGTCGGAGACGGCGGCGGCGAGCTGCGGGCAGGAGGCACCGCCCGCCATGGGGGCCTGCACGATCGGATGACGGCAGAGATCGGCCAGTGCGGAGGACATGCAGGCATCGTGCCACGTCCCCGACGCCGCACCGAATCCCCGTTCCGGGGGCGGGCGGCGTCGCCTGCGGCGGCCTGTTCCCCACCCCGCCCTCCCTTCTGCTGCCTGGCGCCCGTAGGAGGAGGGCGGGTAGGGGAAACGCTCGGGCTACCGCCCGTTGAACGCGTCCTTGAGCCGCGAGAACAACCCCTGCTGCCCGGGCTGGAACTGCCCCGTCGGCCGCTCCTCGCCCCGCAGCTTCGCCAGGTCCCGCAGCAGCCGCTCCTGCTCCGGGTCGAGCTTCGTCGGCGTCGTCACCTCGACGTGCACGATCAGGTCGCCCCGACCGCCGCCACGCAGATGCGTGATGCCACGTCCGTGCAACGGGATCGACTGGCCCGACTGCGTGCCGGGCCGGATGTCGATCTCCTCCACGCCGTCGAGCGTCTCCAGCGGACACTTCGTGCCCAGAGCCGCCGCCGTCATGGGGATCGTCACCGTGCAGTGCAGATCGTCGCCGCGCCGCTGGAAGACGGGGTGCGCGATCTCGTGGATCTCCACGTACAGGTCGCCCGCCGGGCCGCCGCCCGGGCCGACCTCGCCCTCGCCGGCGAGCTGGATGCGCGTGCCGTTGTCGACACCCGCGGGGATCTTCACCGTCAGCGTGCGGCGCGAGCGGATGCGGCCGTCGCCGGCGCACTCCGGACACGGGGTCGGCACGACCGTGCCGAAGCCCTGGCACTGCGGGCAGGGGCGCGAGGTCATGACCTGGCCGAGGAACGACCGTGTCACCTGCGAGACCTCACCGCGGCCGCGGCACATGTCACAGGTCTGCGCGGACGTACCGGGCGCCGCGCCCTCGCCGGAGCAGGTCGTGCACACCACGGCGGTGTCGACCTGGATGTCCTTCGTCGTGCCGAAGGCCGCCTCGTTGAGCTCGATCTCCAGCCGGATCATCGCGTCCTGGCCGCGGCGGGTCCGCGAGCGCGGGCCACGCTGCGACGCCGTACCGAAGAACGCGTCCATGATGTCGGAGAAGTTGCCGAAGCCGCCCGCCCCGAAGCCGCTGGCGCCGCCGCCGGCCTGCGAGAGCGGGTCTCCGCCGAGGTCGTAGACCTGCTTCTTCTGCGGGTCCGACAGGACCTCGTACGCGGCGTTGATCTCCTTGAAGCGCTCCTGCGTCTTCGGGTCCGGATTCACGTCCGGGTGGAGCTCACGCGCGAGGCGCCGGAACGCCTTCTTGATCTCGTCCTGCGATGCGTCGCGGCGTACGCCAAGTACGGCGTAGTAGTCCGTGGCCACTTACGACTCCGCCAGGATCTGTCCGACGTAACGTGCCACTGCGCGTACCGCTCCCATCGTTCCGGGGTAGTCCATGCGGGTCGGTCCGACCACGCCGAGTTTGGCGACTGCTTCGCCGCCCGAACCGTAGCCGACCGAGACGACGGACGTGGAGTTCAGTCCCTCGTGGGCATTCTCATGCCCGATCCTCACGGTCATGCCCGATTCCTTGGCCTCGCCGAGCAGCTTGAGGAGCACGACCTGCTCCTCGAGCGCCTCCAGCACCGGCCTGATCGTCAGGGGGAAGTCGTGTCCGAAGCGGGTGAGATTGGCGGTGCCGCCGATCATCAGCCGTTCCTCGGTCTCCTCGACCAGGGTCTCCAGCAGGGTCGCGAGCACCGTGGAGACCGTGCCGCGGTCCTCGGTCTCGAACGACTCCGGCAGATCCTGCACCAGTTGCGGCACGTCCGCGAAACGGCGGCCGACGACACGGCTGTTGAGCCGGGCCCGCAGATCGGCCAGCGAGGTCTCGCCGAACGGCGCCGGACAGTCCACCAGCCGCTGCTCCACCCGTCCGGTGTCCGTGATCAGCACGAGCATCAGCCGGGCGGGCGCGAGCGAGAGCAGTTCCACGTGCCGAACCGTCGAGCGGGTCAGCGAGGGGTACTGCACGACGGCGACCTGCCGGGTCAGCTGCGCCAGCAGCCGAACCGTGCGGGCGACGACGTCGTCGAGGTCGACGGCCCCGTCGAGGAAGTTCTGGATGGCCCGGCGCTCGGGCGACGACAGCGGCTTGACTCCGGCGAGCTTGTCGACGAAGAGCCGGTACCCCTTGTCCGTGGGGATGCGGCCCGCGCTCGTGTGGGGCTGGGCGATGAAGCCCTCTTCCTCCAGCACGGCCATGTCGTTGCGTACGGTCGCCGGGGAGACGCCGAGCCGGTGCCGCTCGGTGAGCGCCTTGGAGCCGACGGGCTCCTCGGTGCCGACGTAGTCCTGGACGATGGCGCGCAGGACCTCGAGTCTGCGTTCACTGAGCATCGCGCGCACCTCCAGCTGCCGGTCCTCGGTGTGTGTCCCCTGGCACTCGATACGGCCGAGTGCCAGCATTCCCCCGGCCAGTGTACGGCTGCCGGGTGGGCCCCTAGCAAGGGCGGCCGACCACGCTATCGCGAGACTTGCGCTGGTCGATGCGGATAGCGTCGTCGCATGGACGTCCGTTGGGAAGACTTCGGGTGGGAACAGCTCGCCGCCGGAGTCGGCCGGCGCAGAATGCCCACCTGGGACGCGACCGTCGGTCTGGTGGTGGGCGACGACCGCGTCATGCTGTACGACACGGGCTCCACGATCCGCGAGGGCGCCGAGGTCCGCGCCCAGGCGCAGGCGCTGCTGGGCGGGCGCCACGTGACACACATCGCACTGAGCCACCCCCACTTCGACCATGTGCTGGGCACGGCGGCCTTCTCGGGGGTCGAGGTCTACGGAGCCGTCGGCATGGACACGCTGCTGCGGCGCGAACGGGACGCGATCCGCTCCGACGCCGTCCGGCACGGGGTCGCGGCCATCGACGCCGCGGAGGCCACCGATCTGCTCGTACCGCCCCACCACCCGGTGAGCGGTGAGTGGACGCTCGACCTCGGCGGCCGGCAGGTGCTGCTGGCCAATGTGGGGCCCGGCCACACGGGCCACGACCTGGCGCTGCTGGTGCCGGGCGGGCGGGAGGTCGTGTTCTGCGGCGATCTGGTCGAGGAGTCCGGCGAACCACAGGCGGGCCCGGACGCGATGGGGCCGCGCTGGCCGGCGGCGCTCGACCGGCTGCTGGCACTCGGCGGCGAGGACGCGCTGTACGTGCCGGGGCACGGGGCGGTCGTGGACGCGGCGTTCGTGCGGGCACAGCGGGACGAACTCGCGGCGCGCTTCGGCGTGTCGTAGAACACCCCGCCGTATGGTCATCCGATATGCGCAGCTACAGCCCTGACTTGACGCCTCCTTGGAAGCGCTCGGCCCCCGTCCCGGAGATCCCGGCGGAGCCCGATCTGGTGGTGGAGGAGGTCGCAACCGGCTTCTGCGGGGCGGTCATCCGCTGCGAGGCGGGGGCGGTCACGCTGGAGGACCGGTTCGGCAAGCACCGGGTGTTCCCGCTGGAGCCGCGCGGGTTCCTGCTGGAGGGCAAGGTCGTCACCCTGGTCCGCCCGCCGTCCGGCCCGGCCCGCTCCTCCCGTACGGCCTCCGGTTCACTGGCGGTCCCCGGCGCCCGCGCCCGCGTCGCCCGCGCGGGCCGCATCTACGTGGAGGGCCGCCACGACGCGGAACTGGTCGAACGGGTCTGGGGCGACGATCTGCGCATCGAGGGCGTGGTCGTGGAGTACCTGGAGGGCATCGACGATCTTCCCGCTGTCGTCGCGGACTTCGCCCCCGCGCAGGACGCGCGCCTCGGTGTCCTGGTCGACCATCTCGTCCCCGGCTCGAAGGAGTCCCGCATCGCGTCCTCGGTGACGGACCCGCACGTGCTGGTGGTGGGTCACCCCTACATCGACGTGTGGGAGGCGGTGAAACCGTCGTCGGTCGGCATCCCCGCATGGCCGACGGTCCCGCGCGGCCAGGACTGGAAGCAAGGCGTCTGCCGGGCCCTGGGCTGGCCGGACAACACGGGCGCGGCGTGGCAGCACATCCTGTCGCACGTGCGGTCCTACAAGGACCTGGAGCCGTCGCTGCTGGGGCGGGTGGAGGAACTGATCGACTTCGTGACGGCGCCGGGAGTCTGAACGGGGGCCGCTCCCCTCCCCGGCCAAGGGGAGGCGAGGGGAGCGCGCGCTCAGTCCACCAGGTCCCGCACGACCGCGTCCGCCAGCAGCCGCCCCCGCAGCGTCAGGACCGCGTGTCCGGCCTCGTACGGGCCCTCTTCCAGCAGCCCGTCCGCGAGCGCCCGCCCCGCCGCCGCGAGCCCGGCCTCGCGCAGCAGTGTCAGCGGCACGCCCTCCCGCAGCCGCAGCTCCAGGAGGATGCGCTCCACGCGCCGGTCCTCCGCCGACAGCAGCTCACGGCCCGCCCCCGGCGAACGCCCCTCCGCGAGCGCCGCCGCATACGCACCGGGGTGCTTCACGTTCCACCAGCGCACCCCGCCCACGTGGCTGTGCGCGCCGGGGCCCGCGCCCCACCAGTCCGCGCCGCGCCAGTACAGCTCGTTGTGCAGGCAGCGGCCGGACTCGGCGGTGGCCCAGTTGGAGACCTCGTACCAGTCGAAACCTGCCGCGCCGAGCACTTCGTCGGCGATCAGATAGCGGTCGGCGTGCACGTCGTCGTCCGTCATCGGGACCTCGCCGCGGCGGATGCGCCGCGCCAGCTGCGTGCCCTCCTCCACGATCAGCGCGTACGCCGACACATGGTCCGGCCCCGCCCCGACCGCGGCCTCCAGCGAGGCCCGCCAGTCGTCGTCGCTCTCACCCGGGGTGCCGTAGATCAGGTCGAGGTTGACGTGGTCGAAGCCCGCCGCACGCGCCTCGGCGACGCACGCCTCCGGCCGGCCGGGGGTGTGCGTGCGGTCGAGCACCTTCAGCACGTGCTGCCGGGCACTCTGCATTCCGAAGGAGACCCGGTTGAAGCCGCCCGCCCGCAGCTCCGCCAGATACGCCGGGTCGACCGACTCGGGGTTCGCCTCCGTCGTCACCTCGGCACCGTCTGCGAGACCGAACTCCTCACGCACCGCGTCCAGCATCCGCACGAGATCCCCGGCGGCCAGCAGCGTCGGCGTACCGCCGCCGACGAAGACGGTTCGTACCTGCCGCGGGCCGTCCCCCAGCACCTTGCGGGCGAGGCGGATCTCGTCGACGAGCGTCTGCGCGTAGTTGTCACGGGAGGCAAGCACTCCGCCCGAACCGCGCAGCTCGGTCGCGGTGTAGGTGTTGAAGTCGCAGTAGCCGCAGCGGGTCGCGCAGTAGGGCACGTGCAGATAGAACGCGAGCGGCCGGTCACCGGCGCCGTCGAGGGCGGACGCGGGCAGCGAGCCGTCCTCGGGCACGGGTTCGCCGTCGGGCAGTACGGAAGGCATGCCCCCCATTGTCCGTCACCCGTCGGCGGTCCCCGACCCGCGCGGCGTCACCCGCCGGGCTGCCCCGCCTGGAGCACCAGCAGCGCGAGATCATCGCCGGGCGGGGTCTGCGCGAACTCGTGCACCGCCGCCCTGATCCGCTCGGCGACCCCCTTGGCGGACAGACCCGCGCAGCCGGCGAGGACTGCCGCGAGACCGTCCTCGTCGTCGAACATCCGCGGACCGGAGCGACGCTCGGTCACCCCGTCGGTCACGCACAGCAGTGTGTCGCCCGGCGCCAGGTCGAAGGTGCTGCACTCGTACGCGACGTCGTCCACGACGCCGAGCAGCACCTGCGGCTCGGCCACGGCCGTCACCGTGCCGTCGGGGCGCAGCAGCAGTGGCAGCGGGTGACCGGCGCTCGCCAGGGTGCACCGGGCACCGCCGTCGCCCTCGGGGGACGGCACCACCTCCCCGTAGAGCAGCGACAGGAAGCGGGAGTGCTGGCCCTCCGGCAGGCCGGGGCCGTGCCCGCCGGTGACGAGCAGGGCGGCGGCCTCGGCGGCCTCCATGGCGTCGTCGAGGAGCAAACCGTTGAGCCGGTCGAGGACCTGGCCGACCTGGTAGCCCTCGCGGGCGAGGAGGCGCAGCCAGGGGCGGGCGAGCCCCGTGACGACGGCGGCCTCGGGGCCGCTGCCCTGGACGTCGCCGAGGACGAAGCACCACCGGCCGCGGGACCCGGCCGGGAAGACGTCGTAGAAGTCGCCGCCCGCGACGCCGTCGCCACTGGGCTCGTAGACGAGGCAGGTGTCGACACCGGGGATCTGGCCGACCTTGCTCGGCAGCAGTCCGCGCTGCAGCACCCGGCTGATCGTGGCCTGCCGGGTGTATTCGCGTGCCGCGCTGATGGCCAGGGCCACGCGCCGCGCGAAGTCCTCGATGAGGGCGGTCACTTCGTCGGGCAGCCTGACCGCGCCCTGCTGGCCGACGACGAGCACACCGAGGCCGCGCCCGCCCACGGCCAGCCGGTAGGCGAGGGCCGCCCCGGGCGCCGCGCCGTACTCCGGTCCGTCCGCCGCCCGGGTGGGCAGGCCCGCAGTGGGGCCGTGAGGACCTTCCAGCACATCGGCGTCGCCGGCGTCGCCGAGAGCCCCGTCGCTCCGCGGCCCGGCACCGCTGCCCGGGGCGGCGCCACGGCCGATGCGGCGGCCCCGGACGGGCCACGGGACCGGCACCGGCCCGCCGTACCCGGGGTCCGGCGGTTTGGGCGGCTCCTCGCCGAGTGCGTCCCGCAGCTCCTCCACGGCGGTCTCGTCGCGGTGCCAGATCCCGGCGAGGCGTGGTGCGGCGGCATCCCGGCCGCCCTCGCGGCGCCCGTGCCGGTCGTTCTCGGCGTCGAGCCAGACGGCGCACCAGTCGGCGAGCCTCGGCACGAGCAGCTGTCCGGCGAGAGCCGCGACCATGTCCTCGTCCAAATGCCCGGCGAGCAGATCGGAGGCCTCGGCGAGGAACGAGGCGGCACCGCCGCGGGCGAGCCAGTCCCGGTCGTCGCGTCCCGCCGGCGGCAGGTCGGGGGCCGTGACACCGAGGGGGCCGGGGAACCCGGTCGGCGCGGTGTCGAGCACGCGCACGGGTTCCGTGCCCTGGCGCGGCCGGATACCGCGGCCGTCGAGCGGCAGCCGGGCCCACACGGTCTTGAGCGCGGCGCTGTAGGTGATGCCCCAGCGCTCGGCGAGGGCGCCCACGAGATGAAGCCCGCGGCCGTAGTCGCGGGTGCCCGACTGCTCGGAGCCGTGCGGATGGCTGTGGACCGGCCGGTCGGGGTGGTGGTCGGAGACCTCGACGAAGAGCCCCGGTGGTTCGTCGCCGCCGGGATCGTCGTAGCGGCACAGCACTTCGGCCGCCGTGCCCGCGTGCACGACGGCGTTGGTGACCAGTTCCCCCGCGACGAGCGCCGCGTCGTCGGCCAGCCGTTCGGAGCACAGGGAGCCGGGCGGGCAGCCGCCGTCCAGGCCCTGGCAGCGGGCGCAGGCGTCGAGCAGTCCGAGCGCGGTCCAGTCGGCGACGGCCGCACGGACGAGTCTGCGTGCGGCGCCCGGCGCCAACAGGCTCCCGGGCAGGCTGACGCGTACCCCGGCGACCCCCGCGGATGCGGGGGCTGCCCGGCTTCCGGTGTCTCGCTGCAACGGAATGGACCCCACGTGCGGCTCCTGATCGGTGCTGGCGTGCGCCGCTATGACACCGACAGCGTGACAGACCGAGCCGGGCCATAAGCAGGGAGTCACCGAACTGGGTGGGTCCTTTTCCGTTGTGCCTGGTCGTACGGTGTGTTACGCAGATCACTCCGTACGACCTGTGTCGCGGTTCCGTGCCGCGATCACGTCCCGCCGGCGGCTCACGCCTCCCGCGAGCCCGCGTACATGTCGTCGATCAGGTGCTTGTACTCCCGCTCGACGACCGGCCGCTTCAGCTTGAGGCTGGGCGTCAGCTCGCCGTGCTCGATGTCCAGGTCACGCGGCAGCAGACGGAACTTCTTGATGGTCTGCCAGCGCTGCAGCCCCTCGTTGAGGCGCTTCACATAGCCCTCGATGAGCTGTTCGGCCTGCGGGGAGGCGACGACCTCGGCGTAGGACTTGCCGGCCAGACCGTTCTCCCCCGCCCAGCCGAGGATCGTCGGCTCGTCCAGGGCGATGAGCGCGGTGCAGAAGTTACGGTCCGCGCCGTGCACGAGGATGTTGGAGACGAACGGGCACACGGCCTTGAACTGGCCCTCGACCTCGGCCGGCGCGATGTACTTGCCGCCGGAGGTCTTGATCAGGTCCTTCTTGCGGTCGGTGATGCGCAGGTAGCCGTCCGCGGACAGCTCGCCGATGTCTCCGGTGTGGAACCAGCCGTCCGACTCGAGGACTTCGGCCGTCTTCTCCGGCTGGTTGTGGTAGCCGTCCATGATGCCGGGGCCGCGCAGCAGGATCTCGCCGTCGTCCGCGATGCGTACCTCGCAGCCGGGGAGCGGCTTGCCGACCGTGCCGGTGCGGTACGCCTCACCCGGGTTGACGAAGGAGGCGGCGCTGGACTCGGTGAGGCCGTAGCCCTCCAGGATGTGGATACCGGCGCCGGCGAAGAAGTAGCCGATGTCGGGGGCAAGCGCGGCCGAGCCGGAGACGGCGGCGCGCAGCCGGCCGCCGAAGGCCTCACGGAGCTTGGAGTAGACGAGCGTGTCGGCGACCTTGTGCTTGGCGCCCAGGCCGAAGGGCACCGAAGCCGAGCCCGTGCGGCGGAAGTTGTCCTGCGAGACCTTGGCGTACTCGCGGGCGACCCCGGCCGCCCACTGGAAGATCTTGTACTTGGCGCCGCCACCGGCACGAGCCTTGGCCGCGACTCCGTTGTAGACCTTCTCGAAGATGCGGGGCACGGCCGCCATGTAGGTGGGCTGGACCACCGGCAGGTTCTCGATGATCTTGTCGACGCGGCCGTCGACGGCCGTGACGTGACCGACCTCGATCTGTCCGGAGGTCAGCACCTTGCCGAAGACGTGCGCGAGCGGCAGCCACAGGTACTGGACGTCGTCCGGTCCGATCAGGCCGGTCGCGGTCATGGCCTTGGCCATGTACGACCAGTTGTCGTGCGGCAGCCGTACGCCCTTGGGGCGGCCCGTGGTGCCCGAGGTGTAGATCAGGGTGGCCAGCTGGTCGGCGGTGATCGCCGAGGTCCGCTCCTTGACCGCCTCCGGGTGCTTCTCCAGGTACGCCGCGCCGCGGGCCTCGAGGTCGGCGAGGGTGAGGACGAAGCCCTCCGGGTCGGCCACGTCCTCCTCGATGCCCGCGCCGTCGATGACCACCACGTGCCTCAGGGCGGGCAGCTCGGCACGGCGCTCACGCGCCTTGGCCAGCTGGGAGGCGTCCTCGGCGATCAGCACCCGGCTGTCGGAGTCCGAGAGGATGAACGCCGACTCCTCGGCGTTCGTCGAGGGGTAGACCGTGGTGGTCGCCCCGCCCGCGCACATGACGCCCAGGTCGGCGAGGATCCACTCGACGCGGGTGGCGGAGGCGAGCGCGACCCGCTCCTCGGCCTGGACCCCGAGATCGATCAGTCCGGCGGCGATGGCGTACACCCGCTCGGCGGCCTGGGCCCAGCTGAGGGACTTCCACTCGTCGGGCCCCGTGCCCGAGGCGGGGGGCACCGGATAGCGGTAGGCCTCGCCGTCGGGCGTGGCCGCCACGCGCTCGGCGAAGAGCGTCGCCACCGAGGGCGGGCGGTTCTCGATCTGGGTGTGGGTTTCGCTCACGACGTCCTCCGGGCCTGCGGCAGCACTGCACAACTGGCTGGTTGTTTAACTGGCGAGTAACCATCGAGCCGTGATCAGGGTAGAGGGCGTTCCGGCGGCGCGTAAGAGCCTGCGGGCTGCCGCTTCATAACGAACGGACCGCAGGTCGGCTCTTTGGAGCAGTCGATCGATGCCTAGTACATGTAACGATTGACATATGCACGGATGGCTGAAAAGCGCCCATCCTCGACGGGACGGGCGCTTTTCGGCGTACCTGCGGGCGGGATGCGACGGCTTCCGGCCGTGCACACACCACCGGCCGGGGCGGTGCCCCGGCCGGCCTACGTCTACTTCTTGCTCTTGCCGCCCTCGTCGCTGGACAGCACCGCGATGAAGGCCTCCTGCGGAACCTCCACGGAACCGACCATCTTCATCCGCTTCTTGCCCTCCTTCTGCTTCTCCAGCAGCTTCCGCTTACGGGAGATGTCACCGCCGTAGCACTTGGCGAGAACGTCCTTGCGGATGGCGCGGATGGTCTCGCGGGCGATGACCCGCGAGCCGATCGCCGCCTGGATCGGCACCTCGAACGCCTGCCTCGGGATGAGCTCGCGCAGCTTCGCGACGAGCCGCACACCGTAGGCGTAGGCAGCGTCCTTGTGGGTGATAGCGGAGAACGCGTCGACCTTGTCGCCGTGCAGCAGGATGTCGACCTTGACGAGGCTGGCGGCCTGCTCGCCGGTGGGCTCGTAGTCGAGGGAGGCATAGCCGCGCGTCTTGGACTTCAGCTGGTCGAAGAAGTCGAAGACGATCTCGGCGAGCGGCAGGGTGTAGCGGATCTCGACCCGGTCCTCGGAGAGGTAGTCCATGCCGAGCAGACTGCCGCGGCGGGTCTGGCAGAGCTCCATGATCGAACCGATGAACTCGCTGGGCGCGAGGACCGTGGCCCGGACCATCGGCTCGTGGACCTCGTCGATCTTCCCCTCGGGGAACTCGCTCGGGTTCGTGACCGTGTGCTCGGTGCCGTCCTCCATGGTCACGCGGTAGACCACGTTGGGGGCGGTGGCGATCAGGTCGAGG
Source organism: Streptomyces sp. NPDC043812 (assembly GCF_056436245.1). NCBI lineage: Bacteria > Bacillati > Actinomycetota > Actinomycetes > Kitasatosporales > Streptomycetaceae > Streptomyces > Streptomyces sp. NPDC043812. The sequence continues at coordinate 103,658 of NZ_JBWKCY010000003.1, forward strand.
CCGAACTCGCGCTCCAGCCGCTCCCGGATCACGTCGAGGTGCAGCAGGCCGAGGAAGCCGACGCGGAAGCCGAAGCCGAGGGCCGCGGACGTCTCCGGCTCGTAGACCAGGGCGGCATCGTTGAGCTGCAGCTTGTCGAGGGCATCACGCAGCTCGGGGTAGTCCGAACCGTCCAGCGGATACAGACCCGAGAACACCATCGGCTTCGGGTCCTTGTAACCGCCGAGCGCCTCGGTGGCGCCCTTGCTCAGGCTGGTGATGGTGTCACCGACCTTGGACTGGCGGACGTCCTTCACACCGGTGATGAGGTAGCCGACCTCGCCGACGCCGAGGCCGTCGGACGGCGTCATCTCGGGGGACGACACACCGATCTCGAGGAGCTCGTGGGTGGCGCCGGTGGACATCATCCTGATGCGCTCGCGCTTGTTCAGCTGCCCGTCGACGACTCGGACGTAGGTGACGACGCCGCGGTACGAGTCGTAGACCGAGTCGAAGATCATCGCGCGTGCGGGGGCATCGGCGACGCCGACCGGGGCGGGGACATCACGGACCACCCGGTCGAGCAGCGCCTCCACGCCGACCCCGGTCTTCGCGGAGACCTTGAGGACGTCCTCGGGGTCGCAGCCGATGAGCCCGGCGAGCTCCTCCGAGAACTTCTCGGGCTGCGCCGCCGGCAGGTCGATCTTGTTGAGGACGGGAACGATCGTGAGGTCGTTCTCCATCGCCAGATAGAGGTTGGCGAGGGTCTGCGCCTCGATTCCCTGAGCGGCGTCGACCAGGAGGATCGTGCCCTCGCAGGCAGCCAGCGACCGCGACACCTCATAGGTGAAGTCGACGTGCCCAGGGGTGTCGATCATGTTGAGGATGTGGGTCCTGCCCTCACCCTCCCCCTCGGTGGGCGCCCACGGCAGACGGACCGCCTGGGACTTGATCGTGATGCCGCGCTCGCGCTCGATGTCCATACGGTCGAGATACTGAGCACGCATCTGCCGCTGCTCGACCACACCGGTCAGCTGAAGCATCCGGTCGGCAAGGGTCGACTTGCCGTGGTCGATGTGCGCGATGATGCAGAAATTGCGGATCAGCGCCGGGTCGGTACGGCTCGGCTCGGGCACGTGGATAGGAGTCGCGGGCACGCAGGGTCCTGATTCTTTGCAGACGCCGGGTCGGTGGAGGCCCGTCTCGGGTCGATGTCGGATCGATACGTAGGCTCCATCGTCCCACGCGTACGGGACTGCGCCCGGTTTGGGCCGTCCGCGGGGCGGCTGGTAGCCTGGGCAGCTGTGTCTCGTGCCCTCTTCGGGGGCGCCTCCCGTGACCGAAGGGCTACGGGGGAGAGACGCGCACTCAAAGATCATCGAACCTGAGAAGGCTCTTTCGTGGCGAACATCAAGTCCCAGATCAAGCGGAACAAGACGAACGAGAAGGCGCGCCTGCGCAACAAGGCCGTCAAGTCTTCGCTCAAGACCGCGATCCGCAAGGCCCGTGAGGCTGTCATCGCCGGTGACGCCGAGAAGGCCACTGTGGCCGTCCGCGACGCGTCCCGTGCGCTCGACAAGGCCGTCTCCAAGGGTGTCATCCACAAGAACGCCGCCGCCAACAAGAAGTCGGCGCTGGCTGCCAAGGTTGGCTCCCTGCAGGGCTGAGCATGTGACTGACCGCCGTCAGGGATGAAGCGGGCCCTCTCATCCGCTCCCTGCCGGCACCTCTCGCGCCGCACGCGGCCTGCGTTCGCCACGCGGGTGCGGCGCACCGAGATTGAACCGAAGGCCCCGGTTCCTCGTCCTTCCCCAGGACGAGGAACCGGGGCCTTCGGCGTGATGTGATGCCCGCTGAAGTCCCGGGACCGGGCTCCTCCCGGGTGGGCGGCGGGGTGAGACGTTGCCTGTGTGCAACGCCCGCGCCCACGGTGTGCGAGGTTCTACCGTCGTAGGCGGGCCGCGCGTGCGATCGTCACGACTGCCTTCTCCAAGGCGTACTCCGGGTCGTCGCCGCCGCCCTTCACGCCCGCGTCGGCTTCCGCGATCGCCCGCAGCGCCACGGCGACACCGTCCGGGGTCCAGCCGCGCATCTGCTGGCGGACCCGGTCGATCTTCCACGGGGGCATGCCCAGCTCGCGCGCGAGATCCGCGGGCCGACCGCCCCGCGCCGAGGACAGCTTGCCGATCGCCCGGACGCCCTGCGCCAGAGCGCTCGTGATCAGTACGGGGGCTACGCCGGTCGACAGCGACCAGCGCAGAGCCTCCAGCGCCTCGGCGGCCCGGCCCTCGACGGCCCGGTCCGCGACGTTGAAACTCGACGCCTCGGCGCGCCCCGTGTAGTACCGCCCGACGATCGCCTCGTCGATGGTCCCCTCGACATCCGCCGTCAGCTGGGACGCCGCGCTCGCCAGCTCGCGCAGATCGCTGCCGATGGAATCGACCAGGGCCTGGCACGCCTCCGGCGTCGCGGACCTGCCGAGCGCCCGGAACTCCTGCCGCACGAACGTCAGCCGCTCCGCGGGCTTCGTGGTCTTGGGGCACGCCACCTCACGGGCACCGGCCTTGCGGGCGGCGTCCAGCAGGCCCTTGCCCTTGGCGCCGCCGGGATGCAGCAGGACGAGCGTGATCTCCTCCACCGGCGCGTTCACGTACGCCTTGACGTCCTTGATCGTCTCGGCGGAGAGATCCTGCGCATTGCGCACGACCACGACCTTGCGCTCCGCGAACAGCGACGGGCTCGTCAGCTCGGCGAGCGTGCCGGGCTGCAACTGGTCGGCGGTGAGGTCCCGTACATCGGTGTCGGCGTCGGCCGCCCGGGCTGCCGCCACCACCTGCTGCACGGCGCGGTCCAGAAGCAGATCCTCCTGGCCCACGGCGAGGGTGACGGGGGCGAGCGGATCGTCGGTCGAATTCTTCCTGGTGGCCATCGCGGTCAAGCATCCCACGGGCCACTGACAGCCCCGGCCGAACCGTCAGAGCGCCTCAGTCAGTGCGCCTCCCGCCACCCGTCCCAGCCGGCGACGAACTCGTCCAGCGCGCCCCCGTCCAGCCTGCTGTCCGGGTCCTCGACGACCACAAGCCACTGGGCGTCCTCCGCGTCGTCCTCACCGGCGAGGGCGTCTCTCACCAGCAGGGGTTCCTCGGCCACCGCAAAGTGGTCGCCGAGGGTCTCGGCCACCTCCTCGGCGGCATCGCGGTCGGGCAGCACCAGCACGTGTCTCACATCGCTCACCGCCACATTGTGCCGCCCGCTCATGAGCCGCCCGGAAGGAGGATGTCCGCTCGGTCCGGACCCGTCGGCTCTGGGGCCGTCCGCCCACGAGGCCGTCTCAGAGACGTCCGCCAGGGTGGCCGTCCGCTCAGGAGGCCGTCCTCCCTTTCTCCGGCGGCCGGCGCACCTCCGGGACCGCGTCCAGCACCACCCCGAAATGGTCCCGGTACGCGTCGAGCACCGCGAGGTCGTCCGCCAGGGTCCGCTCCGTGCGCTCGCCGTCCACGGTCGTCACCAGCTTGTTGCCCGTCAGGGTGATCCGGCCGTCGTCCGTGAGCCGGGAGCAGACCAGCGAAGTGGTGAAGTGCGAGGCGGGCGAGGTCCGGTGGTACCAGGAACCGGCCTCGAAGTCTGCGAGCAGGCGCGGCCGGGTGTCGACGCGGAACACCGGCCGACCGTCCCTGTGCACATCGAGGTCCCCGTACTCCGCCGCCGCCACGATCCGGAACACCCCCGCCGGGTCCTGCTGGTCCTCCCGGTCCTCCAGCGCCAGCGGATGGTGGCTGTGGTCCCCGAAGCCGACGTCCGCCAGCCAGGGACCGGTGCCGTCCGCCGTGTCCACGCGCAGCGTGAGGTGGTCGTACGGGATCCCCAGCCGGCCCTCCTGGCCGAAGACACGCGCCTCGTACAGCGTCACGGTGAAGCCGAGGGCGCGCAGCAACGCGGCGAAGGCGCCGTTGAGTTCGTAGCAGAACCCTCCCCTGCGCTCCTCGACGACCTTGGCGACCAGCGCCTCGGTATCCAGGATCACCTCCTCGCCCCGGTGGATCGACAGATTCTCGAAGGGCACAGCATGCAGATGCCGCAGCTGGAGCTCACGCAGAGCCGCCGCGTCGGCCCGTCCGGGCCGGGCTGCGCCGATCCTGGCGAGATAGGCGTCGACGGTCCCTGGCGACAATGCGTGCAGCACATCCGGCTCCCGGGTCGGTGTTCCCATGACAGCAGTCTCGTGGGCCACGGTGCGCCATGCCACCAATCCTCGTCCCATCCGGCCCGTCGCCGGACCTAGGCCGTCAGGCGTAGGGCTCTCCGGTCGTTCGGCCGACGCGGCAGTGCCGGTCGCACCCATAGCGTCGGCCTCATGACGATCCAGGAACCGCCGCCGCGCAGCCGGGAACAGCGCAGGCAGGACACGCTCGTACGGCTCACCGAGGACATCGACGCCTGGGTGGCCACCGCGTCGGAGGGCCGGGCATTCCTGATGCCGCTGTCGTTCACGTGGCACGAAGGCACCCTGCTGATGTGCACCCGCCGCGCCAACCCCGCGGCCAGGAACGTGACTCCGCGCGGCCGTGTCGTGGTCACACTCGGCCAGACCCGCGACGTGATTCACATCGAGGGCGAGGCCGAGGTCGTGGAGAGCTCGGCCCTGGACAAGGCATCGGCGGACGCGTTCGCCGCGAAGATGGCATGGGATCCCCGGAGCAGGCAGTCCTGGGTGTATCTGCGGATCACCCCCCTGGTGGTGAAGGCCTGGCGCGAGGTGAACGAACTCAAGGAACGGCTGATCATGCAGGACGGTCACTGGCTCGACTGACCCCGAGGCCCTGGACGCCCGACGCGGCGACACCTCACCGGTCGGGTCGGATCGTGCCCGGACCCGACCGGGTCATGACCCGCAGCCGTTCCCCCGCGCCCGTCACGGCGATCGCCCCGTCCCGGTCCGTACGCAGCACCGTCGCTCCCAGGGCCTGCAGTATCCCGACGGTGTGCGGCGAGGGATGGCCGTACGGATTGTTGCGACCGCATGAGATCAGCGCGAGACGCGGCCGGACTCCGGCCGGCAGCCCTGGGTGCTGGTACGCCGAACCATGGTGGGCGACCTTGAGCACATCGATCCGTGGCAGCGTCGGACGCACGCGTATCAAGGCCTGCTGGGCGGGTGGTTCGAGGTCGCCCAGGAGCAGGAGAGACAGACCGCCGGCTGCCCGGACGAGCAGCGTGACGCTTGCGTCGTTCGGCTCCTCCGGTGTCATCCCCCGCCCGGGGTCGGGCCACAGCACCTCCCAGTCGAGGCTCCCCGTACGACGTCTCTCCCCCGGTGCCGTACCCATCACCGGCACGCCCGCCCGTGCCGCGACCCGCCGGACGAACTCCGCCTGACCGACAGGCTCCTGAAGCGTCGTCGTCTGGATCGCCCCGACACTCCTTCCGCGAAGCACTCCGGGCAGACCGGCGACATGGTCGGCGTGGAAGTGGGTGACCAGGAGCAGCGGGATCCGTGACACGCCCAGCTCGCGGAGGCATCCGTCGGCCAGTTCGGGGTCGGGGCCGGCGTCGACGACCACGGCCGAGCCGCTCCCCGCCGCGAGCACCGTGGCGTCCCCCTGGCCGACGTCGCACATCGCATACGTCCAGTTCGTCGGCGGCCAGCCGCTGATGACCCTGGTGAGGGGGGCCGGACGCAGTACGACGAGCAGAAGCATCAGGGCACAGAAGGCTCCCGCCAACGGGTGCCGGGGCAGCCGCCGGACGATCAGCAGGACCACGACCGTGACCACTGCGAGCAGCAGAGCGCCGTGCAGGCCGCCGGGCCACGCCGCATCGGCCCCCGGCAGTGCCGCGCCCGTCCGTGCGACGGACGCGATCCAGGCGGCCGGCCAGCCTGCGACGTCCGCGATCAGCTCGGCGGCCGGTATCGAGACCGGTGCCGTGGCCAGCGCGGCGAAGCCGAGGACCGTGGCAGGCGCGACGGCCGGCTCGGCAACGAGATTGCAGGGAATCGCCACGAGACTGACCCTGGCGGCGAACACCGCCACCACCGGCGCGCACACGGCCTGTGCCGCCGCGGCAGCAGCGAGCGCCTCGGCGAGCCGGGGCGGGACTCGCCGGCGCTGGAGCGCGGCGCTCCAGACGGGGGCGATCGTGAGAAGGGATCCGGTCGCGAGAACGGAGAGCAGGAAGCCGTAACTGCGGGCCAGCCATGGGTCGTACAGGACCAGCAGCAGCACGGCGGCTGCCAGCGCGGGGATCAGGGACCTGCGGCGGCCCGTGCCGATGGCGAGCAGCATGACGAGTCCGCACGCCGCCGCCCGGAGCACGCTCGGCTCCGGCCGGCACACCACGACGAAGGCGAGGGTGAGCGTCCCGCCGAGGAGCGCGGTGCCGCGCAGGGTGATGCCCAGTCTCGGTGCGAGCCCGCCCCGTTCGGCACGAAGGGCACGGCTCGGCGGCCCGATGAGCAGGACGAGGACGATGGTGAGGTTGCTCCCGGAAACGGCGAGCAGATGAGTCAGGTCGGTCGCCTCGAAGGCGTCCTGGAGGTCCGCGGGAACGCGTGACGTGTCGCCCATGACGAGGCCCGGGAGGAGCGCCCGCGCGTCGGGCGCGAGCCCGTCGGTCGCCTTGCGCAGCCCGCCGCGCAGCTCACCGGCTGTGCGCTGCACGGCGGTGGGAGGGCCGGTGATCCGGGGCGGACCGGCTCCTTCCGCACGCAGCACCGCGGCGAAGGGGTCGTCCTTCCGCAGCGGGGGCGCGAGCCGCCCCGAGACGCGCAGCCGTGTGGAGGGCAGCAGGCGCAGCCATTCCGGCCCCGTCCTGCCCGTGGGCACGATGACCAGAATCGGCGTACGGGTGCCGGTCATCTCGCCACCGGGCCCGGTCACCCGCGTCGCCTCGGCGTTCAGCACATTCGCTCCGGGCGACATCCGGTCGCCGACCACCTTGGGCCGGATCGGTCGCGGGTCCGAGGTGACCGTCAACTCGACCGTGACATGGGCGCGGTGGCGGGCGAGCCCGGGCAGTGGGCCTCGACGGAGATCCGCACTGTGCAGACCGGCGACTGCCGCCCCGGCGGCGGCGCACAGCAGGACGGAGACTGCAGCGGTGGCGTTGAGCCGCCGTCCTCGACGGGCGGCAACCGACAGCAGCAGCAACGCTGCTGTCAGGAGGCAGACGACCACACCCGTGGCGGTCCATCGGCCCGGCGCACCCAGGGCGAGCGCTGCCGCCGCCCAGGCCGCCAGCGCGGGAGGGACCATGCGCAGATCGACGGGGCCGTCCTGGCGCGGGTCGGCCGAACCCAGCGGAGTGCCGGAGTCCGCGTGCACCGCCGGACGGTTCATGGCCGCACCAGGTTCTGCAGATCCGCGAATCTCCGGTCGCCGATCCCGTTGACCTCCCGAAGCTCGTCGACCGAGCGGTAGCCTCCGTTCCTCGTACGGTGGTCGATGATGTGCTGGGCCAGGACCGGGCCGACGCCCGGCAAGGTCTCCAACTGCTCGGCCGTGGCCGAATTGAGGCTGATCGGCCCGGTGTTCGCCCCTGCGGTGCCGGCCACGCCGGGGCCGGGGCCGATTCCCGCGGCGCCGGCGGGGACCGGGACACCGACCACCACCTGCTCGCCGTCCATGAGCAACCGGGCCCGGTTGAGCCCCGTCAGGTCGGTCCCCGGCCTGACGCCCCCGGCCGCCTCCAGCGCATCGGCGACACGAGATCCGGCGGGCAGCCGGAGCACGCCGGGCCGGAGCACCTTGCCGCTCACGTCGACGACGATCCGTGCGGCGGCCTGCCCCCCGACACCTCCGGGCCCCGCATCCGCCCCAGACGTACCCGGGGCCCGGGCCGACGGAGCCGGAGCCATCGCCGGGCCGGCCGCGGCCGGCCCGGCATCCTGCCGGACGACGTCGGGAGGTCGTACGGGCTGCGGCCGTCCGGTCCAGAAGTGCTGAGCGGCGAAGACCGCGGCAGCCACCAGCACGACGGCGAGCGCGGCGAGCGTCCTCGGTTCGAGCCCGCACCGGAGCTGGAGCCACAGGGGCAGCCGCTCCCGTACGGCAAGCCACCTCGTGTGCCCGGCGCTTGACCATGCCCCGTCCCTGGGCGGGCCGTCCCGGCGCGGCACGTTCCGCTGCCGCTCGTCGGCCCGGTCGCGGGCGGCTTCACGACCGGCCGCTCCGGCCGGGGGCGCGGGAGCCCCTGGCCGGACGGAAGCACCGGGCCGTACACGTGCCGCGGCTCGCGCCACGGTCCCGGGTGGCCCGAGCCCCACGGACCCGTCCCGTGCCGCTGCGGGCGCGGGCGGCGGTGCCTGCGCGGGCGCCGGTGCTCCCCCTCGCCCGGGTGCCGGGTGCTCGCGCGCGAACAGCGCATCGGCTCGCCGCCGCAGTGCCGCTGGCGAGGCGGTGGGCGCCCTGCCGCCGCGCAGACGCCTGGGCACCGGCCCGTGGCTCCCGGCTGCCGGCCCCGAGGCGGGCAGCGGGCCTGCGGCGTGGCCTCGCGCGCGAGAGCTGTCCGGGACACCGCCCACGGGGCGTACCCGACTGTGGTGGATGCGGCCGTCCGAAGCCGGGGCACGGCCCGGTCCGCTGGTTGCCGTACGTGATCGAAGAGTCATGCCTCAGGACGGTAGGCACATCCGCCCGAACGCGCCGAAGCGCCTCAATTCCCGTGGACAACGGGCCCGTTGTGGAGAACTCGGCCACCCTCACGGGTGACGCCGCGGCCTTCCCGGGCAGCACGCCCCATCAGCGGACGCCGGCCGGGCTCCGTTCAGCGCGGGGAAATCACAACCCCCAGCAGCCCCGGGCCCGTGTGGGCCCCGATGACCGCGCCGACCTCGCTCACATGCAGGTCCGTGAGCCCGAGCACCCGGTCGCGGAGCCGGTCGGCGAGCGCTGCCGCCCGTTCAGGTGCAGCGAGGTGATGCACCGCGATGTCCACCGGTGCCGTGCCCGCCCGCTCGACGACGATCTCCTCCAGCCGGGCGATCGCCCGCGACGCGGTGCGTACACGCTCCAGAGGTTCGATCCGCCCTCCGTTCAACTGGAGAAGCGGCTTCACCGCGAGCGCCGACCCGAGCAGCGCCTGCGCAGCCCCGATCCGCCCGCCGCGGCGGAGATAGTCGAGCGTGTCCACGTAGAAAAAGGCGGAGGTCCCCTCGGCCCGCTTCTCGGCCGCGGCCACTGCCTCGTCCAGCGAGCCGCCGGACTCGGCCGTCTCCGCGGCCGCCAGCGCGCAGAAGCCGAGCGCCATCGCCACCATGCCGGTGTCGACGACCCGGACGGGCACGGGCGCGTCCTTCGCGGCGAGAACGGCCGCGTCGTACGTCCCGGAGAACTCCGCCGACAGATGGAGGGAGACGATCCCGCCCGCGCCCGCCTCGGCGCACGCGCGATAGGCCCGCGCAAACGTTTCGGGACTCGGCCGGGACGTGGTCACCGACTTGCGCTTCTGCAGGGCCAGCGCAAGCGAGCGAGCCGAGATCTCGGTGCCCTCCTCCAGCGCCTGATCGCCCAGGACGACGGTCAGCGGCACTGCGGTGATGCTGTGCCGCTCCATCGTCGGTGGCGGCAGGTAGGCCGTGGAATCGGTGACGATCGCGACATGGCGGGACATGAGCGGGAGGTTACCCGCAGTCGCTGCCGGACGGCAGCCCGGCCCTGTCCTGCACGTGAGCGAGCCGCGGCGAAGGGGGTCTGCGAAGGCCACCCCGCCGGCTGTTCCGGCGGTCCGGGCGGCGCGCTCCGTCCCGGATCAGTTGGAGGTCTCCGGGTGTGCGGACTTCTGCCAGGGATAGGTGGTCTGCACTCGTGGATCGCGCGCCGTGATCGCCTGCGGACGCCCGTCGTCCGCCCGCGCCGAGTCGGCATCGGAGCCGGGCCAGGTCTGCTCGGCAGCAGCCGGATCTCCGGCACCGTCCCCGTGCCCGGCCTCCGGCCAGGACGCCGTCGCGTCGGCAGCGGGCCGCGAGGCACGGTCGCCGCCCGGGGCCGGCGTGTCCGGCGTGCCCTGTGTCCCTGCCACGCCCGTCTCCGCGGACCAGTGGCGCAGCGCCCCCGCCTCCATGTCGATCTGCGAGCTCAGCTCGTCGAGATCGTCGGCGGCGAACTTCTGTGCACGGTCCCGGGCCGCCCAGCGCAGCGACTCGGCGGAGTGCGTGATCCGCTCCGTCCGCTCGCGGAGCCCGGGCAGCAACGCGGCGAGCGTCGACCTGTCCGGCTCGCGCTCCAGCCGCTTGAGCTCGCCGTCGAGCTCTTGCCCATGCGCGCTGAGCCGCCGGAACAGGGCCAGCGACTCCGACAGCGACGCGTCCTCCGTCACGCCGGCGTTCAGCGCTTCCTGCGTGGCCCGCATAGAAGTGCGCAGGGACAGCCGCAGCTGGGCAAGCTCGCCCGTGACACCGACCTGTCCATAGCTCCTGGCCCGCAGCGTGGTCTCCTCGACCGTGCGCCGGGCCTGGGTGACGGTGCGCTCCACCCCGCGCTTGGCCGCACCGATGGCCTTCACGCCGACATACACCCCCAAGGCCACGAAAGCGAAGAAAAGCAGCGCCAGGATCATGACCACGGCTCCTGCGTCCATGAGCGCCCCTCCGGCATCGGGTTGTGTTCCTCCCACCGTAAACGGAAAGGGCAGGCCGGAGGTTCCATCGGAACCCCCAACCTGCCCGTAGGGGATGGCCCTGTGCCGTCCCCGTCAGCCCGTCGGCGCCATGCCGGAACGACGTTCGGACATCACGCCGGATCGCTGTTCGGACGTCAAGCCGGAACGATGTTGACCAGCTTCGGTGCCCGCACGATCACCTTGCGGATACCGGCGCCGCCCAGCGCCGCGACGACCGCGTCGTCGCCCAGCGCCAGCGCTTCCAGGTCCGCGTCCGTGATCGACGGGGAGACCTCCAGCCGCGCCCTGACCTTGCCCTTGATCTGCACGACGCAGGTCACGGACTCGTCCACGACATATGCCGGGTCGGCCACCGGGAAGTCCGCGTGGACGACGGACTCGCCGTGGCCCAGCTTGCGCCACAGCTCCTCGGCGATGTGCGGCGCCAGCGGGGCCACCAGCAGCACCAGCCGCTCCGCGACCGAGCGCGACAGCGGTGTACCGGTCTTGGTCAGATGGTTGTTCAGCTCGGTGATCTTGGCGATCGCCGTGTTGAACCGCATCGCCGCCAGGTCCTGTCCTGCGCCGTCGATCGCCTTGTGCAGCGCGCGCAGCGTGTCCTCGTCGCCCTCGCCGTCCACGACGGTGACCTCACCGGTCGACTCGTCGACAATGTTGCGCCACAGCCGCTGCAGCAGCCGGTACTGGCCGACGACCGCGCGGGTGTCCCACGGACGCGACACGTCCAGGGGGCCCATCGCCATCTCGTACAGACGCAGCGTGTCCGCTCCGTACTCGGCGCAGATCTCGTCGGGCGTGACCGCGTTCTTCAGGGACTTGCCCATCTTGCCCAGCTCGCGCTTGACCGGCTCGCCCTCGAAGAAGAACTTTCCGTCCCGCTCCTCGACCTGGGTGGCGGTCACCGGGAAGCCGCGGCTGTCCCGGTAGACGTAGGCCTGGATCATGCCCTGGTTGTACAGCTTGTGGAACGGCTCGGCGGACGAGACGTGGCCCAGGTCGAACAGCACCTTGGACCAGAACCGCGCGTACAGCAGGTGCAGCACGGCGTGCTCGGCACCGCCCACGTACAGGTCGACGCCGCCGTGTGGCTGTCCCTCGCGGGGGCCCATCCAGTACTGCTCGATCGCCGGGTCGACCAGCTTGGCGCCGTTGTGCGGGTCCAGGTAGCGCAGCTCGTACCAGCACGAACCGGCCCAGTTCGGCATGGTGTTGGTCTCGCGCCGGTACTTCCTCGGCCCGTCGCCCAGGTCCAGGGTGACGTTGACCCAGTCCTCGTTGCGGGACAGCGGCGTCTCGGGCTGGGTGTCCGCGTCGTTCGGCTCGAAGGTGCGCGGCGAGTAGTCGTCGACCTCCGGCAGCTCCAGCGGCAGCATCGACTCGGGCAGCGCGTGCGCGATTCCGTCCTCGTCGTAGACGATCGGGAAGGGCTCGCCCCAGTAGCGCTGGCGGCTGAACAGCCAGTCACGCAGCCGGAAGTTGATCGTTGCCTGGCCGATGCCCTTGGCGACCAGCCACTCGGTGATCCTCGCCTTGGCCTCGGTGACGCCCAGACCGTCCAGCGAGATCTCGTCGTTCGACGAGTTGACCGCCGGGCCCTGGCCGGTGAACGCCTCGCCCTCCCAGCCCTCGGGCGGCTGGACCGTGCGGATGATCGGCAGCCCGAACGCCTCGGCGAACTCCCAGTCGCGCTCGTCCTGTCCGGGGACGGCCATGATCGCGCCAGTCCCGTAGCCCATCAGCACGTAGTCGGCGACGAAGACGGGGATACGGGCGCCGGTGACCGGGTTCAGGGCATAGGCACCGGTGAAGACACCGGTCTTGTCCTTGTGCTCGGTCTGACGCTCGACGTCGCTCTTGGTCTGGGCCTGCTTGCGGTAGGCCGAGACGGCGTCGGCCGGGGTCGCGGCACCGCCTGTCCAGGCGTCCTTGACGCCCTCGGGCCACGCGGCGGGCAGGATCGAGTCGATCAGGCCGTGCTCGGGCGCCAGCACCATGTAGGTCGCGCCGAACAGGGTGTCGGGGCGGGTGGTGAAGACGGTGACCTTCGCCTCGGAGGAGCCGTCGACGGAGAAGTCGACACGCGCTCCCTCGGAGCGGCCGATCCAGTTGCGCTGCTGCAGCTTGATGGCCTCGGGCCAGTCCAGCGCGTCCAGGTCGTCCAGCAGCCGGTCGGCGTAGGCGGTGATGCGCATGTTCCACTGGCGCAGCTTGGCCTTGAACACCGGGAAGTTGCCGCGCTCGGAGCGGCCGTCGGCCGTGACCTCTTCGTTGGCCAGCACGGTGCCCAGTCCCGGACACCAGTTGACGGGGGCGTCGGAGGCGTAGGCCAGCCGGTACTCGCCCAGGACGTCGGCGCGTTCACGGGCGCTCAGCGCGCTCCATGCCCGGCCCCCGGGCACCTCGCGCGAGCCGCTTTCGAACTGCGCCACCAGCTCGTCGATCGGACGGGCCCTCTTCGCGTCCTGGTCGAACCAGGAGTTGAAGATCTGCAGGAAGATCCACTGGGTCCACTTGTAGTAGTCCGGGTCGATCGTCGCGACCGACCGGCGCTTGTCGTGGCCCAGACCCAGGCGGCGAAGCTGGCCCTTCATGTTCTGCATGGCCGCCTCGGTCGACACCCGCGGGTGCGTGCCGGTGGCGACGGCGTGCTGCTCGGCGGGCAGGCCGAACGCGTCGAAGCCCAGCGTGTGCAGGACGTTGTGCCCGGTCATGCGCTGGTGACGGGCGAAGACGTCGGTGGCGATGTACCCCAGCGGGTGGCCGACGTGCAGGCCCGCACCGGAGGGGTACGGGAACATGTCCATGATGAACTTCTTCGGGCGGGCGACCACTGCGGGATCGCCGGCCAGGTCACCGCTCGGGTTGGGCGCCTCGTACGTCCCGTCGGCGTCCCAGAAGTCCTGCCAGCGTGCCTCGATGTCGGCCGCCATGGCAGCCGTGTATCGATGCGGGGCTGCTGCCTCGGCAGCAGAGTTCGTCTCGCTCATGATCCTTCAAAGCTCCATCGATCGTCTCTGCCAGCTGCCGCTGATTCATCCGGTGCCGAAATGAAAAATCCCCTCGCACAGGAGGGGACGCCGCGCCGATTCCGACGGGTTCTTTCCACCGTCGGGACTGATCAGCGCGGCTCGCTAAGCAGAAGGCGTACGGCACGCATGGCGTCAGGGTACCGCAGTGCGGGAAGTGGCCGCATGCGCCTTCCGCGGCGCCCACGACCGTCGCTCGGCGATCATGATGTCCGGGTTACTCGGCGTATCGACTCTATCCAGGGCAACCCCAGAGTCAGTTGGCTGTACTTCACCTCTAATAACAGCGAAAACTCGCTCTGCGCGGTATGGGGCCACCTAGAGTGCGTCAACGGGACAGCTTTCCCGCACCATTCGGAGTCGCCCCATGAACCCTCGTCTCAAACAGCGTTTGTCGCCGGGCCCCGGCCCCGGACTCAGCCGCCCCGTGCAAGGCGGCCTCTACGCGGCCGTGTTGATTCTCATCCCGCTGCTCGCCATCGGAGGCAGCGACAGTTTTCGCGCCGCGCTCGACTTCACCACCGGAGTGCTCTCCCTGGTGTCGCTGACGGCGTCCGTCGCGTGGGGCCTGATAGCCACCGACCGGGTGCTTCTGGCACCGCGCCACCGCCTGCTCGCCCAGGGCATCCACCGCACCACCGCGGTCGCCTCGCTCGGCTTCCTGCTGCTGCACGCCACCGTGAAGGTCTCGCTCGGCCATGTGGCACTGATCGGTGCGCTGATTCCGTTCGGTCTCGGCGTGACCGGCACGTCGGCCCTGATCGGTTTCGGATCGCTGGCCGGCTTCCTGATGGTCGTCGCCGCCACGACCGGCGCGCTGCGCAGCGCCCTCGCGGGCAACATCCGCGTCGCGGGCCGCTGGCGGCCGCTGCACATGCTCGCGTACCCGGCCTGGTGCTTCGCGCTGGTCCACGGGCTCTACGCCGGGCGCCCCGCGGCGACCTGGGTCGTCGCCATGTACTGCCTGGCGCTGGCAGGTGTCGCCGCGGCCGTCTCGGTGCGTCTGCTGCCGCGTCCACTGCAGCGGCGGGTCGCTGCCAAGATCATGTCGCTGACGGGCGGAGGGGACGGCGGACCGCTGTCCGGCGACGACCAGGCACAGCGCGATCTGGCCACTTCCCCGCTGCCCGGCACGAGCGGGCTGAACGGGACGGGCCGCTCGGCCGTACCCGCTGGCATGGACCGCATGGACCGTATGGACCGGGTGAACGGCATTCCGTCGCAGCGCCCGTACGAGCAGGACTTCCCGTCGCCGCTCGGACAGGCCCGCGCACAGCCGCCCCGGCTCGCCGCGCCCGCTCCCCAGCTGTACGAGGCTCCGCCGCCGCCGGACACCGAGGCGATGCCGGCCGCCGGCGGTGCGGGGACTGGCCGTGGCCCCGGCATGGCCGCGGCCTACCGGGCCGTGTCGCTGGCCAACGAGCCGTCCGCCCCCCTCGCCGAGCGGGTGCCGATGACGGAGGAGATACCCGTGGTGTCCGAGACGGGTCCCCGTCCGGGCGCCTGGCCCACCCCCTCCCCGCCCCCGCCGGCCCAGGCCGTGCGGCCCGAGCCGTCGACCCCGGTCTACGACACGCCGCCTCCTCCCCTGTTCGAGGCGGCGCCCTCGTACGACACCCCGCCGTCCTACGACGCTCCGGCGTCCTACGACACACCCCCGTCCTACGACAGCCCGTTGCCGTACGGCTCCACGACGCCGTCCTACGACTCCACGGGCGCAGCCGCGTACGACGCGCCCTACGACGCCACCGCGGGCTACGGCTCCGCCCCGTACGACGCCACCGGCGCGGCCGAGGCCGCCTCCCCGTACACCGGTACCCCGTACGACAACCCCCCGTACGACAGTGGCGCCGCCACGTACGACGGGACCGCTCAGATGCCAGGCCCCCTCTACCAGCCCCCCGCCGGAGAGCCCTGGAACGCACCTGCAGGAGAACGACCGTGAACGCCCCCCTCCCCGACGTCCCCGAGGTCCGCGTCGTCGGCCTTCCGCAGCTGACGCAGGGCTTCGACCTCGTCGAACGGCTCGACCTGCAGATGCATCTGAAGGTCCACGGCCCCCTCGAGCCGGTGAGCGGTGAGCGGCTCGCGCAGCTCGCCGAGGAGATATCCCTGACCGGCCGCGGCGGAGCGGGATTCCCGTTCGGCAAGAAGCTGCGCGCCGTGGCCAAATCGGCCATCCGGCGGGGTGTGCGTCCGGTCGTCGTGGTCAACGGAAGCGAGGGAGAGCCCGCCTGCCGCAAGGACACGGTCCTGCTCAACCGTGCACCGCACCTGATTCTCGACGGCGCCCTGCTGGCCGCCGAGGCGCTCGGCGCGCGCACCCTGGTCGTCGCGGTCACCCGCAACTCCACGGAGATCTCCATGCGTGCCGCGCTCGCCGAGCGCGGACTGAGCGACCGGCGTGGCCAGCAGCTGCGCGCCAGAGTCGTCCGCACGCCGGAGCGCATGGTGTCCGGTGAGGCGTCATCCGTGATCCGCGCCGTCAACGGCGGCCCCGCGCTGCCGCCCGGCCGCCGGGTGCGCGCCGCGGACTCGGGTGTGGGCGGTGCGCCGACGCTGCTGTCGAACGCGGAGACGTTCGCGCAGCTGGCCGTCGCCGCACGCATAGGCTCCCGGCGTTACGGCCACACCGGCCTCGACTCGGAACCCGGCACCGTGATGCTGACGATCTCCGGAGCGGTCGCGCGCCCGATGGTGGTCGAGGTGCCCACGGGTGTGCCGCTCCGCTACGTCCTGCAGCTGGCAGGCGCGCCGCCGCTGCCGCAGGGCGTGCTGACGGGCGGCTACCACGGCAACTGGATCGACTCGGTGGCCGTGCACGAGTCCGTCGTCTCCAAAGCGTCCCTGGCGTCCGTGGGGGGCGCCCTGGGCGCGGGAGCGATCCTGCCGATCGGGCCGGAGACCTGCCCGCTGGGCGAGTCACTGAGAGTGGCCAACTGGCTCGCGGCGGAGACCGCCGGCCAGTGCGGACCGTGCAAGCTGGGCCTGCCCGCCGCGGCCGGTGGTCTCGCCGATGTGATCAACGGTGGCGGACCGGCGGCGCTGGAGGCGCTGCGGGAGGTGACGCAGGCGGTGAAGGGCCGCGGCGCGTGCAAGCACCCCGACGGTTCCGCACGTTTCTTCGCCTCGACGCTGTCCGCATTCACGGACGATCTCGCCGCCCATGTCCTGGACGGTGGCTGCGGACGCCCGACGACGGGCGTTCTGCCGCTGCCGCTGCCGGGCTACGAGGAGGCGGAGGAGTCGATCCCGAGCGGCGAGAAGGTCTACATCGACTGGACGCTCTGCCAGGGGCACGGGCTGTGCGCCGACATCGTCCCGGAGCTGATCCGGCTCAACCCCGACGGCTACCCGTCCGTGGCCGACGCGGTCGTCCCCATGCACATGCGCGGGCGCGCGCAGCGGGCGGTACGGCGCTGCCCCGCGCTGGCGATGCGTCTGGAGCAGGTGGACGCCCCGGCGCCCGCCCGGGAGCCCTCACGTCCCGCACTGCCCAGCAGCAACCGCAAGGCCCTGGGCAGCGGCCGGAGTTGATCCGGCCGGCCCCCGGTACCGCATGAAAGGAGGCGGGCCACCCGATCGGGTGGCCCGCCTCTCGTGTTCTGTGGAGCTAAGGAGAATTGAACTCCTGACCTCCTGCATGCCATGCAGGCGCTCTACCAACTGAGCTATAGCCCCTTGCCTGTCCCCGCTTCGGGCTTCCCTCGCGGCGACGTAGAGAACATTAACGCCCTCGTCGGCGCATCTCCAAATCGTTTGTTCCGCACCCCACCGAGGCACGAAATGCCCGTTTCCTCCGCGGCATTAGGAAGGCTGCCGAGCCGCCCCCACCGGGGCCGTGCTCACCCTGTGCGCTCAGGCCGTTGCGAACGAATAGAACCGCTTGAGGGTGCAGTGCTCGTCGAGCAGTCGGCCGTAGATCGGCTCCCCTTCGAGTTCCCGGTAGGTTTCGATGGGGTCGCCCTTTATGATCAGCGCCCGCGCACACTCCTCGCACCAGTACTGGTACTCGGGATTGACCGGATCCATGTCCCGGACGATGGGCGTACCGCTGCCGCACCAGTCGCATTTCCGCCTGTGGGCACCCATCATTCAGCTCCAGCTGTGGCCGCAGGCCGTGCACACGTAGGAAACTCCTCCGTTGTCGCCGAGGACCTGGGCGACGTGGGCAGATCCGCAGGAAGGACAGTTGAGGCGAGCACGTGCCTCCGCCGTGGCGAGCAGCTCAAGGG
This sequence comes from Streptomyces sp. NPDC043812, assembly GCF_056436245.1. Taxonomy (NCBI): domain Bacteria; kingdom Bacillati; phylum Actinomycetota; class Actinomycetes; order Kitasatosporales; family Streptomycetaceae; genus Streptomyces; species Streptomyces sp. NPDC043812. Next base: position 121,515 of record NZ_JBWKCY010000003.1, read on the forward strand.
CAGCATCCTCTGCCTCCTCGCCGCTGGCGGACATCGTGCGCTCCCTCCCGTACGGCCGGTGTCCCCTCCGGCCGTCCGATTCTGCCATGGCCACGCAACGAGGTCAGCGACGTTTGCGAACGAGACCGGCCACGGCACCGAGAGCACACGCCGCCGCCAGGGCGAGGGCGCACGCCCACAGCGCGTCGGCGGACGCCTGCGCCCCGGGGGACGGCGAGCAGCGATACGGCCGCGGTGAGGAGGCCGAGACCGGGCAGATCCAGCGGACGGGCACGCTCCGGCTCGCTGCGGCGGTCCCGTGGCAGGACGCGGACGCCGAGGCCGAGGAGCACCAGGCCGATCGGCACGTTGACCAGGAAGACGGGCCGCCAGCTCGCATCGAACAGATCGGCACCGACCAGCACCCCGCCGAGCACCTGGCCCGCCGCGGCGCCGGTCGCGAGCACCGCCGAGTACGCACCCAGTGCCCTGGCCCGCGCCTCGCCGGTGAAGTTCCGTTGGATCAGGCTGAGCACCTGCGGGATCATCAGCGCCGCTCCGCCGCCCTGCACCAGCCGGAACGCGATCAACTGGCCGGTGCCGGCGGCCAGTCCGCAGGCGAGCGAAGCAGCGGTGAACACGGCGAGCCCGCCCAGGTACATCCGGCGGTGCCCGAGCAGGTCGCCCAGCCGCGCGCCGGTGATCAACAGGACCGCGTACGCGATGGTGTACCCCGCGATGACGAGCTGCAGTCCGGCACCGGAAGCGCCCAGTTCGGAACGGACGGTGGGCGCGGCGACGTTGACGATGAAGACATCGAGCAGCGCCATGAACTGCGCGGCGAGCACCACTGCGAGCAGCAGCCCGGGCCGATTGTCCGAGCTGCCGTCTTTACTGAGTACGGGACGTGTTGAGGTCGTCGTCATGCCAGCAACATGGCGGCAACCCGATACCGGTAACGAGAGCCCGCCGATGCTGGTACTGACAGCACCTGGCAACGGCGGTGGGGGAACTCGACCATGGGGGTGTGGCAACGGTGGCAGCACCGGTACAGCAGCGCCGCAGACCGGAGCTGGCGGCTTTCCTGCGCAGCCGCCGCGCCCGGGTGACACCGGAGGACTTCGGCATGCCGCCGGGGTTCCGCCGCCGGACACCGGGGCTGCGCCGGGAGGAGGTCGCCCAGCTCTCCGGCGTCGGCGTCACCTGGTACACCTGGCTGGAGCAGGGCCGCCCGATCAACGCCTCGGCGCAGGTCCTGAATGCCGTGGCACGCACGCTGCGTCTCGACCGGCCCGAGCGCGAGCATCTCTACCACCTGGCGCAGGTGCCGTACGCCCCGGACGGTGAGGCCGAGGACATCGAGGTGGTCAGCCCCGAGATCCAGGGCATCATCGACGCCCTCGCCCCGACTCCGGCGGTCGTCTACAACAGCCGCTACGACGTGCTGGCCACCAACACCCCCTACGAGGTGCTCTTTCAGCTGACGGGACGCAACGACCGCGGCGAACGCAATGTGCTGTGGACGCTGTTCACCGTCCCCGCGCAGTGCTGTCCGGTCGTCAACATGGAGCAGGAGCTGCCGTTGATGGTGGCGCAGATGCGCGGTGCTTACGGTCGGCATGTGGGCGAGCCCGCCTGGGAGTCGTTCGTCCGGCGCCTGACGGACGCCAGTGAGGACTTCGCCCGTTTGTGGCGCAGCGGCGACGTGGTCCCGCCGGGGACGCGGGTGAAGACCTTCCGGCGCGACGCGGTGGGCGAGATACGGATGACGTCGGTGTCGCTGTCCATCAACGGGATGCCGGAGTGCCGGATCGTCGCCTACACCCCGAACGACGAAGAGAGCCGCACCGCGATGGAGACGCTCTGTGCAGAGGGAGAAACGAAGAATCCCGCCCCCTGACGGGGACGGGATCCTGATTGTGGAGCTAAGGAGAATTGAACTCCTGACCTCCTGCATGCCATGCAGGCGCTCTACCAACTGAGCTATAGCCCCGCGTGTTCTTCGCGCTCCGCGCTGCGAACAAGAAGAACTTTAGCCTGCGACCAGCCGGAAAGTGAAATCCGGGTCCGGGCGGCCGCCCCCGCTGTGTCCGTCGGGGCGCCGGCCGCGCTCAGGTGTCGTCGCCGAGCACGGGCTCGGGGAGCGTCCCGGCGTTGTGCTCCAGCAGGCGCCAACCCCGCGCGCCCTCGCCCAGCACCGACCAGCAGCAGTTCGAGAGGCCGCCGAGGCCCTCCCAGTGGTGGGCCTCCAGGCCCAGCAGCCGGCCGATCGTGGTGCGGATGGTGCCGCCGTGGCTCACGACGACGAGCGTGCCGTCGTCGGGCAGCTTGTCGGCGTGGTGGAGCACCACGGGGGCGGCACGGTCGGCGACCTCCGTCTCCAGTTCGCCGCCGCCCCGGCGCACCGGCTCGCCGCGCTTCCACGCGGCGTACTGGTCGCCGTACAACCGGACGATCTCCTCATGGGTCAGGCCCTGCCAGACGCCCGCGTACGTCTCGCGCAGCGCCGCGTCGTAGGAGACGTCCGCGCCGGTGATCGCGGCCAGCTCGCCGGCGGTCGCCGCCGCCCGCTTGAGGTCGGAGGCGACGATCGCGTCCGGCTTCAGCGAAGCGAGTAGCCGAGCCGCACGGCGCGCCTGGGCGACGCCTTCCTCGGTCAGCTCGATGTCCGTGGATCCCTGGAAGCGACGCTCCAGATTCCAGGCGGTCTGGCCGTGCCGCCACAGGACCACACGGCGGCCCCGCTTCTTGCTCCCGCGCCTGTCACCGGCCGCGGGCACGCTGTTCGTCCCGTTCAGCTCAGCTCACCTTCCGCGTCCCTGCCGGCGAGCTGGGCGTGCTCCTCGGCCTTGCCACGGGTCTTGAGGGCGTCCTCGGGAAGCGGCAGCTCGGGGCAGTCCTTCCACAGGCGCTCCAGGGCGTAGAAGACGCGCTCCTCGCTGTGCTGGACGTGCACGACGATGTCGACGTAGTCGAGCAGGATCCAGCGGGCGTCGCGGTCACCCTCACGGCGCACCGGCTTGGCGCCGAGCTGCTTGTTCAGCCGCTCCTCGATCTCGTCGACGATCGACTTGACCTGGCGGTCGTTGGGCGCGGAGGCGAGCAGGAAGGCGTCGGTGATGGAGAGCACATCGCTGACGTCGTAGGCGATGATGTCGTGCGCGAGCCGGTCGGCGGCCGCCTGGGCGGCGGCGTTGACGAGCTCGATGGAACGGTCAGTGGCGGTCACAAGCAGGCTTTCGTCGGCGGTCGGTAACCCATCAAGGGTCTCACGGACCGCCGACACGCCTCGCCTCGATTGTTCGGGACGCGTCAGCCCTCGGTAACCGCCCGCCGGCGGCCGCCTCAGTCCCCGGCGCCGGACCCGAAGTCGGAACCGAGGACCACGGACACGTCCGCGTTCGCGGCGGCCCTGCCCTTCTTGACCGCGTCCGCCGGCAGCCCAAGGGTCTTGGCGACCTCCGCGGCCTTGGGTTTCTGCGCCTCGTCCCCGTAGGTGATCTGCGAGGAAGCCACGGTGCCGGCCTTGCCACCGTCGATGACGGTGTAGCCGCCGTTGACGAGCGAGATGCGGGCCTTCTCCGTCGCCTTGTCGTTTCCGGTCGCGTTCTTGATCCCGACGCGGACCGCCGCGCCCTGCTCCGGAGCGCTGACAGAGCCGCCGAGGACGTCCTTGACCACGCTGTTCGCCGCCTGCTCGGTGAGCGTGCCGCCCTGCTGCACGGGAAGCATTGCCGTCTTGTAGTCGCCGCCCTTCGCGTGCTCGGCGAGTTTCGCCAAGGAGGTGCCGAGGTCCTTCTCGTTGAGCGAGGGGTCCAGGATCTGCGCGAGTGTCTCGACGATCACGGTGGCGGACTTGGCGTCGTCGGGGAGCTTCTTCAGCACGGCTCCCATGACCTGGCCGAAGCGCTGCAGCTGCTTCTCGTCGGCCTCGCCCGGGGCAACGTGGGTGGCGTAGGCGACGGCGGCGCGCCCGTTGAGGGTCTGGTTCTCGCCCTTCTTCACCAGCGGGGCGTCGCCCTTCTTGGCGCCGGGCACCGCGGTGTCGGTCGTGAGGTCGATGGTGCCGACGAGTTCGACAAGGTTCTCCAGGTACGGGGTGTCCAGCCGCCAGGTGCCGGAGATCTTGGCACCCAGCAGGGTGCCGATCGATTCACGGGTGCCGGTGGATCCGTCGTCCTCGACGGACTTGCCGAGGGTGGTGGCCGTGCCGTCGTCGTTGGCCACGGAGAGGGTGTTGGGGAGCAGGACGGTCGTGCCCTGCTGGGTGGTGACGTTGTCGACGAGGAGCGCGGTGGAGGTCCGCTCGCTCTTCGTGTTGTGCAGGTGCACCACGATGACGTCGCGCTTCTGCGGGCCGGCCGCGCTGCTTCCGGCGCTCTTGGAGTCCGAGAGGCCGGGCAGCTTGCCCGCGTACCAGAGGTAGCCGACGCCGCCCACGAGGACGAGCGCCAGGGTGACGACGAGGGCGGTCACGCGGTTGCGGCCACGGCGTTTGGCCTCCTCGCGGCGCTCCGAGCGGCTCTCGGTGAACTTGAGCCAGTCGATGACGTCCTCGGAGTCCTCGTCCGGCTCCTCGATGAAGGAGAACTGCTCGGTGCGGTAGTCGCGCTCATCGCCGCCCGCGGCACGGCGCTGCCCGGGCACCGCGGCCGGCTCGGGTGCCGGACGTTCCTGCGGTGGGGCGGGGGCGGGCTGCTGGTGCGGGATGTTCCACTGCTGGGTGGTGTCGACGGCCGCGGGCTGCGTACCCGTGTCGTAGCTGTATCCCTCGTACCCGTAGCCCTCGGTGCCGGGGTGGGCGGGGTACTGCTGGGTTCCGTAGTCGCCGCTGCGGCCGTACGGATCCGTGCTCCCGGAGCCGTACGGGTCCGTGCCCTGACTGCCGTAGGGGTCGTAGCCGTAGTCCTGCTGACCGCGGGGCTGCTGCGCGGGCGGCTGCTGAGGGTGCCGGGGCTGCTGCTGTGCGTAAGGGTCGTACTGCTGGGGCTGCTGATAGACCGGCTGTCCGTACTCGTCGTAGCCGATGATCTGCGGCTCCTGATGGTACGGGTCGTAAGGATTGTGCTGGTCGTTCACCGGTGCCCCTCTCCGTGGCTCACTCGCCGCGGTACAACTGACGCTTGTCGATGTAGCGCACCACACCGTCCGGCACCAGATACCAGACCGGGTCGCCCTGGGCGACCCGCTCCCGGCAGTCGGTCGACGAGATCGCCAGGGCGGGCACCTCCACGAGCGAGACCCCGCCCTCCGGCAGTCCGTCGTCGGTCAGATCATGGCCCGGACGGGTCACCCCGATGAAATGCGCGAGCGAGAACAGCTCTGCCGCATTCCGCCAGCCCAGGATCTGCGAGAGCGCGTCGGCTCCCGTGATGAAGAAGAGATCCGCGTCGTCGTTGAGGGATCGCAGGTCCCTCAACGTGTCGATCGTGTACGTCGGTCCCCCGCGGTCGATGTCGATGCGGCTCACCGAGAACTGCGGGTTGGACGCCGTGGCGATGACGGTCATGAGGTAGCGGTCCTCGGCCGGGGACACGTTCTTGTGGCTCTTCTGCCACGGCTGCCCGGTCGGCACGAACACCACCTCGTCGAGGTGGAAGAGGGCGGCCACCTCGCTGGCGGCCACCAGGTGTCCATGGTGGATCGGGTCGAACGTCCCGCCCATCACGCCGATTCGGCGCTTGCCGGCACCGGAACCGGTAGCCACGTTCTGCTCTCCCATGCGTGCAGAGCCTACTGGCCCGGGCAACCGGCGTGGGTTCAGCGGTCGCGGTTGAAGCGTGTGGTGATCCACAGCAGCAGGAGCAGCACGAGCAGGGCGCCGCCGCCGGTGATGTAGGGGCTGAGGCTTGCGTGGTTGCCGCCGTGCTCGGCGCCCTCGGCGAGAGTGGCCAGGTTGGCGGCGGCGCTGGTGAGGCTCATCTTCAGCAGGACCTATCGATCGGGAGTCGGACTGGAGAGACTTCGCGCACATCGTATGCGGGCCGCTCGGGCACGCTCACGCCGACTCGGTCGTTGTGGTTATCCACAGCCCCCGCGGCGTCGGAGCCCCAGCACCTACGCTGGGGGTCGTCAGGGGGACGAGAACGGTACGCGACAAACAGGGGGCACGATGACCGAAAGCCAGGAGCACGCACCGAGCAGGAGGCGCCGGCGCTTCCCGGAGATCTCGTCGCGGGCCTATGAGCATCCGGCCGACCGCTCGGCGCTGGTGGCGCTGCGCAAGCTCAGCGGTTTCGACACGGTGTTCAAGGCACTGAGCGGTCTGCTGCCCGAGCGCAGCCTGCGCCTGCTCTTCCTCTCCGACTCGGTGCGGGTGAGCGAGGCGCAGTTCGCGCATCTGCACACCATGCTGCGGGACGCCTGTTACATCCTGGACCTGGAGAAGGTCCCCGCGATGTACGTGACGCAGGACCCGCGTCCCAACGCGATGTGCATCGGCCTGGACGAGCCGATCATCGTGGTCACCACCGGCCTGGTGGAGCTGCTCGACGAGGAGGAGATGCGGGCGGTCGTCGGCCACGAGGTGGGCCATGCACTCTCGGGCCACTCCGTCTACCGCACGATTCTGCTCTTCCTCACCACCCTCGCCGTGAAGGTCGCCTGGATCCCGCTGGGCAATATGGCGATCATGGCGATCGTCACCGCGCTGCGGGAATGGTTCCGCAAGTCGGAGCTCTCGGCGGACCGCGCCGGGCTGCTGGTCGGCCAGGACCTGCAGGCCTCGATGCGAGGGCTGATGAAGATCGCCGGCGGTAACCACCTGCACGAGATGAACGTGGACGCGTTCCTGGCACAGGCCGAGGAGTACGAGGCCGGCGGCGACCTCCGCGACTCGGTGCTGAAGATCCTCAACGTGCTGCCCCGCTCGCACCCGTTCACCACGGTCCGGGCAGCGGAGCTGAAGAAGTGGGCCGAGAGCCGCGACTACCAGCGGATCATGGACGGTCACTACCCGCGCCGGACGGAGGACAAGGACACCTCGGTCACCGACTCGTTCCGCGAGTCCGCCTCGCACTACGCCGAGTCGGTGCGCACGAGCAAGGATCCGCTGATGAAGCTGGTCGGCGACATAGCCGGTGGCGCGGGCGACCTGGGCGGCAAGCTGCGTGACAAGTTCACCGGCGCGAGTGGCGGCGCGACCGGGAGCAACGGGACCAGCAGCGGGAGCGAGGGCGGCACACGGGACAGCTGAGCCGGGAGTTCGAGCGGCTGCGCCGCCCGAGGGACAGCCCGCGCCCGTCAGGGTGATGGCTGGGCGTCGGCGGCGAGCGTCCCGCACAGGGCCGCCGTCGCCGGGCCCGGGGCGTACGGATCGGTGCCCGCCGGACCGTCCGATCCCGCACGCTGCCCCGCGAGCAGCGGACGCAGCACTCCCGAGGCATCCAGGGCGCAGTCCTGCGGGCCCGCCTGGACAGAGCTGCCCAGCACCTCCAGGCGGTGGTGGCGCAGATCGTCCGGGTCGAGGCGGAAGTGCAGCTCGCGGCGGACGGTGAAGAGCGACGCCCGGTCGCTCACCGGCCCCGTCAGCGCCGCGGGCCGTACGGCGTAGACGAAGGTGTGGTCGGCCGTGACCTCCAGCGCGTTCGACCCCGCCTCTGCGACTCGTAGGCTGCCCTGCACCCGCACGGTGGCATCGGCCAGCGCCACCTTCGCCGGGTCGAGACGCACCAGCCAGCCGGTGGTGGCGTGCCGGCCGTCGGCCTGCGGGGCAGCCACGCTCCGGTCGAACTGGGCCAACTGGTCGGGGTGGACCAGCGCCCGCACGGAACGCACCGCTCCGCCCGTGAGCACATCGGGATCGAGGGACGACTGCACCAGGTAGTCCTTCGCGGTCGCCAGAGCGGTCATGACCTGGCTCTCGGAGAAGTGGTCGGTGCGCCGTACGGCCGGGAGGGTGACCCCCGATGCGCCGCTCCGGTACTGGGCGGCAGGGCTGTGCGAGAAGAGCTCCGCGGGTGTGCCGCCGGGGACGGGGCCTCGTGGGGCGAGGGGGATCAGGGTGATCCGCAGCTGCTCGGCCTGCCTGACCGGAGTGGACTGATAGGGCTGGCGGATGCCGAGATACACGGCGGTGCCGAAGGCGACGGCGACGAGGAGGACGATCATCAGGATCTGCCGCGATGCGCGTCTGTGGCCCGCCCCGGGGACGCTGCGCACAGCGGGGGCGTGCTCCCCCATGCGCTCGACGGCCGAGAATTCCTGCATCTGGGCAGCCCGCACGAACGATTCGTCGAAGACGACGGATCGGTACTCGTCCTCACCGCCCGGGAGCCCCTCGGGTGAGCCCTCGGGCGGGTCTCCGCGCCGAGTCATACTTTCAGGGTAGGTCTGACAGGGGCACGGTAAACGCGCTGGTGCGCGACAAGTTCTGACGAGTTCTCACGCATGCGGCCACATGGCTGCACGGGTGTTTCAGGGAGTGCGCGGCGCGGCGGGCACCGGTGGCGCCGGGCTCGCGTCGGCGGCCGTGGGCACGCCGCCGCTGCCACTCACCGTGGCCCCGGTGGGCGGAGCGTCCACGCCCGTCCGGGCGGGCTGCGGCACCTGGTCCTGGCGGTTGCCGGAAGCGCCGCGATAGACGGCGGTGAAGGCGAGGGCAACCATCCCGATGCCCATCACGAGTGCCAGGATCCAGGCCACCGGCCGGTGCCAGCGCGCACTGCCGCGATACGGGCGCAGTGCACCGCCATGGCGTCCGTACGGGCTCGCGAGGTCGTCGGTGTCGAAGTCGTCGTCCCCGCCGCGGGCGTGCTCGCGCTCGTGGCCGCCGAAGCCGTGGAGATCGCCGTAGAGGTCGTCGTCGGTGGGTGCGGAGCGGGTGCCGGAGCGGGCTGCCTCGGCCTCGGCGCGTGCTTCCGCGGCGGCCAGCAACCGCTCGACGGCGGTCGGTTCATGGATCTTGGCGGCCCGTACGAAGTCCTCGTCGAAGACCACGGTGGCGAAGTCCTCGTCCGCGCCCCCGCGGTCGTCGTCGGGCTCCCAGCCGTCCGGGAACGGCCTGCCCCCCACGTCGTCCGGCACGGTCTCAGAGTAGACCGGGCCGATGGGTTTGGGCAGGGAGAGCGTGAACTCTCCCCGCCCGGGTGACGCCCCTCGGGGGTGGCTGACGGTTACCGGATGTGACCGTCCCCGGTCACGATGTACTTCGTCGAGGTCAACTCGGGCAGCCCCATCGGGCCGCGGGCGTGCAGCTTCTGCGTGGAGATGCCGATCTCGGCGCCGAATCCGAACTGGCCACCGTCGGTGAAACGTGTGGACGCATTCACGGCGACGGTCGTGGAATCCACCAACTGGGTGAATCGGCGGGCCGTGGCCTGCGAGGTCGTCACGATCGCCTCGGTGTGGCCGGAGGACCACAGCCGGATGTGGGCGACCGCCGCCTCCAGCGACTCGACGACCGCGACGGCGATGTCGTAGGAGAGGTACTCCGTCTCCCAGTCCTCCGTGGTGGCGGGGACGATCGTCGCCTTGGTGGCCTCGGCGTACTCGACGACGCGCTCGTCGCCATGGACGGTCACACCCGCGTCGGCGAGCGCGCCCAGGGCACGCGGCAGGAAGGCGGGGGCGATGTCCTTGTGGACGAGGAGGGTCTCCGCGGCGTTGCAGACGCTGGGGCGCTGCGCCTTGGAGTTGATGAGGATCGCGATCGCCATGTCGATGTCGGTCTCGGCGTCGACGTACACATGGCAGTTGCCGGTACCGGTCTCGATGACCGGCACCGTGGACTCCTCGACGACCGTGCGGATCAGTGAGGCACCGCCGCGCGGGATGAGCACGTCGACCATGCCGCGGGCGCGCATCAGCTCCCGTACGGAGTCACGGCTCTCGCCGGGCACGAGCTGGACGGCGTCGGCCGGCAGACCGGAGCCGCCGACGGCGTCGCGCAGGACCTTCACCAGGGCGGTGTTGGAGGAGTACGCGGAGGACGAGCCGCGCAGCAGCACCGCGTTGCCGGACTTGAGGCACAGGGCCGCGGCGTCGACGGTCACGTTCGGCCGGGCCTCGTAGATGATGCCGACGACGCCGAGCGGGACGCGCACCTGGCGCAGGTCGATGCCGTTCGGCAGCGTCGATCCGCGCATCACCTCGCCGACCGGGTCGGGCAGCGCGGCCACGTGCCGTACGTCCGCGGCGATGGCACGCACCCGCTCCGGGGTGAGCGTGAGCCGGTCGATGATCGACTCGCTCGTCCCCGCCTCGCGGGCCCGCGCGACGTCCTCGGCGTTGGCCTCGACGATCTCGCTTGTCCGGACCTCGAGGGCGTCGGCCATCGCCAGCAGCGCGTCGTCCTTCGCCGAGCGTGGCAGCGGCGCGAGGTCGGCGGCTGCGGCCCGGGCCCGGTAGGCGACCTTGGCGACCGGGGACATGTTGTCGTAGGGCGAGACCGAAGAGAGCGACGTCATACCCGCAGGGTAGTGCGCTGCGGGTACCCACCGGAACGTATCCCGCTGTGCGAGACAGAAGCCTCAGAAGGGATGCACACCCACCGGGGACGCCGGCGGCGGGCCGTAGCCCTCAGCGATCCGCTGGTGGTAGGTCTGGCGGTCGATGACCTCCAGGCCGACGATCTCCCAGGGCGGCAGCTTGGCCGTGGAACGGTGCTCCCCCCACAGCCGCAGCGCGACGGCGGCCGCGTCGTGCAGATCGCGGGCCTCTTCCCAGTAGCGGATCTCCGCATGGTCGTTGGCGTAGCGGCTGGTCAGCAGGAACGGATGGTCGTGGGCGAGCTGCTCGAGGCCTCGGCGGACCTCCTGGAGCGGGGCCTCCACGCCGGAGACGCTGAGCGTGATGTGCCACAGCTTGGACAGCGCCTGATCTTCCGTGCGACTCTCCGTCTCCGCGGCGGACCCGGCCCCGGTCCGGTCGGCAGCTGTCGTGCCGGCGCCGTCGCCGAAGCCGTCCTGATAGTCGGCTGCGCCGCCGACACTGGTCAGGGCCCGCTCCTCACCCGCTGCACGGCGGGCAGGGGACGGCCTCCCATTGCCTCGGGGCATGTCCCCAGGGCGCGCTCGTCTCACCGGCGGCCTCCTGTTGCTGCGTCGTTGCCGAACCCCGCCAACCCCCGCAACAAAGTTGACCAGCCCACGGCGGGGCGTGGGGCGGTTTTGGTAAACGTCTCCGGCGGATGGCAGGACTTTCCGCCTTTCGGCGGGCCGGTCAGGGCTGAAGGACGACGAGATCGTCCCTGTGTACGACTTCCCGCTCGTACTCCGGACCCAGTTCCCGGGCGAGGTCGCGCGTGGAGCGGCCGAGCAGCTGGGGGATCTCCTTGGCGTCGAAGTTGACGAGTCCGCGGGCTACGGCGCGGCCTGCGGAGTCACGCAGTTCGACGGGGTCCCCGGCGCTGAACTCACCGTCGACGGCGGCGATGCCGGCCGGCAGGAGGGACTTCTTCCCCTTGACCACGGCCCGCACGGCACCGTCGTCGAGAGTCAGCGAGCCCTGCGGGGTGGAGGCGTGGGCGAGCCACAGCAGCCGGTCGGCGGAACGCCGTCCGGTGGCGTGGAAGTACGTGCCGGTCGCGCGGCCCGAGAGCGCGTCGGCCGCGCGTACGGCGGAGGTCAGGACGACGGGCACACCGGCGGCCGCGGAGATCCGCGCCGCCTCGACCTTGGTGACCATCCCGCCGGTGCCCACGCCCGCCTTGCCGGCGCTGCCGATCTGCACATGGGCGATGTCGTCAGGGCCGTGGACCTCGTCGATGCGCGAGGTACCCGGCCTCGCCGGGTCCCCGTCGTACAGGCCGTCGACGTCCGAGAGCAGGACCAGCAGATCGGCGCGTACGAGATGGGCGACGAGGGCGGCGAGCCGGTCGTTGTCACCGAAGCGGATCTCGTCCGTGGCAACGGTGTCGTTCTCGTTGACGACCGGGACGGCACCCATGTCGAGCAGCTGGTCCAGGGTGCGGTAGGCGTTGCGGTAGTGGGCGCGCCGACTGGTGTCGTCGCTGGTCAGCAGGACCTGGCCGACGCGGACGCCGTACCGGGCGAAGGAGGCGGTGTAGCGCGCCACGAGCAGCCCCTGGCCGACACTGGCGGCCGCCTGCTGGCGGGCCAGGTCCTTGGGGCGGCGCGTCAGGCCGAGCGGCGCGAGCCCGGCGGCGATGGCTCCCGAGGAGACGAGGACTATCTCCTTCTCGCCTCCGCTGCGGATCTTGGCGAGTACGTCGACGAGAGCGTCCACACGGTCGGCGTCGAGCCCTCCGGCGGCGGTCGTCAACGAGGACGAGCCGACCTTCACGACGATCCTGCGGGCCTGGGTCACCTGCTGTCTTGCCACTGTCACAGGCCGAATCTATGTCAGGGCCGGTGCCGGGTGCGCGGGCATTCCGCCCGCTGGACAGCCCCGGACCGGGCCCTGGGCACCGTCCGGTTCCAGCCGTGTCGCGACGCCGCGACACAACGGGGCGCGCCGAAACCGCTTACCCCTAACAGGAATTGCGGAGCTTACGAATACGAGATCCGGACAACCGCTAAGGTGCAGGTGGGCGGTGGCGCGCGCCCGCATCGCCCTGCCTCCGGCCTCCACCTTCGACTCGGGTTCCCACAAGAGACGGGGCACAGCAGTGTCGGTCAAAGTGAGTGTCGTCATCCCGGTGTACAACCCCGGCAAGTACCTCGATCCCTGTATCGAATCGTTGGTCGGGCAGACACTGCCCGCGGAAGAATTCGAAGTCCTGTTCGTCGATGACGGGTCCACCGACGACACTCCCGGGCGACTGGACGAACTGGCCGCCCAGTACTCCCACTTCCGAGTGATCCACATCCCCAATTCCGGCTGGCCCGGCAAGCCCCGCAACATCGGGGTGGCCGAGGCGAGGGGCGAGTACGTCCAGTTCCTCGATCAGGACGACCACCTCGGCACGGACGCGTTGCGCAGGCTGTACGACATGGGCCACCGCAACGGCTCCGACATCGTGATGGGCAAGGTCGCCAGCAACTTCCGGGGGGTCCCGCACGGTGTCTTCAAGCAGAACCGCGAGAAGTGCACGCTGAGCAACGCCCCGCTGTTCGACAGCCTCACCCCGCACAAGATGTTCCGTACGCAGTTCCTGCGCGAGCACGGCATCGCCTACCCCGAGGGCAAGCGCCGCCTCGAGGACCAGCTGTACATGATGAAGGCGTACCTCCCGGCCCAGGTCGTCTCGATCCTCGGCACGTACACCTGCTACCACTACTCGAAACGCGACGACGGAAAGAACGCCGGGTCGGCCAAGCTCTTGCCCGCCGGCTACTACGCCAACCTCCGTGAGGTCCTCGACGTCGTCGTCGCGGGCACGGAGCCCGGCCCGCTGCGGGAGCGGGTGCTGCGCCGCTTCTACCGGGTGGAGATGCTCGGCAGGCTCAGCGAGCCTGCCGTCCTCGCCTACGACGAGGACTTCCTGCGCGAGATGATCGATGCGGTGCGCCCGCTCGCCCTGGACTTCATGAACGACGCGGTGCACGACGGGCTCGGCCCGCTGCTGCGGCAGCGCTCCACCCTGCTGCGCAAGGACGACGCCGAGGGGCTGGTGCGGCTGGCGCGGTTCGCGGCTTCCGTGAAGGGCGCGGTACGGCTGGAGGACTTCGCCTGGCAGCCGGACGGGCGGATCACGGTCGGGCTCACCGCTCGTCTGGTGCACGGTGAGCACCAAAAGCCCCTGACGCTGGTGCGACACGACAACCGGCTGTATCTGGATCCCGCCGTCACGGAGCCGTTCCTGCCCGGCGGTGAGCTCGTGGACGTCACCGACGACATCCGCGGGCACAAGGCCGAGCTGTCGCTGCGCAACCGTGAGACGGCGGTGGAGTGGCCCTGTTCCGCCACGTTCACGGAAAGCGTCGAGGATCTCGGCGACGGGACCTGCGAGGTGGTGCTGCGGGGCACGGGACATCTGGCGCCCGAGGGCGCGCGCAAGGGCCGGGGCAGCCTTGGACGCGGCTTCTGGGACGCGTGGGTGACCGTGCGCGGCGTGGGCCTGGTCCGCAAGGCCCGCCTGGGCGCCGACCGCGACCCCCGCGTGGACGGCCGCTGTCTGCCCGCGCTGCTGGCCTCGCCTCCCCGCCCGGTGATCCCTTACTTCACGGACCCGCACAGCAATCTCACCCTCGACGTCGCCCGGCGCGCCAAGAAGCTCGTGCCCCGTCTCGCGGGCCGTGCGGTACTGCGCATGCCCGGGGAGCGGGGCGCTCTGCGGCTCGACCTGTTCACGACAGGCTCCACCGGCGTGGGGACGGGCAACGGCGACGGCTTCCCGGAGCTCGTGCTGACCCAGCCCACGGCCGCGCCCGGGGACTGGGCGCCGGACACCGATCCGGAGCCCGTGCACTCCTTCCCCGGTGTGCTGCGGCCCGAGCTGGCCCGGGCGCATCTGTCGGTGCCGCGGCGCGTCCCCGGCGCTCCCGCCGGCAGCTGGCAGCTCTCGGTGCGGCTGGACGGCGCGAAGGGTCCGCTGCTGCCGCTGTGCAGGGTGAGTGTGGACGACACCGGACGGCTGCGGCTCGACGACAGCCTCCCGGTGCCCGACCCCGGGCTTTTGCGGGAGCTGGCCGCGCACCGCAGGCGGGCCGCGGCCCGGCGCGCCGTGCGTGCCGTGGCCGGACCGATCGTGCGCCGGCTGCCTCCGGCGGGCCGCAGGAAGGTCCGTCGGCTGGCGGCCAAGGTGTTCGGCTGACAGGGACAGGGACAGGAGCGGGGCCGGGGCGTACGAGAATGGCCGGGAACGCGATCACGACAGCCGGGATGTGAACAGATGCGGCAGCTCTCCATCAGCGGGGCCTGGGTGCACGAACCGAAGGTCTTCCCCGACAGCCGGGGCAGTTTCCACGAGTGGTTCAAGGCCCCCGACTTCGCCGGGGCCACCGGCGGACGCCTCCGCCTGGAGCAGGCGAACTGCTCGGTCTCCAGCCGCGGCACACTGCGCGGCATCCACTTCGCCGATGTGCCGCCGAGCCAGGCCAAGTACGTGAAGTGCGTGCGCGGCGCGGTCCTCGACGTCATCGTCGACATCCGCGTCGGCTCGCCCACGTACGGCAAGTGGGAGGCTGTCCGGCTCGACGACAGCGACCACCACTCCGTCTACCTGTCCGAGGGCCTCGGCCACGCCTTCATGGCACTCACCGACGATGCCACCGTGGTCTATCTCTGTTCGGAGGGGTACGCCCCCGAGCGTGAGCACGGCCTCAACCCGCTCGACCCCGGCATCGGCATCGAGTGGCCGGAGGGCATCACACCGCTGCTGTCCGACAAGGACGCGGCCGCACCGACGCTGGCCGAGGCCGAGGAGCAGGGGCTGCTCCCCCGATACGAGGAGTGCGAGGCCTTCTACGCGCAGCTGCGCGCGCGGGACTGAGCACAGCAATTCGCCCCCGGGATGTCCGTCCCGGGGGCGTCTGTGTGATCGGGCGGCGGCTCTCAGCCGGTGATCTTCTCGATGCTTCGGCGAACCGGCGCGAACGAGCCGCGCGAGCGGCGCAGCGTACGCGACCGGATCAGGCCGGGCCAGAAGTCCGCGCCGAGCAGGGCTTCGGGCTGTACGGCGTTCTTGCGGACCAGGACCTCGTCGGGCACGTCCTGCGGGTCGGGTACGACGTACTCCTCGAGGATCTTGTCGTAGTTGTCCTTGAGGACGGTGCTCTCCGGATTGGCGCCGAAGACGGCGACGACGCCGGTCGGCGCGGTGTCGACCTCGACGACGACCAGATCGGGGCGGTACTTGCGGAGCACCTGGACGACCTTGTAGACATCGCCCGCCCAGAACTTCGTGTGGCGGTCGCGCGCGGCCTCGTCCACGCTCCTCGGGAGCATGTCGTCGAGCACGATCACGCTGGACCAGCGTGAATGCCGTTCGACGTTCATGAAGTCGCGCAGCGCGTACTCGAAGAGATGCATTCCGTCGATGAACGACAGTTCGAGCCGGGGCTCGCCGCCGAGTACGTTCAGCGGATCCTTGCGGGCGAGTGCGCGAAATGGATTGCGGCCGTTGCGCAGATGGACCAAGGGGTCCTTGCGGCCGAAGAAGTCGTCGCTCGTGGCCCTGACCAGGTGCACATCGCAGCTGATGCTGGTCACGACCCGGAATGCCGGGTCGATCGCGACGGAGGGAACCCGGGAGAGCGCCAGGCTGCGTCCGTCATTGACCCCGATTTCGAGATAGTTCCGGGGTTTGTAGGTGCGGTGCAGTTGGCGCAGGAAGCCGTGGCGGTCCACTGGTGGAGCCCTTCGCTGGGAATCAAATTGATTGATTCCCAGCGAAGTTAGCGTGTACGGCGCCTGCACGTAAACTACTACTGGCCGGTAGCACCCATTCCGCGCTCTGCTTCGAGCAGCGCCGGGAACGCTTCTGCGAGCGCCTCACGCCAGTCGCGCAGGGGTTCGACCCCGGTACCGCGCCATCCCGCGTGCCCCAGCACGCTGTACGCCGGCCGGGGCGCGGGCCGGACGAAGGCTGCGCTGGTCGTCGGGCGTACGCGGTCGGGGTCGGCGCCCAGCAGGCGGAAGATCTCGCGGGTAAATCCGTACCACGTGGTCTCGCCGGCGCTGGTGCCGTGGTGGACTCCCGCGGCCACTGCCCCGGCCAGCGCGCCGTGCCCCAGCCGCACCAGCAGGTCGGCGAGGTCCGCGCTCCAGGTGGGCTGGCCGCGCTGGTCGTCCACGACGTCCAGCGTGTCCCGGGAGGCCTCCAGCCGGATCATGGTGCGCACGAAGTTCGGCCCGCCCGCGCCGTACAGCCACGCCGTGCGCACCACGTGGCCGGTCTCGGGCAGCAGCTCCAGCACCGCACGCTCCCCCGCCAGCTTGGTGCGCCCGTAGGCGGTGCGCGGGGCGGTGGGGGCGTTCTCGGCGTAGGGCGCGTGCGCGTCGCCGGCGAAGACGTAGTCGGTGGAGACATGCAGCAGCACGGCGCCGCTCTCCTTGCACGCCTCGGCCAGCACGCGCGGGCCGGTGCCGTTGACCGCGAGCGCGGCCTCCTCCTGCTCCTCGGCGCCGTCGACGTCGGTCCACGCGGCACAGTTGACCACCACGGCGGGCCGGTGCTCGGCCAGGACCGAGCGCACCGCGTCGGGTGCGGTGATGTCGAGCTCGGCGCGGCGCGGAGCGACGACCTGCACCCCGTCGGCCGTGAGCCGGTCGCGGACGTCCCGGGCCAGCATCCCGCCGGCGCCGGTGACCAGCCAGGTGCTCACAGTGCGGCACGCTCCTTGAGGGGCTCCCACCAGGCGCGGTTGTCGCGGTACCACTGCACGGTCTCGGAAAGGCCGGTCGCGAAGTCCTTGCGCGGCGTGTAGCCGAGTTCCTCACGGATCTTGGTGCAGTCGACCGAGTAGCGGCGGTCGTGGCCCTTGCGGTCGGTGACGTACTCGACGCTGGTGTCCCAGTCGGCGCCACAGGCTTCGAGCAGCAGGCCGGTGAGCTCCTTGTTCGACAGCTCGGTGCCGCCGCCGATGTTGTAGACCTCGCCCGCGCGGCCCTTCGTGCGGACCAGTTCGATGCCCTGGACGTGGTCGTCGATGTGCAGCCAGTCGCGGACGTTGCCGCCGTCGCCGTAGAGCGGGACCTTCCGGCCGTCCAGCAGGTTGGTGATGAACAGCGGGATGACCTTCTCGGGGAAGTGATGGTGCCCGTAGTTGTTGGAGCAGCGGGTCACGCGGACGTCCAGGCCGTGCGTGCGGTGGTACGACAGCGCGATCAGGTCGCTGGACGCCTTGGCCGAGGAGTAGGGCGAGTTGGGCTCCAGCGGATGCGTCTCGGGCCAGGAGCCCTCGTCGATGGACCCGTAGACCTCGTCGGTGGAGATGTGCACGAAGGTCTTGATGCCCGCGCGGTGGGCGGCGTCGATCAGGGTGTGTGTGCCCAGCACGTTCGTACGGACGAACTCGGCGCCGCCGTCGATGGAGCGGTCCACGTGCGACTCGGCGGCGAAGTGCACCACCTGGTCGTGCTCGGCCATCAGCTTGCCGACGAGGTCGGGATCGCAGATGTCGCCCTGGACGAAGTCGAATCCGGGACGGTCGCGCACCTCGTCGAGGTTGGCGGGGTTGCCCGCGTAGGTCAGCTTGTCGAGCACGGTGACGGACACGTCACCGGGGCCGCTCGGGCCCAGCACCGTGCGGACGTAGTGGGAGCCGATGAAGCCGGCGCCGCCGGTCACCAGGATCTTGGTGGTCATGAGGAGATCTGCACCTTGCTGTGGTCGCCGAGGACGAGTCGGTGGGAGGAGGGATTGCGGGGGGCGGGCGTGACCTCGACGTCGCGGCCGATCAGCGACGCCTCGATCCGTCGCACCCCGGTGATGGAGGCGCTGCGCAGGACGATGGAGTACTCGATCTCGCTGTCCTCGA
The DNA here is from genome assembly GCF_056436245.1 of Streptomyces sp. NPDC043812. Taxonomy (NCBI): domain Bacteria; kingdom Bacillati; phylum Actinomycetota; class Actinomycetes; order Kitasatosporales; family Streptomycetaceae; genus Streptomyces; species Streptomyces sp. NPDC043812. The sequence continues at coordinate 139,817 of NZ_JBWKCY010000003.1, forward strand.
TCCGGCACCGCTCCGAGACGGAGGTGAACGGGCCGACGTACGCGTCGCTGATCACCGTGTCCCCGCCGATGATCGCCGGGCCGACGATCCGGCTGTTGGTGATCTGCGCGCCCGCCTCGATGCGCACCCTGCCGATGATCTCGCTGGCGTCGTCGACCGTGCCTTCGTTGCTGGGCTCCACGGACTCCAGCACCAGGCGGTTGACCTCCAGCATGTCGGTGACGTTGCCGGTGTCCTTCCAATAGCCCGCGATGGTCGTCGAGCGGACGTCGCGCCGCTGGTCGATCAGCCACTGGAGAGCGTGCGTGATCTCCAGCTCGCCGCGCCAGGACGGTTCGATGGAACGCACGGCCTCGTGGACGGACGGGGTGAAGAGATAAACGCCGACGAGCGCGAGATCGCTCTTGGGCTCCTTCGGCTTCTCCTCCAGGCCCACAACGCGTCCCGCGTCATCGAGTTCGGCGACACCGAAAGACGTCGGGTCGGGTACTTTCGTCAACAGGATCTGGGCGTCCGGGCGCTCGTTCCGGAATTCGTCGACGAGTCCGCTGATACCGCCGACAATGAAGTTGTCGCCCAGATACATCACGAAATCGTCCTCGCCCAGGAATTCCCGGGCGATAACCACCGCGTGCGCGAGTCCGAGCGGCTTGTCCTGCGGGATGTAGGTGACCTTCACCCCGAACCGGGAACCGTCCCCGACGGCTTCTCGGATCTCCTCCGCGGTGTCCCCGACGATCACACCGACCTCGGTGATACCGGCTTCGGCGATCGCCTCCAGGCCGTAGAAGAGCACGGGTTTGTTGGCAACGGGAACCAGCTGCTTGGCCGAGGTGTGCGTGATGGGACGCAGGCGGGTGCCCGCCCCTCCGGAGAGAACGAGTGCCTTCACGATGAATGTCCTCGAGTCGAGTGATGTTTCCCGAGCGGATACTGCTCAGCAGGATCGACTTTACCCAGCGTTCCCCTGCCCAGAGGCCCGGCTCCGGCCCGGACGCCGCGCACCAGTCGCCGCACGCCCCCGCGCACGCGCCTGCGCGCGCCGCGCGCCAGCCGCCGGATCGTGGCGGGACGCGGCCCCGGCGGCCGTATCCGCCGACTGCCCGACCAGTCGGGGACGGTGACCTCGTACACCCGGTCGGGCAGCCCGGCCCGGCTGTCGCGGAAGTGCGGATAGGCGAGATACGTGCGCCCGGCAGGGCCCTCGGTGACCACCTCGGGCACGGACCCGGCGGCGGTGAACTCCAGCACCCCCTTCAGCAGATCGAGACGTCCGCGGGCCACGCACTCCAGCACCAGCCTCTCCCCCACCTTGATGTGGGCGGCCACTCCCCTGGTCCAGTACGGAACCGTCATGGCGGCCGCGAGCCGCAGCCTGTCGCGCTGCTCGGCCTCCGGCCGGCGCAGCAGACCGGGACCGAACTGCTGGAGCAGCCCCACCGTGAAGGGTCTGACCATCAGCAGGTCCCGCCCGGGGCCGGGCGGTTCGAGCCGGGCTATGAGCCGGGCCAGGGCGGTCAGCGCCTCGAAGCGCGGCGGGTAACTTCCGCGCCGCGTCGCGTGTTTGCCGTCCTCACGGCCGACCAGGTAGTAGCAGTCGTAGTCGGCGACGACCGAGACTCCGCTGCCGCTGAGATAGGCCTCCATCGTGAACAGCGCGTCCTCGCCGGTCGCGAGCGTCTCGTCGAACGTGAGACCGAGCCGGCGCAGCAGCTCACGCCGGAACAGCTTCTGGGCACTGAGCGCGTAGATGACCCGGGAGGTGCGGACATCCGCGTGCTCCAGGGTTCTCGTGAACATCGACCGCGGCACTCCCCGCCCGCGCGGGGCCATCCTGCCGAGCACCACATCCGTCCCGGCCCGGTCGGCCATGGCGACCATCCGCCCCAGCGCCTCGTCGCCGAAGAAGTCGTCGGCGTCGAGGAAGAAGACGTAACGGCCGCGGGCGAGTGCGAGACCGACGTTGCGCGGGCCGCTGGGTCCGCCCGAGTTGGGCTGGTGGATCACCGTGGTGCGGACCTTGGAGCGGGCCGCGAACTCCTCCAGATACTCCCCCGTGCCGTCGGTCGAGCCGTCGTCGACCGCGACGATCTCGATGCGGTCGGCGCCGAGAGTCTGCGACTCCACCGACTCCAGGCAGCGGACCAGGTAGGGCATGGCTTCATAGGCGCCGACGACAACCGTGACGTCGGGCACGAGTTTGTCATTCATAGAAAGACAAGACGACCATAAGAGCCAAAAGGTTGCATTTCGTGGCCTTCCAACCAAATGGTTCAGCCCCGGCCTGCTCCGATACACACGAACGGCCCGGTGGCCCCCTTCCAGGGGCCACCGGGCCGTTCCGGTTCCGCTTCTGCTCCGGTCAGCCGACCGGCGTGTCGTCGAGGCCCGGCGCGGGCACCTCGGCCTCGCCTTCGACCTCAGCCCCGGCCACGGCCTCCGCCGCCGTTTCCGCCGCGAGCTCGGCCTCCGTGTGCATCTCCGTCTCGGCCAGCCTCTGCAGGACACCGGCGTTGCGCGCCTCGGCCTTGGCGGCCAGCGCCTGCACCGCCGCCTCGAACTGCTCCATGGAGGTCGGCTCGTCCGGGCCGAGCAGATACTGCTTCAGCTCGCGGCGGTCCTCGGCGAGCGGGTCGGCGTCCCCGTCCTCGACCGCCGCCAGCAGCTCATCGAGCTCGATCGCGCTGTTGGAGAGGATCACCGCGGCACGCACCGCTGTGTTCTGGCGCTTGAACTCGGCTTCGCCGAGCCCTGCCGAGTCGGTGACCGCGTACGGCTTGCCGCTCGCGATGAAGTCGGAGACGACGCTGGAGATGTCCGAGACCATGCCGTCGGACTCGTTGAAGCAGTCGTACAGCCGCGGCTCGGGACCGGCGATGACCTTGTGCTCCCACCAGCCGAAGGAGCGCCAGTACGCGGCGTTCCACTCGTCCTTGAGTGCGGCGCCCTCGGCCTGGGCGGCCGGGTCGGCCAGCGAGTCGCGCGACTCCTCGGCCTCGTCCCGGCCGATGCGGGAGGAGCCCGCCAGTTCGGCGAGGCGCGCCTCGACGCGGACCAGCTCGGCGCGGGCGGCGGCCTGATCGGCGGCCGCCGAAGCGGCCTCCTTCGCCCACTTCGGGTCGTTCGCACGGGCCGCGGCGGCCTGTTCGACCATCTCGGTGATCCGCGTGTGGACGGCCTTGGCCCTGGGGCTGCGGGTGCCGGTGAAGGGGTGCGGCTTGTAGATCAGCCGGACCGGCTTCTCGGAGTCGAGCAGCCGCCTGACGATGTTCTCGCCGGCCAGCAGCAGGGAGGTGTTGCCGGGGTTGTCGTCCCAGCCTTCCCAGGTGGGGGCGTAGAGCACGGTGGGGATCGGGTTGCCGGGCCGGCCGGCGCCGGTCCTGATCGGGGCGAGCTGCGGGCGGCCCACCTCCACGATGTCGTCGCTGAGGACGCCGACGTCGGCCAGTGCGTACCTGTCGCGGCCGGCGCGGCCCGCGGTCCACACCTCGTCGTACGCCTTGCTGAACGGGTTGACGCTGGCCAGCTTGTCGCTGTCGCCGTGACCGATGAAGACGTGCTTCATGGTGGGCACGCGCAGCAGGTGGATGTTCTTGCCGACGTTGGCGGCGTACAGCGCCACACGCACGGAGGACAGGTCCAGGTTCATCAGGTGCACACCGCCCGGCACGCACAGCACCGGGAGGGAGGTACTGGCGAGCTGCGGCACGATGTTGCGCTCGCGCAGCAGGACCAGCGGCCGGCCGCCGAGCTGCGCCATCGTGTCCAGCCACATGTTGACCTGGTACGCCGACTCCTTGGAGCCGGAGAAGTACAGCAGCACCGTGGGCCGGTAGTCGCGCAGCCAGGCGTCGACACCGTCGAGCACCTTCTGGGGCGGCGCCGGGAGCCGGGCGCCGCGCAGCTTCGGGAGCAGAACGGCGAGATAGCCGACGGCGCCGAGCAGGGTGAGGCCGAGCCCGACGTAGGCGAACAGGTTGACGTCGGTCTCGATGGCGATCAGCACGCCGACGAACGCGAAGACGTCGAGGTGGAGCATCTTCTCGGCGGAACGGTTTATCAGGCCGCGCCTCGGGGCGTCCGGGATGCGCACGCCGCGCAGGTCGATGTTGCGCGTGACGACCGGCAGCTTGCGGCGCAGCCGGATCAGCGTGACCATCGCGCCGTGCGGCGCCTGGAGCCCGTAGAAGCCGAGGAGGCAGGCGACCGTCACATAGAAGACGATCTCCTCCGCGTACCCCATACGGGCCAGCAGCAGCACCAGCAACAGCTGGCGCACGAGGAACCGGATGGACAGGCCCGCGCGGACCTTGGCCAGCCGGTTGACCAGATAGCTGGACCGCTGGTGCAGATATTGATCCGCGAGGTAGGTCGCGGTGACGGCCACCGCGAAGAACCAGAGGCTGGGAATTATCGCCGCCAGCATGATGCACGGGAATCCGAGCATCAGCAGAACTGCGGCGGCCAGCTCGGATCCGCTGCCCACGCGAGCCATACGAATGGCTTTCGAAATCACGAAGAACCTGCTCCAGGGTTACCGATTCGTGCCTTGCAAAGGACATGTGAAGGTGAGCCTTCACGGATTCGGGCCCCCGCAGTGCGCTGTGTAACGGCGACTACAGAGGCCCGAATTTTGAATTCAAGAAGTATTACACATCTTCCTGACGGTCCAGGACCGAAGCCAGCGCCTGCTCGAAGCCCGAGGCTTCCGAGGCGCCGCGCGTCGGGTCCTGCTGACGCACGTCGATGACATGCCCGGTCAGGGCCGACAGCAGTACGTCGAGCGAGGTACGGGCCACGGCCTCGGACGACAGCAGCGAGCCGGCCGGCTCCGTGCCGAACGCCTTGGTGCGCATCGGGGTCGCGGTGCGCTCCGGGTTCACGCAGTTCACGCGGATGCCGTCGCCGGCCCACTCGTCCGCCAGGGCCTGGGTGAGATTCACCATGGCGGCCTTGGTGGAGGAGTAGAGGCTGTACTCGGCGCGGCCGCGGGTGTAGCTGCTGGAGGTGTAGAGCAGCAGCTGGCCCTTGGTCTCGGCGAGGTACTTGTGCGAGGCACGCGCGATCTGCACCGGCGCCAGGTAGTTGACGTTCAGCGCTTCCTGGATGGTGGTGTTGTCCGTCTCGGCGAGCTTGCCGATACGGAGCACACCTGCGGTGTTGATCACGTAGTCGATGCGGCCGGTCTCGCCGTACGCCGTGGACAGCGCGTCGTCGACGTGCTCCGGGTTCTCCACGTGGGTGCCCGTGGTGGAGCGGCCCAGCGCGTAGACCTTGGCGCCGTAGGACTCGGCGAGCGAGGCGATGTCGGCGCCGATGCCGTACGAGCCGCCGAAGACGACCAGGGTCTTGCCCGCGAGCAGCTCGCGGTAGGCCGCGTCGTCCGCCGGGCTGGGGGCCGCGGTGGACGCGAGCTGGAAGAGCTTGTCGGCGATGAAGACGTCGACCGGCTGGGTGACCTTCATGTTGTACTCGTCACCCGCGACGACGTAGATCGGCACGTCCGGCAGGTACTTCAGCACGACCGAACAGTCGTCGGTCGCCTGGAAATTCGGGTCGCCCGACGCGACTTCGTACGCCCTGCGGATGGTGGAGAGCTTGAAGGCCTGCGGGGTCTGACCGCGGCGCAGCCGGGAGCGGTCCGGCACGTCGGTGATGAATTCGCCGTCCTCGCCGTGGGTGCGGGTCACGATGATCGTGTCCGCGGACGGGATGGCGACGTCCACCGCCTGGTAGCGGTCCAGGGCGTCGACGCAGTCCTTGATGACGCGCTCGGAGAGCAGCGGGCGGACGGCGTCGTGGAACAGGACGTTGCGGTCCTCCCCCTCGGCCAGGCCCTCACCGAGGGCCGCGATGGCGCGCTCGGTGGTCTCGTTGCGCGTCGAGCCGCCCTCGATGACCTTGACGACCTTGGTCAGTCCGGCCTTGGCGATGATCTTCTCGACGTCCGGCACATAGCCCGGCGCCATCAGAACGATCACGTCGTCGATGCAGTCCGCCTGCTCGAAGATCGCCAGCGTGTGCTCGATGACAGCCTTGCCTGCGATCTTCAGCAGCTGCTTGGGGATGGACAGACCCACGCGCTGGCCGGTACCACCGGCGAGCACGACAGCTGTGGTTCGGGGTTGGACTATGTGCTGCACAGACACAGACGACCTACCTTGCGAGGGCTGGGGAACAAAACTGATGGTTGCACTCTCCGTTACCGTCTCGCAAGGCGGGTGATGCCGCGCTCACAGGACGGAGAAACCTGTTGTTCACCCGGTGATCAGGGGGATTGCCTGCATACGATCATGCCGACGGGGTGACCGACACCACACACCTGAGTGGCATGAACCACCCATGAGCGGGACAAGGGCGTGTCGTTCCTCTCCTTACAGGTCCACCACATTCAGCGCGAGGTCGTTCGAAACCGTGTAGTAGACGCGGGACCGCACCTGGAGCCCGCGCCTGCGGAGCGCCTTCCTGGCCACGGCACGTGCCAGGCTTCCCGTGCGGCGCTTGGGCAGGACGACCCGGGGATAGGTGTAGACGTCCTTCTTCGACACCACGTCGTCCAGCACCTTTCCGACCTTGACGGGCTCGGTCGTCGGCGCGTACCGCACGAACAGATCCCACACATCGTGTCCGGTGATCTGCCGGGCGGCGGCGGGCTCCGGTGTGAAGGTGAAGGAGAAGCCGTCCGTGCCCTGTGCCCGCCCGGTGAACGACAGCTCGTCCGCAGGCTTGCCGCGACGGCGCAGCAGCAGGTTCGGAATGCCCGTCACCGTGGCACCGAAAAGAGTGCCCGAGAGGGTGATCCGCCGTCCGTCGACACGGACGCTGCCCGCCTCCGCGTGCACCGGCCGCGACCAGGCGCGCAGCATCAGGGCGTCACCCTTGGCCTTGTCCTGGTACGGCACGAGATTGCGCACGCCCTCGCCGGGCACGAGCCGCTCCTCGGTGTGCATGGCGCCGCGCTGGTCGATGACGCGCGCGGCCACCCGCCCCCGCGCCCCGGTGGTGGACAGCTCCACGAAGACGTTCCACTGGCCCTCAGTGAACGTTTCTCCGGCCGGAATCCTCGCCGATCCGCCCGCGTTGAAGTCGTACGCCCGGACGTCCGTCGGCGCTCCCGTACGCGTGCACACCAGACGTGCGCCCTTGTCCGCGCCCTTGGGCAGCGGGGTGGCGAGCGTGACGGTCACGGCGCCGTCGCCGACGACCACGACATCGGCGACCGGGACGACCGCGGCGGCGGCCCCTCGCTGCGACACGGCCGCGGCCAGCTCGCCGAAGAGGGCCTCGTACTGCTTGGTGACCACACCGGGGTCGAAACGGCGCGCGTTGTGCAGCGCGGCCGCGGCCATGGAGCGGCGCAGGTCCTCGTCGTCGATGAGCCTCAACAGGGCTTCGGCGAACGCCTTGACGTCACCGACCGGGACGAGCATGCCGTCCACCCCGTCCTCGATGATCTCGCGCGGACCGTAGTTGCAGTCCGTGCTGATCATGGGCACGCCGCAGCGCATCGCCTCGACGATGGTCATGCCGAAGGACTCGTGGCGCGAGGTCGAGGCGGCGATGGCACCCTTGGCCCATTCGGGCTCGATGGGCGAGTGAGGGCCCATCAGATGGATGCTGTTGTACAGCTCCAGCTCGTCGATCCGCTTGCGCAGCCTGGCCTGCTGGTCGCCGTTGCCGTAGATCCGCAGCACCCAGTCGGGACGGACGGCAACAACCTTGGCGAAGGCGTCGAGGAGTACGTGGTACTGCTTCTCGGAGGCGAGCCGGCCGGCCGCGACCACCGTCTTGCTGGTGCCGTCCGACGGGGCGATGGGCGGCTCGGGGACGCTGTTCGGTATCGAGAGCACCCGCGTGGTGGGCAGCGGCATCTTCTCCCGCCACACCGCGGCGTCGCCCTCGGAGACCGTCACGAAGGCGTCGATGGCGTCGAGATGCTCGTGCATCTCCTCGCGCAGGGCCGCCTTGTGGTGATTGTGCGTCATGTGCTCCTGGCCGATGCGGACCGCACCGGCGGGAGCGAACTGCGCGACGTAGGCGACGAGTCCGGGGCGGGTGCCGATGACGATGTCCGCGTCGGAGCCTGCGTAGTGGGTGCGCACCCGCTCGTCGATGAGGCGGTTGTACTCCTTGTAGCGGGCCTCGGCACGCGGGAACGCCTGGGCGGGCTGGGAGAAGAGAGGATTCTGCTTGTCGTTCGTGGGGTTGTTCGGCCGGGTGTCGACCAGCGGAACGACGGTGATGCGGGGGTCGATCGTGAACGCGGGGGTGTCGCGGTGCTGGAACACCGAGACGATCTCGACCTCGTGCCTGTTGGCCAGTTCCTCAGCCAGATTCAGCGTCGTGCGGATCGTGCCGCCGATGCCGTAAATGGTGTGGATGAGGAATGAGATCTTCATCAGCGCTCCGTTTCAGTTCTGCTCGGGGACGAACGCGCAGCCCCCGTGCGGCTCGCAGGCTCTTCGACTCTTCACCTGGCGAGAGCACCCCCAGCCGAAATTTTACGGCATGTCTGATGTTGTCCGCCTCATCACGACATCCGGCGCGACAAGGTGAGCTTCCCCGCCTTCACCTACTACAGACGAGCGAAAGGCGTGAAGGGTTGTATCCGAATGTGGCCACCACGTGTGGCCTGGGCTACACCCCGCAAACACGAGAAGGGCGGCCGTACGGACTCGCTTCCACGAGTCCGTACGGCCGCCCTGTGTCCTGCGGCCCCGGTACTAGAAGGGGTCGAAGCCCTCGTACTCCTTGAGTGCCTCGTCGCGCTCCGCCTCGCGGTCGCGGCGGCGCTGAGCCGCCGGACGCGGCGCGTCGAAGCGGTGGTCCTCACCGCGACGGCCGAGCATCTCCGCACCCGCCATCACGGTCGGCTCCCAGTCGAAGACGACCGCGTCGTCCTCGGGACCGATCGCGACACCGTCGCCCGCACGGGCGCCGGCCTTCATCAGCTGGTCCTCGACGCCGAGGCGGGCCAGGCGGTCTGCGAGGTAGCCGACGGCCTCGTCGTTGTTGAAGTCGGTCTGGCGCACCCAGCGCTCCGGCTTCTCGCCGCGCACGCGGAAGAGGCCGTCCTCCTCCGGGGTGACCGTGAAGCCCGCGTCGTCGACCGCCTTCGGGCGGATGACGATGCGGGTCGCCTCCTCCACCGGCTTGGCGGCACGCGCCTCGGCGACGATCTCGGCCAGGGCGAACGACAGCTCCTTGAGGCCCTTGTGCGCCACCGCGGAGACCTCGAACACGCGATAGCCACGGGCCTCGAGGTCCGGGCGGATCATGTCCGCGAGGTCCTGGCCGTCGGGGATGTCCACCTTGTTGAGGACGACGATGCGCGGCCTGTTCTCCAGACCGCCGTACTGACGCAGCTCCTCCTCGATGACGTCGAGGTCGGAGACGGGGTCACGGTCGGACTCCAGCGTCGCGGTGTCCAGGACGTGCACCAGCACCGAGCAGCGCTCGACATGGCGCAGGAACTCCAGGCCCAGGCCACGTCCCTGGCTGGCGCCGGGGATCAGGCCGGGGACGTCCGCGATGGTGTAGACGGTCGAGCCGGCGGTGACGACGCCCAGGTTCGGGACGAGCGTGGTGAAGGGGTAGTCCGCGATCTTCGGCTTGGCTGCGCTGAGCACCGAGATCAGCGAGGACTTGCCGGCGCTCGGGTAGCCCACGAGCGCGACGTCCGCGACGGTCTTGAGCTCGAGGATCACGTCGCCGGACTGCCCGGGCACGCCGAGCAGGGCGAAACCGGGGGCCTTGCGCCGGGCGGAGGCCAGCGCCGCGTTGCCCAGGCCGCCACGGCCGCCCTCGGCGGCGACGTACGTGGTGCCCTGGCCGACCAGGTCGGCGAGGACGTCGCCGTTGCTGTCGAGGACGACGGTGCCGTCCGGCACGGGCAGAACCAGGTCCTGGCCGTCCTTGCCGGAGCGGTTGCCGCCCTCGCCGGGCTTGCCGTTGGTCGCCTTGCGGTGCGGGCTGTGGTGGTAGTCCAGCAGCGTGGTCACCGACTGGTCGACGACCAGGATGACGTCGCCGCCGCGACCGCCGTTGCCGCCGTCCGGCCCGCCGAGCGGCTTGAACTTCTCCCGGTGAACGGAGGCGCAGCCGTGGCCTCCGTTACCCGCGGCGACATGCAGCTCGACGCGGTCCACGAAGGTGGTCATGGAAGTGCCTCCAGTTAATGACGTCGGTGACGTACGTACGTAAATGTCTGTCTCTCAACAGACGAAAGGCGGACCCTCTTCCCCGAACGGGAAGTGAGGTCCGCCCCTCGCGAAGAACCGATCAGGCGACCGGAACGATGTTCACGACCTTGCGGCCACGGTGCGTGCCGAACTCCACCGCACCCGCGTCCAGCGCGAACAGGGTGTCGTCCTTGCCGCGGCCGACGCCGGAGCCCGGGTGGAAGTGGGTGCCGCGCTGGCGGACCAGGATCTCACCGGCGTTGACGACCTGACCGCCGAAGCGCTTCACGCCGAGCCGCTGAGCGTTGGAGTCGCGACCGTTCCGAGTGGACGATGCGCCCTTCTTGTGTGCCATCTCTCCTCAGTCCCTTACTTCGCAGCCGCGGGGATGCCGGTGACCTTGATCGCCGTGTACTGCTGACGGTGACCCTGGCGGCGGCGGTAGCCGGTCTTGTTCTTGTAGCGAAGGATGTCGATCTTCGCGCCCTTGTGGTGGTCCACGACCTCGGCCGTGACCTTGATACCGGCCAGCACCCACGGGTCGCTGGTCACGGCGTCGCCGTCGACAACGAGCAGGGTCGAGAGCTCGACCGTGTCGCCAACCTTGGCAGTGGAAATCTTGTCAACCTCAACGATGTCGCCGACAGCAACCTTGTGCTGGCGACCACCGCTGCGCACGATGGCGTACACGCGGATCTCTCTCTCGCTCGGAACGAATCCCCTGATGCCAGCCGCTCACACGGGCCAGAGGCCCGAGATGATCCGAAGTGGACGAGCGGCCTCTCCCGGCGGACCGGGAGGGAGGTGCTCAGGAGTGGACGTGTAAGGAAACACGCCGAGGGTCAAGGTTACGGGCCGCCGCTCGGAGGGTCAAACCAGCCCGGACGCCACCACCGCCCCACCGCCGCCACCACGACACTCACATCCTGTGCGTCAGTAGGTGAAGATGAAACCTTCCTGTGTACAGTCCGTGAAAAACAGTGGGGCTGGGGCGGAAAGTGTGGGGTGGATGAAGATCAAGGTCACGGCGGTGGTCCCGACATACAACTCGGGCACCCTGATCGAACCGCTGATCGCGTCGATGCTGGGGCAGTCCATCCCGGCGAGCGAGTTCGAGGTCCTCTTCGTCGACGACGGGTCGAAGGACGGCACACCGGAGCGCCTGGAGGCCCTGGCCGCCGAGCACGAGCACTTCCGCGTGATCCGTATTCCGAACTCCGGCTGGCCCGGCCGGCCCCGCAACGTCGGCGTCGAGCAGGCACGCGGCGAGTACGTGCACTTCCTCGACCACGACGACCGCATGCCGCCCGACGCGCTGGAACGGCTCTACGAGACGGCCCGGCGCAACGGCTCGGACATCGTCATCGGCAAGACCGCGAGCAACTTCACCAAGCGCGGAGTGGCCTACGGGCTCATGAACCGGCGCCGCGAGTCGTGCACCGTCTGGAACGCGCCGCTGATAGACAGCCTCACCCCGCACAAGATGTTCCGGAGCGCCTTCCTGCGCGAGAACGGCATCGTGCACCCCGAGGGCCCCTGGATCCTCGAGGACCAGCTCTTCATGGTCCGTGCCTACCTCAAGGCGTCCGTGGTCTCGGTCCCCGGCGACCACGTCTCGTACTACTACTGGGCGCAGGACGACGAGGGGAACACCGGCACCGCCGCGTGGGACCCCCGCACCTTCTACGGCAACCTGCGGCAGGTCTTGCGGACCGTCGTCGACGGCACCGAGGCAGGGCCCCAGCGCGACCGGCTGCTCCGCCGGTTCTACCGCGTCGAGATGCTCAGCAGGCTGGGCGTCGCACCCAGGGGTGTGCAGTTCGACCCGCCGTTCACCGGCGACCCGTTCGACGTCGTGCGCGAACTGGCCGAGGAGTTCGTCACCGACGGCGTCCACGACGGCATGAACGCCGGCCAGCGCGTCCGCTCGACGCTGCTGCGGGAGAACCGCAGGGAGGCCCTGGCCGAATTCACCCGCCGTCAGCACGACCTGCGCGCCCGCTCCACGCTCACGTCCGTCACCCACAGCCGCGAACGCTTCCGCATCTCCTTCACGGCCCGCTTCGAGGAGGAGCCGGGCGGTGCGGGCCTGGTCCTGGCGCGGCGTGGCGACCGCTACTACTACGCGCCCTCCCTCACCGAAGGCGTCCTCGACGACCTGGTGGACGTGACGGACGAGCTGAAGTCCTTCAAGGCCGAGGTCCAGGTACGGCACGCGGAGAACGCGCACCTGTGGGTCCTCCCGCAGCAGCCGCGGCTCGTCCTGGAGGAGGACGGGGAGCCCGGCGCCGAGGGAATCGTGCCCGTGCGCCCGGTCCTGCACGGCACCGCCGTGCTCGACCCCCGCAGCGCCGCCGGCGGCAGCCCGCTCGACGAGGGCACCTGGGACGTCCAGATCCGGCTCAGCGGTGCGGGCTTCGACCGGTACACCCGTCTCGGCGAGTCCACGGCGCCCATGGACGCTGCCCTGGCGGACGCCCGCACGGCCGATGGGCGGCTGGTGCGGCCCGTCATGACCGGGGACGGACTGAGCCTGACCGTCACCGCCGGCACCGCCGGGCCCGAGCAGCTCGCGCCGAAGGTCAGCGTCGTCGTCCCCACCGCCGGGGCCACACCCGAGGCCGTCGAGGAGACCCTCGCCTCGTTGTCCGGGCAGTCGCTGCCCGCCGACGCCGTCGAGGTGCTCACCGTCGACGCGTCCGCGGTGCCCGCGGGCGACGCCCGCAACACCGGCATCGAGTCCGCCACCGGCGAGTACGTGCTGTTCATGGAGCCCGGCGACCGGCTCGCGCCCGAGGCGCTCGCGCGCATGTACGCGTACGGCATCGAGCACGACGCCGAGATCGTCGCGGGCAAACTGGCCGGCAAGGGCAGAGCGGTGCCGCGCGAGCTGTTCGTACGGGACCGGCCGAACGCACGGCTCGACAAGGACCCGCTTGCCGACAGCCTCTCGGCCAACAAGCTGTTCCACCGCGACCTGCTCACCGCGCACGGAATACGCTTCCCCGGCGGCGGACAGCCGCTCGCCGAGCAGGAGTTCACCGTCACCGCCCTGCTCCGGTCTGCCCGCACGGCCGTCCTCGGCAGCTACGTCTGCTACCACTACGGCCCCGCCAAGCCTGCCCCGGCGACGCCGTGGGACGAGTATTTCGCTGTGCTGCGCGGGCTGTTGAAGACCGTGGACGCGCTCACCGAGCCGGGCCCGGGGCGGGACCGGCTGCAACGTCGGTGGCTCCGCGTGGAGATGCTCGACCGGCTCAGCGGCAAGCGGCTGCTGGACCTGGACGACACCACACGCAACGAGCTGTTCCAGGGCGTCCGTTCGGTCCTCACCGCGGGAATCTCCGACAGCGCCGTGGCCGGGCTGCCCGTCTCGCGCCGACTCGCGGTCGGGCTGATCGTCGACAACCGGCCCGAGGACCTGCGGGCGCTCGCCGCCTGGGAGCACTCGGTGCTCTGCCGCCCCCGGCTGGACGGCGCGGACTGGCAGGACGACGGCACGCTGCGCATCGTCTTCACCGCCGAACTGCGTGACGCCGAGGGACCGGTGGGCGTCAGCACGTCCGACGGGGAGCGTCACACCCTCGCCCCGGTCGGGCTCACCGGAGACCTGCCGGCGCGCTTCGCGGCCGAGCCGCTCACCGGTGCCGCGGTACCCGACAAGGCGACCGCCGTCCTGATACTGCGGGAACGTTCCAACGGCGCCGAGTACCGGCTGCGTACCGAGACCGCCGTACGCCGCGACGGCGACGGCGGCCTGGCCGTCACCGGATCCGCCGCACTCGACCCGGCCACCGCGGTCGGCGGCGCGCCGCTCGGCGACGGCGTCTGGGACCTGTCCGTACGTCTCACAGCGCTGGGCTGGACCAAGTCGGCCCGGCTCGGGTCGGTGCGCGGCGAGGCGGTGACCGAACAGCCTGCGGCCGTCGCACACCCCGCGGCGCCCGATCGCCGCATCACCCCGTACTGGACGAACCCGCAGGGCGACCTGTCGCTGCGGGTCGCCGTCCCCAAGCCGCCGAAACCCGCCCCGGGCATGGCGAAGCGCCTGGTCGGCGGGGTGCTCAGGCGGGTGCGCGGCCGCTGAGCCCCGCACCCCGCACAGCAGACGGCGGTGGGCCCCACTCCTGGGAAGGAGTGGGGCCCACCGCCGTCTGCGCGTTGCCGCTACGCCTCGGTGCTGGCCGAGACTCCGGGAAGCGACGCCTGCTCGGCGGCCGCGGTGGTCTTCTTCGAGACCTTCTTCGCGGTCGTCTTCTTGGCGGTCGTCTTCTTCGCCGCGGTCTTCTTGGTCGCGGCCTTCTTCGCCGTGGCCTTCTTGGCAGTCTTGCGAGCCGCCTTCTTGGCCGCCGGAGCATCAGCCTCGGCGTCCTCCGACCCGGCCTTCGGCTGCTCCGCCTCGGACCCGGCGGAGACCACGACGACACCGGCGTCATCGGCGCCCGACGGCGAACCGGCAGGTGCAGTGACCTTGCGGGTCGCCCGGCGACGGGCGCGCGGCGGGGCGGCAACCGGGGCCTCCTCCGCGACCACGGCCGGAACCTCGGGCTCCGGCTGCGGCTCGGCGGCGGGCTCGGCCTTCACCACGGTCTCCACAGCCACCTCGGCCGGGGCCGGGGAACCGGCCGGAGCCGACACCTTGCGCGTCGCCCGGCGACGGGTGCGGCCCGTGGGGGCCGCCTCCTGGGCCTGGGCGGGCTCGGCGGGCACCTCGGGAGCGGCCTGCGGCTCGGGCGCCGCGACCGGCTCGGCCATCACCACGGCGGCCTCGGCCGCCTTCGGCGAACCGGCGGGTGCCGACACCTTGCGGGTCGCCCGGCGACGGCCACGGCCGCGCGTCGCGGCGGCCTCGGCCTCGGCCGCACTGCTGTACAGCTCCTCGTCCGGGACGAACTCGGGCGCCTCGAGAGCCACCGGAGCGGCCACCTCGGCGGCAACCTCCGCCTCGGACTCCGTCTCCTCGGCCTCGCTCTCGGCCTCGGTGCCCGTCTCCGGGTGTGCCTCGACGTGCTCGTGGGCGCCACCGCGGCCGCGCTTCTTGGAGCGCTTGCCGCCGCCACCGCCACCGGCGGTGGACGGCTGCTCCATGTGCACGATCACACCGCGGCCGTTGCAGTGGACACAGGTCTCGGAGAAGGACTCCAGCAGCCCCTGGCCGACCCGCTTGCGGGTCATCTGCACCAGGCCGAGCGAGGTGACCTCGGCCACCTGGTGCTTGGTCCGGTCGCGGCCCAGGCACTCCAGAAGTCGCCGCATCACCAGATCGCGGTTGGACTCCAGCACCATGTCGATGAAGTCGACGACGACGATGCCGCCCAGGTCGCGCAGCCGCAGCTGACGCACGATCTCCTCGGCCGCCTCCAGGTTGTTCCTGGTGACGGTCTCCTCCAGGTTGCCGCCCTGGCCGGTGAACTTGCCGGTGTTGACGTCGACCACGACCATGGCCTCGGTCTTGTCGATCACCAGCGAACCGCCGCTCGGCAGCCAGACCTTGCGGTCCAGCGCCTTCATCAGCTGCTCGTCGATCCGGTTGACCGCGAAGACGTCGACCTCGCTCGTCCACCTCTGCAGACGGTCGGCAAGGTCGGGTGCCACGTGCGAGACATAGCCGTGGATGGTCTCCCACGCCTCGTCACCGCTGACGATGACCTTGGTGAAGTCCTCGTTGAAGATGTCCCGCACGACCCGGACGGTCATGTCCGGCTCGCCGTAGAGCAGCGTCGGGGCGTTGCCGCTCTTCGCCTTCTTCTGGATCTCCTCCCACTGCGCCTGCAGACGCTCGACGTCACGGCGCAGCTCGTCCTCGCTCGCGCCCTCGGCAGCGGTGCGCACGATGACACCCGCGTCCTCGGGAACGATCTTCTTGAGGATGGTCTTCAGACGCGCGCGCTCGGTGTCGGGCAGCTTGCGGCTGATGCCGGTCATCGAGCCCTCGGGCACGTAGACCAGGTAGCGGCCGGGCAGCGACACCTGGCTCGTGAGCCGGGCGCCCTTGTGACCGATCGGGTCCTTCGTCACCTGGACCAGTACCGACTGGCCGGACTTCAGGGCGGCCTCGATACGGCGCGGGCCGTTGGCCATGCCCAGCGCCTCGAAGTTCACCTCGCCCGCGTACAGAACGGCGTTGCGGCCCTTGCCGATGTCGACGAAGGCGGCCTCCATGGACGGCAGAACGTTCTGCACCTTGCCCAGGTAGACGTTGCCGACGTAGCTGGTGGCCTGCTCCTTGTTGACATAGTGCTCGACGAGCACGTTGTCCTCGAGGACACCGATCTGGGTGCGCTCGCCGCTCTGGCGGACGACCATGACGCGCTCGACGGCCTCACGGCGCGCGAGGAACTCCGCCTCGGTGATGATCGGCACCCGGCGGCGGCCCTGCTCGCGGCCCTCGCGGCGGCGCTGCTTCTTCGCCTCCAGACGGGTCGAGCCCTTGATGGACTGGACCTCGTCGCTCGGCTCTTCCTTCTTGCGCGGCTCACGGACCTTGACGACCGTGCGCTCCGGGTCGTCGGCGCCCTGCTCGGCTTCCGTCCCCCCGTCACCGGTGCGGCGACGACGGCGGCGGCGACGGCGGCTGCTGCTGGTGCCGGCGGCCGACGGGGTCGCGGACTCGTCCTCGTCCTCTTCGTCCTCGTCGGCGGCTTCCGCCTCCTCCGAGGACTCCTCCGACTCGTCCGCGTCGGTGGCCTCACCGCGGCGACGGCGACGGCCACCGCGGCGGCGACGGCGCGAGGGCCGGTCCTCGTACTCGTCGGACTCCTCACCCGCGGCCTCTGCCTGCTCGGGCTCCTCCGCCTCCTCCTCGGCCGGGGCCTCGGCGGCGGGGGTCTCCACGGGCTCGGCGGCCTCACCGCGACGGCGGCGGCGACGGCGGCCGGAGGGCTCGGGAGCCGCGGGCGCGGCGGCCTCGACGATCTCCTCGTCCTCCTCCGGCTCGGGCTCCGGGGTCACGGCCGCTGCCGCGGCGGCGGCAGCCGTCTCCGGGGTCTGGAACATGGGCTCGGTGAAGACCGGGGCCTGGAAGGTGGGGACGGCGGGCCGACCGCCACGGCGTCCCCGCCCGGGTGCCTCGTCCTCCTCCGCCTGGGCGGCGGAGGGCTGCTGCGCGGTGAACTGGGGCGAGGCGGCACGGCGGCGCGTACGGCCGCGGGTCGCGGCCTTCTCGGCAGCGGCGACCTTGGCCTCGTCGGCGGCGATCTGCTCGGCGATGCCCTCGGGCAGGCTCTCGCCCGCCTCGATGCCGTCCTCGTCGGACACGGCGGGGACGGCGACCTTGCGGGTGGCGCGGCGGCGCGACCGCGGCGCCGGGGCCTCGGACTCGGACGCCTCTGCGGCCTCCGGCTGCTCCTCGGAAACGGTCTCGGTCCCGGCAGCTGTCTCCACTGCCTTCGGCGCTCCGGCCGGCGCGGAGGCACGGCGGCGCGCACGGCGCGGCGCGGGGGTCTCGGCGACGACGGGCTCGGGAGCCTCGGCGCCTTCCTCGGTCTCGTCCGTCTCGTCGGTCACAGCGGGCTCGGCGGCCTGCGGCGCACCGGCCGGAGCGGTCGCCTTACGCGTCGCACGACGACGCGTGCGGGGGGCGGGAGCCTCGTCCTCGACGGGCTCGGCGCTCTCCACAGCAGCCTCCGGCGCACCGGCCGGAGCCGTCGCCTTACGCGTCGCACGACGACGCCCACGGGGGGCGGGAGCCTCGTCCTCGACGGGCTCGGCGCTCTCCACAGCAGCCGCCTCGGCAGCCTCCGGCGCACCGGCCGGAGCCGTCGCCTTACGCGTCGCACGACGACGCGCACGGGGGGCCGGAGCCTCGCCCTCGGCGCTCTCCACAGCAGTCGGCTCGGCAGCCTCCGGCGCACCGGCCGGAGCCGTCGCCTTACGCGTCGCACGACGACGCCCACGCGGCGCCGGAGCCTCGCCCTCGGCGCTCTCCACAGCAGTCGGCTCGACAGCCGCCTGCGTGACCTGCTCCGTTTCGGCAGCTCCTGCGGCCACCGGGGGGCCCGCCGGACGCGACGCGGCGCGGCGCCTGCGGCGCGGCAGCAGGTCGCTGGGCGATCCGTTGTCTTCGTTGTCGTTGTTCCCGGCGGTGCCGGGTTCGTTCTGCTCGAGCATGCGGGCGGTTCTCCCGTCGCGCTCCCGGGCGCCGCGTCTGGTTCCGGTACGGCCGCGGCC
Organism: Streptomyces sp. NPDC043812; assembly: GCF_056436245.1. NCBI lineage: Bacteria > Bacillati > Actinomycetota > Actinomycetes > Kitasatosporales > Streptomycetaceae > Streptomyces > Streptomyces sp. NPDC043812. The sequence continues at coordinate 158,167 of NZ_JBWKCY010000003.1, forward strand.
CGCGTGATGTGCGCGGTGCCGCCGTCCGGGGCGCGGGCGCCGCACGGGAGCTGATGTCTGGCTCGCCGGTTCCGTACGCGATGTACGCACGGCCTGGCGAAAGTCTCCTGTGTCAATGCGCGGCCCGACCCAGGTGGCTCCCGAGTGCAAGAGCCGCGCTACGACGACCGTCCTTACGCGGCGGGACCTTCCGGCGCCGTCGCAGAAGCGGTCCCGGCGGCCGTGGGTGTAGCGGCCGGGGCTGCCTCGCGGTCGGGCGCGAGCGGGTCGGTCACCGTGCCGGACTCCTCGTCGAAGAGCCCCTGCGCCAGCCTGGTCACCGCTGCGGGGACCGGCGGCGCCAGGTCGGCCACAGCTCGGAGACCGGACAGGACGTCGTCGGGTCGAACGGCAGGTGTCACGTGCCGAACAACCAGCCGCAGTATCGCACAGGGCCCGTCCCCCGGCCTATCAGGCTGTGGACGACCCGCCTCGAGGCCGGCAACGGCACCCCGTGCGTCGAAGGTCCGCATCCCGTTCTTCGTCCTTCGCTGGACCTCGACGGTCTCGGCCGCGAGGAACGCGGCTACGGCCGTCTCGGCGGCGTCGGGTTCGACACCGTCCAGCAGCAGCTCCCACACGGATGCGGTGAGCCGGTCGGCGAGACCCGAGGTGTGGGCCTCGACGGCGTCGGTGATGTCGAGCCCGCCCGGCAGCGACTCGTCGAGCAGCTCGCGCAGCTTGTCGGGGTCGCGGTGCTCGGTGAGGGCGATCTCCAGATACTCGGCCTCGCTGCCCGTGCCGGTGGGCGCGGCATTGGCGTACGACACCTTCGGGTGCGGGGTGAAGCCCGCCGAGTACGCCATGGGCACCTCGGCGCGCCGCAGCGCCCGCTCGAAGGCGCGCTGGAAGTCGCGGTGGCTGGTGAACCGGAGGCGGCCGCGCTTGGTGTAGCGCAGTCGGATGCGCTGCACCGCAGGTGCGGGCGGCGGGCCTTCGGGCTGTCGCTTGCCCAGTGGTTCTTCTCCTCGGTGCGGAGCGGGCGCGGGTGGCGCCGCTCTCGGACGTGCGGGGGTTCCCTCGGGGCCGGCCGGCTCACCCCCGCTTGCGCAGGGAGATCTCGGTCTCGGCCGCCGCGCCGGGAACGGTCTGTGGTTGTTGCGCTCCTCCCAGGTTACGCGCCTGTCGGGGCATGCCGGTCACAGGCTCGGGCTGGTGCGACCTGGCGGCCAGGGCGCGCCAGGCATCGCGCCGTGCCCGGCGGACCGTGTCGCGTGCGGATGCGAGTGCGGCACGCGCCGCGCGTCCCGCCTCCACGGCCACCTTCCTGGCCGGGCGCCAGACGGCGTCGCGCACGAAATGCCCGACCGGGGTGCAGACACTGCGGTAGAACCACCGGGCGGGACGCCCGGCCAGATTCCACGCGAGCCACTTCAGCCCGCGGCCGACGGCGCGCGAGAGGTAGCCCGCGATACGCCAGGCGACCTGGAAGGCGGCCACGATCTCCCGGGCGACCGGCACGAGGACACGCCGCCACAACCAGCTGACAGGGGCGACGAGCAGGATCGTGACCAGCTGGACGACCGCTGCCCACAGTCCACGGCAGACGACGGCGATACCGCGGCCGAGCGGGCCGAGCAGCCACCGGTGGATCCACAGCGCCGGCACGACCAGCCCGTAGTGCACCAGCGGCACCACCACGTAGCGCCACAGCGCCACCCACGGCCAGTAGAACAGCGCCTTGGCGAGCCAGGTCAGCACGGTCGCGACACCACGGCCCAGCCATGTCAGCAAGGTCGCAATGCCACGGCCCAGCCACGAGAGCACAGTCGCAATGCCGCGGCCGAGCGGGGCGAGGAGCGTGCGGTAGGTCCACAGGAGCGGCGCGACGACGACGTTCTGCACGAGCCAGGTGAGGCCGTGGCCGAGCGGAGTGAGCAGCCACCGGTAGGCCCACAGCGCCGGCACGACCAGCCCGTAGTGCACCAGCGGCACCACCGCGTAGCGCCACAGCCCCACCCACGGCCAGTAGAACAGCGTCTTGCCGACGATCACGGCGAGCCAGGTGAGGCCGAGTGCGACCGGCGTGAGCACCTTCTCGAACACCCAGGCCAGCGCCCGGCCCATCGGCGCCAGCAGCGTCCGCCGGACGAACCGGCCGCAGACGACGAGAAGGTCCCACACCATGCGCACGGGGACGACGAGCACCAGCACAACGATCCGCACCGGGATCCTGACGACGGTGGTCAGGCACCCCTCGCCGCCCTCGTACGGCAGGGGCGGGTCCGGTGTGTGCTCGCGCTTGTCCAAGTCCATGTCAGACATGACGCACTACAGGCCCGTTCGGATCCAGTACCTGCGCTTTCCCGCCCGCACGTCCTCCAGGACACCGCCGTTCGCCTCGATCACCCTGCGCGAACCGGTGTTGTCGCTGTCGCACGTCACGAGGGCGGAGGCGATGCCGAGTTCACGGACGCGGGGCAGGGCGTCCCGGAGCATGGCGGTGGCGTGGCCGTGCAGGCGGGCCCCGGGGCGTACCGCGTAGCCGATGTGCCCGCCGAGTTCGAGCAGGAACGGGGTGAGGCGGTGTCTGATCGCGAGCCGCCCGAGCCAGGTGTCGCCGTCGACGTACCAGAGCACCGTGTGCGGGACCCAGCCCTCGGGCAGGGGGCCGTCCTCCAGCGTCTCCGTCCTCAGGCGCGCCACGTAGGCGGCGAACACCTCGGGCCGGTGCCACAGTTCGCCGAACTCGGCGAGCTCGTGATCGAACACCGCGTGCTCGTAGGAGCCTCCGCGCGCGAACTCCGCCATTCCGGCGAGGAAAGAGGCGTGGACACGGGCATCGGGGGCGATGAGCTGCGGCATCGCGCCAGTGTGCCGGGACGGACGAAGGCCCGGCCACGGATTTCCCGTGGCCGGGCCCTCCCCCGAGCCTCTCCCGGCGGGTGCGCTACTTGACGACCGTCAGCGGCAGCAGTTTCTTGCCCGTAGGGCCGATCTGGATGTGGGTGTCCATCTGCGGGCAGACCCCGCAGTCGAAGCACGGAGTCCAGCGGCAGTCCTCGACCTCGGTCTCGTCGAGCGCGTCCTGCCAGTCCTCCCAGAGCCAGTCCTTGTCGAGACCTGAGTCCAGGTGGTCCCAGGGCAGGACCTCCTCGTACGTACGCTCACGCGTCGTGTACCAGTCGACGTCGACGCCGAAGTCCGGCAGCGTCTTGTCGGCGCATGCCATCCAGCGGTCGTACGAGAAGTGCTCGCGCCAGCCGTCGAAGCGGCCGCCGTCCTCGTAGACGGCGCGGATGACGGCGCCGACGCGGCGGTCACCGCGCGAGAGCAGGCCCTCGACGATGCCGGGCTTGCCGTCGTGGTAGCGGAAGCCGATCGAGCGGCCGTACTTCTTGTCGCCGCGGATCTTGTCGCGCAGCTTCTCGAGCCGGGCGTCCGTCTCCTCGGCGCCCAGCTGCGGCGCCCACTGGAACGGCGTGTGCGGCTTGGGCACGAAGCCACCGATGGACACGGTGCAGCGGATGTCGTTCTGGCCGGAGACCTTGCGGCCCTCGGCGATGACCTTGACCGCCATGTCGCCGATCTGGAGCACGTCCTCGTCGGTCTCGGTCGGCAGGCCGCACATGAAGTACAGCTTCACCTGGCGCCAGCCGTTGCCGTACGCCGTGGAGACGGTCCGGATCAGGTCCTCTTCCGAGACCATCTTGTTGATGACCTTGCGCATGCGCTCGGAGCCGCCCTCGGGGGCGAAGGTCAGACCGGAGCGGCGGCCGTTCCTCGTCAGCTCGTTGGCCAGGTCGACGTTGAACGCGTCGACGCGGGTCGAGGGGAGGGACAGACCGATCTTCTCCTCCTCGTAGCGGTCGGCGAGGCCCTTGGCGATGTCGCCGATCTCGCTGTGGTCCGCGGAGGAGAGGGAGAGGAGGCCGACCTCCTCGAAGCCGGTCGCCTTGAGACCCTTGTCGACCATGTCGCCGATGCCGGTGATGCTTCGCTCCCGCACGGGGCGCGTGATCATGCCGGCCTGGCAGAAGCGGCAGCCGCGGGTGCAGCCGCGGAAGATCTCGACGGACATCCGCTCGTGGACGGTCTCGGCGAGCGGGACCAGCGGCTGCTTGGGGTAGGGCCACTCGTCGAGGTCCATGACGGTGTGCTTGGACACCCGCCACGGGACACCGGACCTGTTGGGCACGACGCGGCCGATGCGTCCGTCGGGCAGGTACTCGACGTCGTAGAAGCGCGGCACGTACACGTTGCCGGTCCGCGCCAGACGGAACAGCACCTCGTCGCGTCCGCCGGGGCGCCCCTCGGCCTTCCACGCACGGATGATCGTGGTCATGTCGAGCACGGCCTGCTCGCCGTCGCCGATGACCGCGCAGTCGATGAAGTCCGCGATCGGCTCGGGATTGAACGCGGCGTGACCGCCGGCGAGCACGATCGGGTCGTCGAGGGTGCGGTCCTTGGCCTCCAGCGGAATGTCCGCGAGATCCAGGGCCGTGAGCATGTTGGTGTAGCCCAGCTCGGTGGAGAAGCTGAGCCCGAAGACGTCGAACGCCTTGACCGGGCGGTGGCTGTCCACGGTGAACTGCGGGACCTGGTGCTCGCGCATCAGCTCCTCGAGGTCCGGCCACACGCTGTACGTGCGCTCGGCGAGGACGCCCTCGCGCTCGTTCAGTACCTCGTAAAGGATCATGACGCCCTGGTTGGGCAGTCCGACCTCGTATGCATCCGGGTACATGAGCGCCCAGCGGACGTCGCAGGCGTCCCAGTCCTTGACGGTGGAGTTGAGCTCTCCGCCGACGTACTGGATGGGCTTCTGAACGTGCGGGAGAAGCGCTTCCAGGCGTGGGAAGACCGACTCGACAGGCATCGTGGTGTCTCTCGTGAGCGGGCAGGGGGTGACCATCAAGCGTACCCCGATGCTCACCCGCTCAGCGCCGCCCGCAGTTCCGGGGCCGACGCCCCGGCCCACACCTTCGGCAGTTCCGCCTCGCACTCGGCGCCCCGCGCCTCCTCCTGGCCGTACAGCAGCCCCCACGTGAAGGCGCTCTCGCCCGCCGCGTGAGCATCCACGGCGAGGGCCCGCAACGCGTCGCGGGCGACGACGCTGTCCTGGTGGTCACCGAGGACCTGCTGCACGGTCTTCATCCGCTTCGCGAAGCGCCGTGCGGGCCGGCCGAGCGCCGGTGTCGCCGCCTCGGCCGCGTAACGGACCCGCTTGGCCGCCTTGCGCGCGTCGTGCAAGGCGTGATCGCGTTCCTCACCGGCCGGCAGGGACAGTGCGTGGTCGATCCGGTCCGACAGCCGCCGGTAGTCCTTGAGCACAGCGTCCGGCAGCGCCGCGTCGGCCGCCTTGCCGGCGGCCTTCAGCAGCGGGGGGTCCGCGAGGAGGGCGTCGAGGGAGGCGAGGAGGCTCAGATAGCGGTCGCCGTCGAGCGCGGCGATCGCGGTGCCGCGCGCGTCCGCGGCACCGGCGACGGACCATGTCCGCAGCCGTGCGGCGACCGGGCCGAGGAGCAGCGTGCCGGGGATCTTCTCGATGCGGGAGTGGATCCCCTCGGCGAGGACCTCCTGGTCGCGGGCGGCGCCCAGTTCGCCGGCGAGCCATTTGAGCTCGTCGATGAAGGGCTGCGTGACGTCGCGGTCGACGATCTTCCGGTACGTGCGCAGTGCGCTGCGCAGCCGGCGGGTGGCGACGCGCATCTGGTGCACGGCGTCGGGCACGTCCCTGCGGACGCCGGGGTCGTGCGCCGCGAGCGCGTCGGCCTGTTCGCGGAGGTAGGCGAGGATGTGGTCGCCCGCGGTGCGGGGCGCCCGCTCTTCGGGGCGCGGCTGAGGTGCGGCTCCTGTTTCGCCGAGGGCGCGGGCGAGCTTCGAGGGCGCGGCGGACTCGCGGATCCCGGCCTTGCGGAGCTTCTTGTCCACTGCGTCGAGGAAGGCGGGGTCACCGCCGTCCGCGAGCTCGACCTCGATCTCGTCCCAGCGGGCGGTGCGTTCGTCGTCCCGCAGCCGCTGCGCGCGCACCTCGTCACGGCTCACCTCGGCGAGCAGGGCGCCGTCGGCGCCGAGCAGATGGTGCACCTCGCGGGAGGAACGCAGGCGCACCAGGGGCACGAGCGCGGCGTCCCGGGTGTGGACACGCACGAGCGCCGCCAGCTCGCCGGGCACGCGGTCGGACAGCGGGGAACTGATCTCGTCGCGGACTCCAGGGGCGACGGGAAGCTTGAGATGCCAGCCTGCGTCCGCCCCGCCGGTCCTGCGGCGCAGGGTGACGGAGGCGGCGGCGAGCCGTAGATCGTCGGTGTCGTAGTAGACGGCGTCGAGTGCCGCGACGCCCCGGTCCTCGACGTCGACGACCCCGGACACCCGTGTCAGATCCGGCAGCCGGACGTCGGGGGTGGCTTCGTACTTCCGCTCGATCTCGCGCTTCGTGTCCGCCATGACCCGAACTTAGTCGCCGACAGGGCTCCGCGGCAGTGCGCCGGGGCGGGACAGGGGCGTTTCGCCGCCCCTGCCCCGCCCGGCCCGCGCGACCGACGCGGCTAGGTCCTGTCCGGGCGATCTTCGAGGATCAGCCCGCGGCGTCAGATGCATGGGCCCTCCCCCGGCCCGCCAGGGCCGAGGGGACGCATCGCAAGGCGGTGGGGGCACCACCCGGCCGCCAGGCCGGGGGAGATCGTCCTCGTACTGGATGTACTTGGGCGACTTTGACAACACAGCGTGGGGGTACTCCCCCTGGCTCCGCCGGGGGGACCCCCACCGGCCGAAGGCTGGGGGAATGCCGTAGCCGGCGTCGCGGGCCCGAGAAGATCGCCCGGACAGGACCTAAGCCCCTATCGGCTTCTGCACACGGATCGACTGGAGGAGGCCCACCGCTATCCAGACGGCGAACATCGATGTGCCTCCGTACGACACGAACGGCAGTGGCAGGCCGGCCACCGGCATGATGCCCATCGCCATACCGATGTTCTCGAAGGCCTGGAAGGCGAACCAGGCGATGATCCCGGCCGCGACGATCGTGCCGTACAGCTCGGTCGTCTCGCGCGCGATGCGGCAGGCGCGCCACAGCACGACGCCGAGCAGCGCGAGGATCAGGCCCGCGCCGAGGAAGCCCAGTTCCTCTCCGGCGACGGTGAAGATGAAGTCGGTCTGCTGCTCGGGCACGAACTGGCCCGAGGTCTGGTGCCCGTTGAACAGGCCCGCGCCGTACAGGCCGCCGGAACCGATCGCGATGCGCGCCTGATTGGTGTTGTAGCCGACGCCGGCCGGGTCGAGCTCGGGGTTGGCGAACGCGGCGAAGCGGTTGATCTGGTACTCGTCGAGCAGCCCGAGCGCGGTCACCAGCACGGCACCCGCGGCGCCCGCGCCGATGAGCCCGAGGATCCACCGGTTGGAGGCGCCCGAGGCGAGCAGGACACCGAGCACGATCACGGCCATGACCATCACCGAGCCGAGGTCCGGCATCAGCATGACGATCGCCATGGGCAGTACGGCGAGGCCGAGGGACTTGGCGACCGTGCGGTGGTCGGGATGGACCAGGTCGCCCGCGTCGACGCGTGCCGCCAGCAGCATCGCCATCCCGAGGATGATCGTGACCTTCACGAACTCGGAGGGCTGGAGGGACAGTCCGCCGATGACGAGCCAGGCGTGCGCGCCGTTGATGGTCGCGCCGAGCGGGGTGAGCACCAGCAGGACGAGCACCACGGAGAGCCCGTACAGGATCGGCACCGCGCCGCGCAGGGTGCGGTGGCCGAGCCAGATCGTCCCGGCCATCAGGGCGAAACCGATCCCGATGTTGATGCTGTGCCGCAGCAGGAAGTGGTGCGGGTCGCCGTTGTTGAGTTCGGTGCGCCCGCGGGTCGCCGACCACACCAGCAGCGTGCCGATGAACGACAACGCGAGCGCCGAGAGAAGCAGCGGCCAGTCGAGCCTGCGCACGATCGAGTCGCGGGCACTGAGTTGCGACCACAGACCACCGCGCTCGGGGCCGTATCCGGAGACGGAGAAGCCGCCTGCGCCTGTCATGTCTCAGTCCCTCCGTGCAAGCGCGGCCGCGAGCACTTGTTCGTTCTTCGGCTTCGGAGGGACGTAGGGCCTGATCTCCGGGGCGTCGATCGAGCCGTCCGGGGAGATCTTGGGCAGGCTCTTCTGCGGCTTGGGCAGCAGGGCCCGCTTCAGGTCCTGGTTGCCCTCCTTGTCCAGGCCGTACATCGCGTCGTAGATGTTGCGCACTGCGGGACCTGACGCGCCGGAGCCCGTACCACCCTGGGAGATCGTCATGACGATCGTGTAGTCGTCGGTGTAGGTCGCGAACCACGAGGTGGTCTGCTTGCCGTAGACCTGGGCGGTGCCGGTCTTGGCCCGCATCGGGATCTTGTCCTGCGGCCAGCCGCCGAACCGCCAGGCGGCGGTGCCGCCGGGCTCGACCACGGAGCGCAGGCCCTTGTCGAGGTCACTGATGGTTTCGGCGCCGACCGGCAGCTTGCCGTGGGGCTTGGGCTTGATCTCCTCGATCCTCTTGCCGTCGGGGCTGATCACGGCCTTGCCGATGGTGGGGTTGTAGAGGGTGCCGCCGTTGCTGATGGCGGCGTAGGCGGTGGCCATCTGGATGGGGGTGACGAGTACGTCGCCCTGGCCGATGGCGAAGTTGATGCTGTCGTAGGCCTTCAGCTGATTGCCTTCGAGGCAGCTCTCGTAGGCGATCTGCTCGACGTAGCTGCCGCCCTTCTTGCCCTGCTTGCACCAGGAGTCCTTGTTGGCCTCCCAGAACTTCTTCTTCCACTCGCGGTCGGGGATGCGGCCGGTCACCTCGTTCGGCAGATCGATGCCGGTCTCGGAGCCGAGTCCGAAGTCATGGGCGGTCCGGTAGAACCAGTCGTGGGCGTTCTTGTTCGGCTTGAGGCCGCCGTCGCGCTGCCACTCCTGGTGGCCGAGGGCGTAGAAGACGGTGTTGCACGAGAACTTGAGGGCGTCGCCGAGGGAGATGGGGCCGTGCCCCTGGGACTCGAAGTTCGCGAAGCTCCGGCTGCCGAGGCTGTAGGAACTGCTGCAGTTGTAGCGGCCGTCGAAGGGGTGCCCGCCGCGCACGGCCGCGCTCGCCGACACCACCTTGAAGATGGAGCCGGGGGCGGCCTGGCCCTGGATGGCCCGGTTGAGCAGCGGGTAGTTGGAGCCCTTGCCGGTGAGCTTGGCGTAGTCCTTGCCGGAGATGCCGCCCACCCAGGCGTTGGGGTCGTAGTCGGGCTGGGAGGCCATCGCGACGACGCGGCCGGTCCTGGACTCCATGACGACGACGGCGCCCGCGTCGGCCTCGTACCTGCGGCCGGTGACCTTGTCGGTCGTCTGCCGGACGAGTTTCATCGCCTGGTGGAGCTCGCGCTCGGCGACGGACTGGACCCGGGCGTCGATGCTGGTGACGACGTTGGAGCCGGGCACGCCCGGGTCCGACTCGGTCTGGCCCATGACGCGGCCGAGCTTGTCGACCTCGTACGACGTGACGCCTGCCTTGCCGCGCAACTGCTTGTCGTAGGTGCGCTCCAGGCCCGAGCGGCCGACCTGGTCCGAGCGCAGATACGGCGAATCGGTGTCCTTGGCCTCCTGGATCTCCTCGTCGGTGACGGGCGACAGATACCCGAGTACCTGCGAGGTCCGGGCCTTGACGGGGGCGGTGTAGCGGCGGACGGCGGTGGGCTCCGCGGTGATGCCGGGGAAGGCCTCGGAACTCTCCCGGATCTGCAGTGCCTGCTGCGTGGTTGCCTCGTCGGTGACCGGGATCGGCTGGTACGGGGAGCCGTTCCAGCAGGGCTGCGGGGTCTCGGAGTCGCAGAGCCTGACCTTGTCCATGACCTCCTTCGGCTTCATGCCGAGGACACCGGCGAGCCGGGTGAGGACGGCCTTCCCGTCGTCCTTCATCTTCATCAGCTCGGTGCGGGACGCGGAGACCACGAGGCGGGTCTCGTTGTCGGCGAGCGGAACGCCGCGGGCGTCGAGGATCGAGCCGCGTACGGCGGGTGAGACGACCCGCTGCACATGGTTGCCGCTCGCCTCGTCGGCGTACTCGTCGCCGTTGCGGATCTGGAGATACCAGAGGCGGCCGCCGAGGGTGAGCAGAAGGGAAAAGACGAGTACCTGGATGATGACGAGTCGGATCTGGACCCTGGGGGTCCGCCCGGTCTCCGGAATGTTGCTCACGCTGCTGCCCCCTCGGTCACAGTCGCTTGACTCCCTTGATGCGGCCGGCCCTCGCCGCCCGCGACCTGGCCGCCTTGATCCGCAGCCCGCTGCGCTGGGCGCCGATCCGCAGACCGGTGCCCGCGGACAACCAGCCGGAGGCGACATCGCTGCCGGTGCCGCTCTGGTTCTCGGCGAGCGGATCGTTGTCGCTGCGTCTGGCCAGCCACATGATCAGCGGGACGGTGAAGGGTGCCAGCACCAGGTCGTAGACGGCTGCGGTGAACAGCAGGCTGCCGAGGCCGACATGGCGGGCGGCGGTGTCGCCGACGAGGGCGCCGACACCCGCGTAGAGCAGGGTGGAGCCGATCGCGGCGGCGACGACCACGACCATGGGGCCGGTGGCCGAGCGCAACTGCTGCCCGTTGTCGGGACGGACCAGGCCGGCGAGATAGCCGATGACGCACAGGACAAGGGCGTACCGGCCGGCGGCGTGGTCGGCGGGGGGTGCGAGGTCGGCGAGCAGACCGGCGCCGAACCCGATGAAGGCGCCGGCCACATGGCCGTACACCATGGCGAGGCCGAGGACGGTGAGCAGCATGAGGTCCGGAACGGCCCCGGGCAGCTGGAGCCGGGCGAGAACGGTGACCTGGACGACGAGGGCGACCACGACCAGGGTCGTGGAGAGCAGCATCCGGTTGAATCGCATGAACGGATCAGCTCCTAGTGCTCGTCGCTCTGGCCGTCGGGGTCCGCGTCGTCCGGTGGTGGATCCTGCCCGGTGTCCTGCGCCTGCCCGTTGTCCTGGTCCTGGCCGTCGGCCTGTCCCTGCGCCTGGCCCTGCTCCTCGTCGCTGCCGGGGACACCGGGGGTGACGGTCACGGTCACCGTGGGCGTCGGCCGCGGCTTCTCGGGCTTGGGCGGCAGCACCGTGTCACGCGGGTTGTCGCGGGGTGCCTGGACGACGACGCCGACGATGTCGAGCTTGCTGAAGCCGACGAACGGGCGGACGGAGACGTTGCGGGTGAGGTCGCCGCCCGCGGGGTCGACCCGGACGACCTCGCCGACCGGGACGCCGGGCACGAAGGGCCTGTTGGCCTGCGAGCCGAAGGTGACCAACCGGTCGCCCTTCTTGACCTTGGCCTTTCCGTTGAGCAGCTGGACGAGGAGCGGCCGGTCGCCCTGGCCGGTCGCGAAGCCCAGTTCGTTGCTCTTCTCCATCCGGGTACCGACGGTGAAGTCGGGGTCGTTGGCGAGCAGGACCGTCGAGGTTCCGGGGCCGACGGTGGTGACGCGGCCGACGAGCCCGTCGCCGTTGATCACGGTCATGTCGCGCCGGATGCCGTCGTTCGAGCCGATGTCGATGGTCACCGTCCAGGAGAAGCCCTGGGCCGCCCCTATGGCGATGACCTCGGCGCCCTTGATCCCGTACTGGCCGGCCGCCGCCGTACGGATCAGACCGTCCAGTTCGCGCAGCCGGCTGCGGTTGCGGTCGTCGCTGCCGAGGCGCTGTTTGAGCTCCGCGTTCTCCCGCTCCAGTTCGCTGATGCGGTCGTGCCGCTCACCGGAGTCGCGTACGGCGCCGATCGCGTTGCCGATCGGGTCGACGGCTGCCGCGACGCCGTTCTCGACGGGGCCGAAGGCCGAGGCCGCGGCCTGACGGGCTCCGTCGACCGGTGACTCCTCGCCGCCGCGGATGTCCACCGTGATCAAGGCGAACGCGATGGCGATCAGCAGCACCAGGAGCAGCCGGCTCTCTCGTGTGTCCCTCACGTGCGGCGGCCGTGCCTTCCTCGTTGGAATGGTGTTGTCGGTGGAGCAACGGTCCCTCCGCCGTGGCGGGAACGGAAAACCCCCCTGGGAGGTTCACGCCGACCCCCTTACGGCGGATGGGCGGCCCGGTTCGCACCGGGCCGCCACCCGGCTAACGACGCGGCTGGGCGTCCAGTACCTGCTGGAGCGCCTCGAACTCCTCGACGCACTTGCCGGATCCGAGCGCCACCGAGTCCAGCGGGTCCTCGGCGATGTGGATCGGCATGCCCGTCTCGTGGCGCAGCCGCTCGTCGAGGCCGCGCAGCAGTGCGCCACCGCCGGTGAGGACGATGCCGCGGTCCATGACGTCACCGGACAGCTCCGGCGGGCACTTGTCGAGCGTCGTCTTCACGGCGTCGACGATCGCGTTGACCGGTTCCTCGATGGCCTTGCGCACCTCGGCGGCGGAGATGACCACGGTCTTGGGCAGACCGGAGACGAGGTCACGGCCACGGATCTCGGTGTGCTCGTCCTTGTCCATCTCGTACGCCGAACCGATGGTGATCTTGATGTTCTCGGCGGTCCGCTCACCGAGCAGGAGCGAGTACTCCTTCTTGATGTGCTGGATGATCGCGTTGTCCAGCTCGTCACCGGCGACCCGGATGGACTGTGCCGTGACGATTCCTCCAAGGGAGATCACGGCTACTTCGGTGGTACCGCCGCCGATGTCGACGACCATGTTGCCGGTGGCCTCGTGGACGGGGAGTCCCGAGCCGATGGCCGCGGCCATGGGCTCTTCGATGATGTGCACCTGGCGGGCGCCCGCCTGCGTCGACGCCTCGATGACGGCACGGCGCTCGACACCCGTGATGCCGGAGGGCACACAGACGACGACACGGGGGCGGGCGAGGTACCGCCGCTTGTGGATCTTCAGAATGAAGTAGCGGAGCATCCGCTCGGTGATCTCGAAGTCGGCGATGACGCCGTCCTTCAGCGGCCGGACGGCAACGATGTTGCCCGGTGTCCGGCCGATCATCTTCTTCGCCTCGGCGCCGACCGCGAGAATGCCGCCCGTGTTGGTGTTGATCGCGACGACGGACGGCTCGTTGAGAACGATCCCCCGGCCTCTGACGTACACCAGCGTGTTGGCGGTCCCGAGGTCGACAGCCATGTCACGGCCGATGAACGACATGTTGTTCCCCATGAGGATGCGTCTGGCCTTCCCAAATCGAGCGTTGATGGCTTTTCAGGATGGCGAGGTGGGTGCTGTGGCGTGGAGGCTTACATCGTAGTGCCGCCTGCACGGACACGGCGCGCTGGGCCACCTCTGTATTTGGTGACGATGTATCGGAGCGATGCGTTCCCGCAATACCCCTGCCTATGCCAAAGGGCGACCGAAATTCCTTCGGTCGCCCCAGGTCATGAGCGCTGTATGGCTGACGCCTTGTCAGGAGATCGGCGGCCGGAGGCCTCAGACCTCCGGGAAGAACAACTTCAGCTCACGGGCGGCGGACTCCTCGGAGTCCGAGGCGTGAATCAGATTCTCGCGGACAATGGTCCCGAAGTCACCACGAATGGACCCGGGAGCCGCCGCGATCGGGTCTGTCGGGCCCGCCAGCTGGCGTACACCCTCGATGACACGCTCACCCTCGACGACCAGAGCCACGACCGGGCCGGAGAGCATGAACTCCACGAGCGGCTCGTAGAACGGCCGGCCGACGTGCTCGGCGTAGTGCTGCTCCAGCGTGGCGCGGTCCAGCCGGCGCAGCTCGAGAGCCACGATCTGCCAGCCTGCCTTGCGCTCGATGCGGCCGACCACCTCGCCCACGAGTCCGCGACGGACAGCGTCCGGCTTGAGAAGGACGAGGGTGCGCTGAGTCATGGTGTGTGGCTCCTTGGCGGCCAGGATGTGTGCGGTTGGGGCGAGATTACCCGGTGTGACGCCCAGGGCCCCACCCGGCCCGGCCACGGGCGCCTACTGCGACGGGGCCTCGGACCCGGACTCCGCCTGGGCGGCCCATTTCGCCTTTGCCTCGTCGATCTTCCTGCCGTAGAACACCGAGGCCCACCACAGGCCGGCGAACAGCACGCCGAGGAAGAACATCGCCGGGACGACGAACCCGCTGGCGACCAGCGCGATCTGCAGAACCCAGCCGAGCTGCACCCCGCCGGGCCGGCCGAGCATGCCGCACAGCAGCAGCGAGAGCAGCATGGCCGCACCGCAGACCGTCCACACGACCGCCATCGAGGCGTCGTCGGCCTTCATGGCGACGAGCCCGGCGAAGCCGATCACGAAGAATTCGCCGATCAGGGTGGATGCACAGAGCGTACGCATCAGATGTCAGCCCCTCCCCAGGAGCAGCCGGGCCTCGCCGACCGTGATCACGGAACCGGTCACCAGCACACCCGCGCCCGAGAACTCCGATTCCTCCTCCGCCAGGGTGATCGCCGCCTCCAGCGCATCGTCGAGACGGGGCTCCACGACCACCCGCTCGTCGCCGAAGACTTCGACGGCGACCGCCGCGAGCGCGTCCGCGTCCATCGCCCGATGGCTGGAGTTCTGCGTCACGACGATCTCCGCGAAGATCGGCTCGAAGGCCTCCAGGAAGCCCCGCACATCCTTGTCACCGCTCGCGCCGACCACGCCGATGAGACGGGAGAAGCCGAACGACTCCGTGACACCGGCGGCCGTCGCCCGGGCGCCCGCCGGATTGTGCGCCGCGTCCAGCACGACAGTCGGGCTGCTGCGCACGACCTCCAGGCGGCCGGGCGAGGCCACCGCCGCGAACGCCTTGCGGATCGTGTCGATGTCCAGCGTCCGCGCCTGCCCGGCGCCCACGCCGAAGAACGCCTCGACCGCCGCCAGCGCGACCGCGGCGTTGTGCGCCTGGTGCGCGCCGTAGAGCGGGAGGAAGATCTGCTCGTACTCGCCGCCGAGTCCGCGCAGCGTCAGCAGCTGGCCGCCGACCGCGACCTCGCGGGAGACCACACCGAACTCCATGCCCTCACGGGCCACCGTGGCGTCCGTCTCCACGGCCTTCTTCAGCATCACCTGCGCGGCGTCCACCGGCTGCTGCGCCAGGATGACCGTCGCGCCCTGCTTGATGATCCCGGCCTTCTCGACGGCGATCTCGGCGGGCGTGTTGCCCAGCCGGTCGGTGTGGTCCAGATCGATCGGGGTCACGACGGCGACCGAGCCGTCGATCACGTTGGTCGCGTCCCAGCTGCCGCCCATGCCGACCTCGACGACCGCGACGTCCACCGGGGCGTCGGCGAACGCCGCGTACGCCATTCCGGTCAACACCTCGAAGAAGGACAGCCGGTACTCCTGGCTCGCGTCGACCATCTCCACGTACGGCTTGATGTCGTTGTACGTCTCGATGAAACGCTCGGCCTCGATGGGCGCGCCGTCCAGGCTGATCCGCTCGGTGATCGACTGCACATGCGGCGAGGTGTACCGCCCGGTGCGCAGATCGAACGCCGCGAGCAGGGACTCGATCATCCGGGCCGTGGACGTCTTGCCGTTGGTCCCCGTGATGTGGATCGAGGGGTACGCCCGCTGGGGCTCGCCCAGCACGTCCATCAGGGCGGAGATCCGGGAGACCGACGGCTCCAGCTTGGTCTCGCCCCAGCGGGTCGCCAGATCGGCCTCGACCGCGCGCAGCGCTCTGTCCACCTCCGGATCCGCCGGCCGGGCGGGCACATGGTCGCTCGGCAGGGACCCGGCCTGCGTGCGCAGGGTGCGGCTGCCGGCCTCGATCACCGCCAGATCGGGGTCGCGGTCTGTCTCGGTGTCGACGATCTCGTCGAAGGCATCGGGCTGCTGCTCACTCACGGGTCCAGTCTACGGAGGACCGCCGACAGGAACGGGTGAGGCCCCGGGGGGCGTCCCCGGGGCCTCACCCGTCGCGGATGTGCTGCCGTCAGCCCTGCGGGAGGGCGGCCAGCTGCTGGGTGATCCGCGCGATGTCCTCGTCCGCCTTGGCGAGACGCGTACGGATCTTGTCGACCACGTTGTCCGGGGCCTTGGCGAGGAACGCCTCGTTGCCGAGCTTGGCGGTGGCCTGGGCCTTCTCCTTCTCCGCCGCGCCGAGGTCCTTCGTCAGACGCTTGCGCTCGGCCTCGACGTCGATCGTGCCCGACAGGTCGAGCGCGACCGTGGCTCCCGCGACCGGCAGGGAGGCGGTGGCGTGGAAGCCCTCGCCCTCCGGCTGGAGACGCAGCAGCTGCCGGATCGCGGCCTCGTGCGGGTTGAGCGCGGTGCCGTCCAGGGTGAGCCGGGCCGGGACCTTCTGACCGGGCTGCAGCCCCTGGTCGCTGCGGAAGCGGCGGACCTCGGTGACGACGCGCTGGACGAGCCCGATCTCCTGCTCGGCGGCGGTGTCGCGGAAGCCGCTGTCCTTCGGCCAGTCGGCGATGACGAGCGACTCCTTGCCGGTGAGCGTGGTCCACAGCGTCTCGGTGACGAAGGGCACGATCGGGTGCAGCAGCCGCAGCGTGACGTCCAGGACCTCGCCGAGGACGCGGGCCGAGACCCGGGCCGCCTCGCCGCCCGCGAAGAACGTCGTCTTGGACAGCTCGACGTACCAGTCGAAGACCTCGTCCCAGGCGAAGTGGAAGAGCGTCTCCGACAGCTTGGCGAACTGGTAGTCCTCGTAGAACGCGTCCACCTCGGCGACGACCGAGTTGAGCCGCGACAGGATCCAGCGGTCCGTGGAGGACATCTCCTCGGGCGCGGGCAGTTCGCCCTCGACCGTGGCGCCGTTCATCAGCGCGAAGCGGGTGGCGTTCCAGATCTTGTTGGCGAAGTTGCGCGAGCCCTGGACCCACTCCTCGCCGATCGGCACGTCGACACCGGGGTTGGCGCCGCGGGCGAGCGTGAAACGCAGCGCGTCGGAGCCGTACTTGTCCATCCAGTCCAGCGGGTTGACCGCGTTGCCGAAGGACTTGGACATCTTCTTGCCGAACTGGTCGCGGACCATGCCGTGCAGCGCGATGGTGTGGAACGGCGGGGTGCCGTCCATCGCGTACAGGCCGAACATCATCATCCGGGCGACCCAGAAGAACAGGATGTCGTAGCCGGTGACCAGGACGGAGTTCGGGTAGAACTTCGCGAGGCTCTCGGTCTGTTCGGGCCAGCCGAGCGTGGAGAACGGCCACAGGCCCGACGAGAACCAGGTGTCGAGGACATCCGTCTCCTGGTGCCAGCCCTCGCCGCTCGGGGGCTCCTCGTCCGCTCCGACGCAGACGATCTCACCGTTCGGCCCGTACCAGACGGGGATGCGGTGGCCCCACCACAGCTGGCGCGAGATGCACCAGTCGTGGAGGTTGTCGACCCAGTCGAAGTACCGCTTCTCCATCTCCTGCGGGTGGATCTTGACCCTGCCGTCGCGGACCGCGTCACCGGCCGCCTTCGCCAGCGGACCGACCTTGACCCACCACTGCATGGACAGCCGCGGCTCGATGGTGGTCTTGCAGCGGGAGCAGTGGCCGACGGAGTGGACGTAGGGGCGCTTCTCGGCGACGATCCGGCCCTCGGCGCGCAGGGCACCGACGATCGCCGAACGCGCCTCGAGCCGGTCGAGACCCTCGAAGGGGCCGGGGACCGTGATGACGGCGCGCTCGTCCATGACGGCGAGGGCCGGCAGATTGTGCCGCTGGCCGATCTCGAAGTCGTTCGGGTCGTGGGCAGGCGTCACCTTGACGGCACCGGTACCGAACTCCGGATCGACATGCGTGTCCGCGACGACCGGGATCGTACGGTCCGTCAGCGGCAGCTTGATGCGCTTGCCGACAAGGTGCTTGTAGCGCTCGTCGTCGGGGTGGACAGCGACAGCGGTGTCGCCGAGCATCGTCTCGGCGCGCGTCGTCGCGACGACGATGGTCTCGTCGCCCTCTCCGTAGGTCATGGAGACGAGCTCGCCGTCGTCGTCCTGGTACTCGACCTCGATGTCGGAAATGGCCGTCAGACAGCGCGGGCACCAGTTGATGATGCGTTCGGCGCGGTAGATCAGCTCGTCGTCGTACAGCTTCTTGAAGATGGTCTGGACGGCCTGGGACAGGCCCTCGTCCATGGTGAACCGCTCACGGGACCAGGCGACACCGTCGCCGAGACGGCGCATCTGCCCGGAGATCTGGCCGCCGGACTCGCCCTTCCACTGCCAGACACGCTCGATGAACGCCTCGCGCCCCAGGTCGTGGCGGGACTTGCCCTCCTTGCCCAGCTCGCGCTCGACGACGTTCTGCGTGGCGATGCCCGCGTGGTCCATGCCCGGCTGCCACAGCGTCTCGTAACCCTGCATCCGCTTGCGGCGGGTGAGGGCGTCGATCAGCGTGTGCTCGAAGGCGTGCCCGAGGTGAAGGCTGCCCGTGACGTTCGGCGGCGGGATGACGACGGTGAACGGCGGCTTCTCGCTCTTCGCGTCGGCCTCGAAGTACCCGCGCTCCACCCAGCGCTCGTACAACGCCCCCTCTACCTCGGCCGGCGCGTACTGGGTCGGCAGTTCGGGGGTGGGCGCTGTCTGCTGCTGAGTGTTCTCGGTCACGGGGCCAGTTTAGGGGTGTCACGGGCCCGTACTGAAACGCGATTCTTCGGTAACGGTGTGCACCCCGCCGCCCCAACGGGTGGGCTCTTGGGCCAGGATGTTCGGAACACATAAGTATCTGGAGGGGAACCCAGTAATGAGCTACAACCAGCCGGGCCCGTACGGCGGGCAGCAGCCGCAGCAGCCCGGACCGTACGGCCAGCCGGGACCTTACGGTCAGCCGCAGGGCCAGCCGGGCCCCTACGGCCAGCCGCAGCAGGCCCCGCAGCCCGGTTACGGGTACCCGCAGCAGGCTCCGCAGGGCGTTCCGCCGCAGCAGCCTTACGGCTACCCGCAGCAGCAGCAGGCCCCTTACGGCCAGCCCCAGCAGCCCCAGTACGGCGCGTACCCGCCGCCGCCCCCGGCGAGCGGTGGCAGCGGCAAGAAGACGGGCCTGATCATCGGCGCGGTCGCGGCGGTGGTGGCGCTCGGCGTGGGCGCGTACTTCGTCTTCGGCGGCGGCAGCGGACTCGCGGACGACGGCCCGCACACGCTGACCGCGCCGGAGACCGTGCTCAAGGAGTACAAGCGCTTCTCCAAGGAGGGCGCGGACGACGCGGACTCGGCCAAGGACTTCGCCGCGGCGGGAGTCAAGGACGGCAAGAGCGTCACGGGCCTGTACTCGACCTTCAACATGAAGGACCTGGACTTCAGCGACCCCAACGCGGCGAAGCAGGCGGGCGCCGCCAAGGGCCTCTCCTTCAACGGTGCCTACGGCACCATCGACGACCCGGAGAAGGCCCTGGACAACCTGTTCGCCGGGCTCAAGCTCGAGTCCGAGAAGGACAGCTCCGACGACGATGCCAAGTTCGTCGGTTCGCCCGAGTCCGTGGAGCCCGACGGGCTCGACGGCGCGATCATGAAGTGCCAGAACGTCGAGGGCAAGAACGCACAGACCAAGCAGCAGCAGACCCAGGCCATCTGCATCTGGGCGGACTACAGCACCATGGCCCTTGTCGCGGCGACCGACAAGTCCCAGGGGCTCTCCATCGACGCCACCGCGGACATCGCCGCCGACCTCCGCAACGAGGTCCGCGTCACGAAGTAGCAGCTCACCGGTACGCCGAAGGGGCGCCCGCCAGTTGAAGAACTGGCGAGCGCCCCTTCACCGTTCAGGCGCGCCGCGCGCGCCTACGCGCTCTTCTCGTGCCGGCCGTTGCCCTCGTCCTTGACGATCCGCGGGACCAGCGTCGGGTTCACGTTGTTGTGGACGACGTCCTCCGTGATGACCACGCGGGCCACGTCCTTGCGGGACGGGACCTCGTACATCACCGACATCAGGACCTCTTCCATGATCGCGCGCAGGCCCCGCGCGCCCGTGCCGCGCAGGATCGCCTGGTCGGCGATCGCCTCCAGCGCCGGGCGGTCGAAGTCCAGCTCCACGCCGTCCAGTTCGAACAGCCGCTGGTACTGCTTCACCAGGGCGTTGCGCGGCTCGACCAGGATCTGGAGCAGCGCCTCACGGTCCAGGTTGTGCACCGAGGTCAGCACGGGGAGGCGGCCGATGAACTCCGGGATCATCCCGAACTTCACCAGGTCCTCCGGCATGACCTCCTGGAACTGGTCGCTCGCCTCGATCTCGCGCTTGGAGCGGATCGTCGCGCCGAAGCCGATGCCCTTCGCCCCCGCGCGGGACTCGATGATCTTCTCCAGACCGGCGAACGCGCCGCCCACGATGAACAGCACGTTCGTCGTGTCGATCTGGATGAACTCCTGGTGCGGGTGCTTGCGTCCGCCCTGCGGGGGGACCGAGGCCGTCGTGCCTTCGAGGATCTTCAACAGCGCCTGCTGCACGCCCTCGCCGGAGACATCGCGGGTGATCGACGGGTTTTCGCTCTTACGGGCGACCTTGTCGATCTCGTCGATGTAGATGATCCCGGTCTCGGCCTTCTTGACGTCGTAGTCGGCCGCCTGGATGAGCTTCAGGAGGATGTTCTCGACGTCCTCGCCGACATAGCCGGCCTCCGTCAGCGCGGTCGCGTCGGCGATGGCGAACGGGACGTTCAGCATGCGGGCGAGCGTCTGCGCGAGGAGCGTCTTGCCGGAGCCCGTGGGGCCCAGCAGCAGGATGTTGGACTTGGCGAGCTCGATCGCGTCGTCCCGGCCCTGCGCGCCGCCGTTCTCTCCGGCCTGGACACGCTTGTAGTGGTTGTACACCGCGACGGAGAGCGCCTTCTTCGCCGGCTCCTGGCCGACGACGTAGCTCTCCAGGAACTCGTAGATCTCGCGAGGCTTGGGGAGTTCCTCCCAGCGGACCTCGGAGGTCTCGGCCAGTTCCTCTTCGATGATCTCGTTGCAGAGGTCGATGCACTCGTCGCAGATGTACACCCCGGGACCTGCGATGAGCTTCTTCACCTGCTTCTGGCTCTTTCCGCAGAACGAGCACTTGAGCAGGTCGCCGCCATCACCGATGCGTGCCACGAGGTGCTTCCCCTTCGCCTGGGAGCGGCTTGGTTCAGCCGGCTCCTGGTGCCTCATATCCGACGGTACCTTGCCTGGCCCCCCGTTCGGGCCCCCCTTGGCGCGGTTCACATTGTCGTGTACCGCGCCAAGGGTGCCGGATCCGTCAGGCGGCCGCTGCGGCCGTGCTCTTACGGGTCGAGACGATCTGGTCGACGAGGCCGTACGCGAGCGCATCCTCGGCGGTCAGGATCTTGTCGCGCTCGATGTCGTCGCGGACCTTCTCGATCGGCGTGGTGGAGTGCTTGGCCAGCATCTCCTCCAGCTGCACGCGCATGCGCAGGATCTCGTTGGCCGCGATCTCCAGGTCCGAGAGCTGCTCACGGCCGGTCTGCGAGGACGGCTGGTGGATCAGCACCCGGGCGTGCGGCAGGGCCATCCGCTTGCCGGGCGTACCGGCGGCGAGCAGCACGGCCGCGGCGGACGCCGCCTGGCCCATGCAGACCGTCTGGATGTCCGGCTTCACGAACTGCATCGTGTCGTAGATGGCGGTCAGCGCGGTGAAGGAGCCACCGGGGCTGTTGATGTAGATCGAGATGTCGCGGTCCGGGTCCATCGACTCCAGGCACAGCAGCTGTGCCATGACGTCGTTGGCGGAGGCGTCGTCGATCTGCACGCCGAGGAAGATCACGCGCTCCTCGAAGAGCTTCGCGTACGGGTCGTACTCACGGACGCCCTGGGAGGTCCGCTCGACGAAGCGCGGGACGACGTAACGGTTGTCCACCTGCGGGCCGGTGTAGAGGCCGCTCGCGGAGAAGTTGCTCATATGGGTGTTCACCATCCTGGTGGCGTTCTGCGGGCTCGGGTGGGGGCGGTACGGCTCAGGCTCCGGTGCCGCCGCCGCCCGGGACGCCCGATGCGGCGGAGATGATCTCGTCGATGAGGCCGTAGTCCTTGGCCTCCTCCGCGGTGAACCAGCGGTCGCGGTCGCCGTCACGGATGATCGTCTCGACGGTCTGACCGGAGTGCTGGGCGGTGATCTCCGCCATGCGCCGCTTCGTGCGGAGCAGGTACTCGGCCTGGATCTTGATGTCCGAGGCGGTACCGCCGAGGCCGGCCGAACCCTGGTGCATGAGGATGTCGGTGTTCGGCAGCGCGAAGCGCTTGCCGACCGCGCCGCCGGTCAGCAGGAACTGGCCCATGGACGCCGCCATGCCCATACCGATGGTCACCACGTCGTTCGGGATGTACTGCATGGTGTCGTAGACAGCCATGCCGGCCGTCACCGAGCCGCCGGGGCTGTTGATGTAGAGGTAGATGTCCTTGTCCGGGTCGGCGGCAAGGAGCAGCAGCTGCGCGGTGATCTTGTTGGCGATGTCATCGTCGACCTGCTGGCCGAGGAAGATGATGCGCTCGCCGAGCAGCCGGCTGTAGACCTGGTCGCCGAGGCCACCACCGAGGGACGGCTCGCCGGCGGCATAAGGCATCAGATTCGTCACGTATCCACCTGCTCGTCTCTGACGGCTTCGACCGTCTCAGCGTCTTGGTACTGAAGGCGGGGACTCCCCTGCCCTCGTATTCATGGACCCTAACGCGCAGGTCGGACATAGCCATCCCGGTTCCCGAACTGTTCGCTCGGAGCGCAAGGTCGCGAGGGGCTGTGGTACGGCGTCCGCGCCGCGGCGTGCGCCGCCGTCCCTGCCCGTCTACGCCGACGGGCCCCGGGCGCACAGCGGCGTCCGGAGCCCGTCAGGAGTGTGCGCGAGGCTCAGGCCTCGTTCTTCTCCGCGGCCTCGTCACCGTCGACGGCGGCCTCGACCGTCTCGGCGGCGGCCTCGGCCTCGTCCTCGTCGTCCTCGAGGTCGACGACCTCACCGTTGGTGTCGGTGACCTTGGCGGACTCGACGACCACGGCGAGTGCCTTGCCGCGGGCGACCTCGCCGACGAGCATCGGCACCTGGTTGCCCTCGACGACGGCCTGGGCGAACTGGTCGGGGCTCATGCCGGAGGAGGCCGCACGACGCATGAGGTGCTCGGTGAGCTCCTCCTGGTTGACGTTCAGCTTCTCCTTGTTGACCAGCTCGTCGAGGATGAACTGGGTCTTGATGCCCTTGACCGCCTGCTCCTTGGTCTCGGCATCGAACTCTTCCTCGGTCTTGCCCTGGATCTCCAGGTACTTGGCGAGGTCGAGGCCCATCTGGCCGAGCTGGTGGTGCTCAAGGTTGTGCTTGCGGGTGTTGACCTCGTCCTCGAGGAGCTTCTCGGGGATCGGGACCTCCGCCAGCTTCAGCAGCTCGTCGAGGACGCGCTCCTGGGCCTGGGTGGCCTGGTCGTACTGCTTCATGTTCTCGAGGCGCTTGCGGCTGTCCGCCTTCAGCTCGTCGAGCGTGTCGAACTCGCTCGCCAGCTGGGCGAAGTCGTCGTCCAGCTCGGGGAGCTCGCGGGCGGCGACGGCGGTGACCTTGACGGTGACCTCGGCGTCCTTGCCCTCGGCGGAGCCGCCCTTCAGCTGCGAGGTGAAGGTGACCTCGCCGTCGGCCTCCAGGCCGGTGACGGCCTCGTCGATGCCGTCGAGCAGCTCGCCCGAACCGATGGTGTACGAAACGCCGTTGGCGACACCGTCGGGCAGGACCTCGCCGTCGACCTTGGCCTCGAGGTCGATGGTGACGACGTCACCCTCGGCCGCGGGGCGCTCGACGGGGTTGGTGGAGGCGAAGCGCTCGCGCAGCTGCTCCACGGACTTCTCGACGTCCTCGTCGGTGACCTCGACCGCGTCGACGGTGACCTCGATGCCGGAGTAGTCCGGGATCTCGATCGTCGGGCGGATGTCGACCTCGGCGGTGAAGTTCAGCGTCTCGCCGTCCTTCAGCTCCGTGATGTCGACCTCGGGCTGGCCGAGCGGGTTGAGCTCGGCCTCGTTGACCGCCTCGGTGTAGAACTTCGGGAGGGCGTCGTTGACAGCCTCCTCCAGCACCGCACCACGGCCGAACCGCTGGTCGATCACTCGGGCCGGGATCTTGCCCTTACGGAAGCCCTTGACCGTGACCTGCTGGTTGATCTTTTTGTACGCCGCGTCGAGGCTGTCCTTGAGCTCCTCGAAGGGCACCTCGACAGTGAGCCGAACCCGGGTCGGGTTCAGGGTCTCCACGGCGCTCTTCACGGTTCGGTCTCCTTGGTGGCTGACATCTTGGGGTTCTGCTGGCGCCGGATAGGCGATTCAGCGGATCGGGCCCGGTACATCAGACACACGGGCACGCAGCTTGCATAGTAACGGCAAGCAGGAGGCGCCTCACAACGCGATCTTGCTGGTCGGGGTGGCCGGATTCGAACCGACGACCTTCCGCTCCCAAAGCGGACGCGCTACCAAGCTGCGCCACACCCCGTCGGTGCGAACCGTAGGGTACATGCCCGCAGGCCATGGACCGGCCGGTTTTCGGGGGCACGGGAATGGGGTGTGCGCCGGGCGGCGCGGACCCGCTACGATGCTCTTCGTGCCGCGGCCTTCGTGACCTGCGGCGCGGTGCATGCGGGCGTAGCTCAATGGTAGAGCACTAGTCTTCCAAACTAGCTACGCGGGTTCGATTCCCGTCGCCCGCTCTGTGTACGACTTCGGGCCTTGCCCGGTGAGAGATCACCGGGCAAGGCCCGAAGTCGTTCTGCTTCAGAAATTTATCTGGTTGATCGTCTCCGCCAGGGAGTTCATGAATCTGTTGATCGCCGGGGCCATCCCCGTCGACGCGAGGAAGAACCCGAAGAGCACCGCGACTATCGCGGGCCCCGCCTTGATGGAGCCGCCGCGGATCAGCACCACGAGGACGATCGCCAACAGCAGCACCACAGACAGTGAAATGGCCACAACTGATCACACCCTCGGTCGGTCCGCCTTGCCGGCCCGGGAGCGTACGACCCAGCACACCCCCGCCCGCACCATCGTGCCACCAACCTCCCTGCCCCTGCGGCCGGGTGACGAATCGTCCAGGACAAGATCACGCCAACACCCGCACGCCCGCGGCGGGCCCGGCACCGCGCCGGGCGGAGGGCCCGGCGGCCGATGGAGTGAAATACAGGCCGGAATTCGACTTGATCGTTTCCATGTCCCCACATCTTGGTCACACGAAATTCGAGGGACGTTCGTGAGGTAATTCACGCCGCTCGGCCCGCGTTCCGGTATGCCCCGTTTAAGGGGGATTAATTGGGGCATATGGTGCGGTTGTTGGCGGTATCAGATTCGAATGGACCGCATCACCTGGGTGTTTTACGAAATCGAATGTGCGCGGCTAAGGTGCCTTGAATGTTCCACGCTGCGCACGGATACGAGAGGGCTCCGCTCCCCGAGGCACGGGATACGGGAGCCGCCCCGACGACGCAGGCGGCGACCGCGCTCGCCCCTGGCCCGGGTGACCGGAAGTCCGCCACGCGAACGGCCTCGCAACCCGCGAAGGCCGCGGGCCGGGACCCCTACTTCGACAACGCGAAGTACCTGGCGATCGTGCTGGTCGCGGTGGCGCACGCCTGGGAGCCGGTGATGGAGGGATCCCGGGCCGCCCGTGCGCTGTACATGATCATCTACACGTTCCACATGCCGGCGTTCATTCTGGTCTCCGGCTACTTCTCGCGCAGCTACCAGGGCAAGCCCCACCAGCTGCGCCGGTTGCTGACCGGGATCGCCCTGCCGTACGTCGTCTTCGAGGTGATCTACTCACTCTTCGAGCGGTACGCCAACGATCCCCACCAGCCGATCAGCCTGCTCGACCCCTATTACCTGACGTGGTTCCTGGCCGCGCTGTTCATCTGGCGCCTGACCACCCCCCTGTGGCGCATCGTCCGGTGGCCCGTACCGATCGCGCTGGGCATCGGTGTCCTGGCGGCGCTCACCCCGAACATCGGGGCGGACCTCAACCTCGCCAGGGTGCTGCAGTTCCTGCCGTTCTTCGTACTGGGCCTGAGCCTCAAGCCCGAGCACTTCCAGCTGGTGCGGCGGCGTGAGGTGCGGCTGCTGACGCTGCCCCTGCTGGCGGGTACGGCACTGTTCACCTACTGGATCGCGCCGCGGATGGACCTCGGCTGGTTCTACCGGGCCAGCAGCGTGCAGGAACTCGGCATGCCGTGGTGGTCGGGCGCCGTGGTCGTCGTCGCCTTCTACGGCTGCGCCGCGCTGCTGACCGTCGCGTTCCTCGCCTGGGTGCCCGGCCGCCAGAGCTGGATGACCGCGCTGGGCGCGGGCACCATCTGCGGCTACGTGCTGCACGGCCTCGTCATCAAGGCAAGCGCCTACTCCGGGGTCTTCGAGGAGAACGACTGGCTGGGCAGCCCGGTCGGGCTCGTCCTGCTCACCCTGTTCGCCGCCGCCGCGGTGACCGTGCTGTGCACCCCGCCGGTGCGCCGGGTGATGAAGCCGCTCACCGAGCCGGACATGGCGTGGACCTTCCGACGGGACCCCTCGGAGCTCGGTCCGCGCCGCTGAGCGCTCCCGCGTCAGCTCTCCTCGAGGCCCAGGAGCCGACGCGTCGTCGCGTACTTCTCCGTCAGCCTGGCCCGCGTCGCCTCGTCGAGCACGGCGAGGCGGGCCGGGTTGGCGTTGTGCGCCAGATCTGCCTCCTTCACCAGCAGCGCGCCGGGCGTGGCCAGGATCCGCCGGGTGTACGACGACAGGTCCTCGCCCTCACCCTTGCTGAGCGCGAGGACCATGTCCTTCACGGCCTGCGGCAGCGCCGCGCCGTCCAGCCACTCGCGGCTCAGCACGTCGTCCTCGACGGTGTCGTGGAGCCAGCCCGCGGCGATCTGTTCGTCGCTCCCGCCCCGTAGACGCACGCCCTCCGCCACGGCGGCGATGTGCTCGGCGTACGGGCGCCCCGCCTTGTCGGTCTGACCCGCGTGGGCCTCGCGGGCGATGGCCTCGATCTCGGCCAGGGTCAGGCTCTGCTGCGACATGGGTCGACTGTACGACCCGCGGCGGTGCGTGTCGGACGGAAATCACGACCTTCCCGGACCGCCCAGGACTGCCCAAAAGTCGTTTGGCAAACTAACTACTGACGCTCTCTTGACCATTCCTTGACTTACATCGCTACGAATCGCTATGAGAGGACGAGCTCATCGGACATGCAGACACACTCATCGCCATGGGCGGCGCATTTCTCGCCGCCGCCGTGATCGCCCGTCTCGGCGCCCGAATCGGACTGCCGACCATCCCGTTGTTCATCCTTGCCGGGGTCCTCCTCGGCCCGCACACCCCCGGCATCGTCCTCGTCTCCGACCCGCACGACCTGGAGATGCTCTCCGCACTCGGCCTCGTTCTGCTGCTGTTCTATCTGGGGTTGGAGTTCCATCTCGACGACCTCAAGGCCGGCGGCCGCAAGATGGCTCTCGCCGGCGGCACGTATCTCGTGCTGAACGTCGGTGCCGGACTCGCGTTCGGCTTCGCCCTCGGCTGGGGCACGTCAGAGGCTCTGGTGCTCGCCGGAGTGCTCGGCATCTCCTCGTCCGCCATCGTCACCAAAGTGCTGGTCGACCTCGGTCGGCTGGGCAACGGCGAGACCCGGCCGATTCTCGGGATCATCGTCGTCGAGGACATCTTCCTCGCGCTCTACCTCGCCGCGCTGCAGCCCATCCTGTCCGGCGCCGACTCTCTCGTCGCCGCCGTCCTGGACGGCGGCAAGGCCTTCGCCTTCCTGATCCTCCTGGCGCTCGCCGCCCGGTTCGGCACCAGGTTCGTGGGCCGCCTGATCAACACCCGCGACGACGAGCTGCTCGTCATCTCCTTCCTCGGCGCGGCCGTCTTCGTGGCCGGAGTCTCGGAATGGTTCGGGGTCGCCGACGCCATCGGCGCGTTCATGGTCGGTCTGATGCTCGGCAGTACGGCCTCGGGCGAGCGGATCCGCAAGCTCGTCCATCCGCTGCGGGACGCGTTCGGCGCGATCTTCTTCTTCGCGTTCGGGCTCTCCATCGACCCGGGCGATCTGCCGACGGTCGTCTGGCCGGTGCTCGCCGCCGTCGCGCTGACCATCCTGATGAACGTCCTGGCCGGAATCGCCGCGGCGCGGATCTACCGGTTCGATGCCCGGCAGACGGCGAACATCTCCACCACCCTGCTCGCCAGGGGCGAATTCGCGCTGATCCTCGCCACGATGGCGGCCGGTGCCGCACTCGACGAGCGGCTGTCGCCGTTCATCGCGAGCTACGTGCTGATCCTCGCCGTTCTCGCGCCGCTGGCCGCGGGCCGTTCCCACTGGCCGGCCCGCATCCTTCCGGGCGGACGTGCGGGCGGGGGCGGCGGTGTGGCGCCGGGCGCCGTGGCGCTCACGACTGACGACACAACAGCAGCAACGCCCGGTCGTCGTTGACGTCCTTGGCGACCGCCTCGATCAGATGCCACGCGGCGCCCTCGAAGCCGGAGGCCACATAGCGGTCGGCCTCACCGGTGAGGCGGTCGATGCCCTCGCTGATGTCCCGGCCCGACGCCTCCACCAGGCCGTCGGTGAACAGCATCAGCACATCGCCGGGGCGCAGGGAGCCCTTCACCGGGTCGAACTGCGCCCCGTCGTACACCCCGAGAAGCGGGCCTTCCGCCGCCTTCTCCTCCCACAGGCCGCTGCCCGCGTGGAGCTGGAGCGCGGGCAGATGGCCTGCCGACAGCAGTTCGTAGTCGCCGGAGTCCAGGTCGAGGACGAGATGGATCGAGGTGGCGAACCCCTCGTCCCAGTCCTGCCGCAGCAGATAGCCGTTGGCCGCGGGCAGGAAGGCGTGCGGCGGGAGCGAGCCCAGCAGGCCGCCGAACGCGCCCGACAGCAGCAGGGCCCGGGAGGCGGCGTCCATGCCCTTGCCGGAGACGTCGGTGAGCACGACCTCCAGGGTGCGGCCGCCGTTCGTGCGGGCCGCGACGACGAAGTCGCCCGAGAACGACTGGCCGCCGGCCGGACGCAGTGCCATCTCCCGGTGCCAGCCGACCGGCAGCCGCGGCAGCGCGCTCTGTACCCGGATGCGCTCGCGCAGGTCGAAGAGCATGGTGCCGCCGCGCCGCCACGGCACGCCGACCCTGGCCCGGAACTGGGCGATCAACAGCCCGAAGAAACCGCACGCCGCGACGACCAGCACCGTGCCCGGGGTGATCCTGGCCGGGCCTTCGGCGTACGGGCCCAGTGCTATGGACTCCACGATCAGCGCGCCGGCCGCGGCGGCGTACAGCCCGAGCAGGCTGGCCGGACGCAGCAGCAGACCGCCGGCCACGATCGGCAGCACCAGCGCGGCCGGGGAGCACCACACGGGGGACGCGACCGTGCCCCAGGCGATGGCCGGGATCGTCAGCAGCAGACCGGCCAGCGCGAGCCGGTCGGAACCGTTGCCGCGGAAGTAGTCGACGGCCGACCGGCGCAGCGCTGTGCGGACCCGGTGCACGGCTTTCCGCTTCCGGGCCGTGAACGAATCTGCTGCAGAGCCGCGGGCCATTGTCGTGGACCCTATCCACCCGTCCGCCCCGCGTGCAGGGGGACCCCGCGACATTGCGTTCGAAATCGGGTCGCCACAAGCCGGTACCGGCTGCTAGGGATGGCATATGACGACACAACTGCGGGTGCTGCAGCACTCCGAGTGGGACCGCTGGTTCGGACGGCTGGAGCTCGCCTTCGGAGGCGTCGGTGAGTCCCCGGAGGAGCGCGAGCTCTGGGACGCGCTGACCGAGCGCGACCGTTCCATCGGCGCCTGGGACGGCGACGAGTGTGTCGGTACGGCGGGGGCGTTCACCTTTCGCGTGCAGGTGCCGGGCGGTGCACAGGTGCCGGCTGCGGGCGTGACGATGGTGAGCGTTGCGGCGACGCACCGGCGGCGCGGGATCCTCACCTCGATGATGCGCCGTCAGCTCGACGACGTACGGAGCTGGGGCGAACCGCTCGCGGTGCTGACGGCTTCGGAGCCGGTCATCTACGGCCGGTTCGGCTACGGGGCGGCGACCCGGCAGATGTCCGTGGAGATCGACTCCTCCCGGGTGCGCGTCGCCGTGCCCCCGGGTGCGGACGACGTTCGGCTGCGCTTCGTGCCGGTCGCCGAGAGCGCGGCCGCCTGCGAGGAGGTGTACCGGCGCACGATCGGCACCCGGCCCGGAATGCTCGCCCGAACGCCGGGCTGGGAGCGGCTGCCGCTGCTCGACCCGGAGAGCGAGCGCGACGGCGGATCCCCGATGCAGTGCGTGCTCGCCGAACGGGACGGCGAGGTGGTGGGCTACGTCCGCTTCCACAACAAGCCGCAGTGGTCGGCGGCCGGCCCGCACGGCTCGATCTCTGTGCGGCACATCGACGCACTGGATCCCGCGGCGTACGCGGCACTGTGGCGGTTCCTGTGCGAGATCGACCTGACGTCGAGCGTGCATGCCCGCAACAGGCCGGTCGACGACCCGCTGCTGCATCTCGTCACGGACATCCGGCGGTGCAACGTGCGGATACGGGACTCGCTGCACGTCCGGCTGGTCGACGTGGGTGCGGCGCTGGCGGCACGTGGATACGCGACTCCGGTGGACCTCGTGTTCGATGTCGAGGACAGCTTCTGCCCCTGGAACACGGGGCGTTGGCGGCTGACCGGGGACGCGAAGGGCGCGTCGTGCGAGCGGACGGACGACACGGCCGATCTGGCCCTGTCCGTACGGGAGTTGGGCGCCGCCTATCTGGGCGGGGTGTCGCTGTCGTCGCTGGCGGGCGCCGGGCTGGTGCGGGAGCTCAGGGAGGGCGCGGTGGCGGAGGCGGCCGTCGCCTTCGGCTCCGATGTCGCGCCGTGGCTGCCGCACGGGTTCTAGGCGTGTTTGGCCCTGATCCGCCGGCCAGGCCCTGGGCCGCTACCGGCGCTACGCCTGCTGGCAGGAGGGACACCAGAACAGATTGCGGGCGGCGAGA
This sequence comes from Streptomyces sp. NPDC043812, assembly GCF_056436245.1. NCBI lineage: Bacteria > Bacillati > Actinomycetota > Actinomycetes > Kitasatosporales > Streptomycetaceae > Streptomyces > Streptomyces sp. NPDC043812. The sequence goes on from NZ_JBWKCY010000003.1 coordinate 188,933, forward strand.
CCGGCGGTGCGGATCTCGCCCCCGCAGACATGGCAGGGCAGCTGCGCCCGACGGTAGACGTAGACCTCGCCGCCGTGGTCGTCGACGCGCGGCGGGCGGCCCATCGCCTCGGGGGTGTGCTCGGGGCGGACGGTGTCGATGCGGTTGTTGCGCACGCCTTCTCGCATGAGGCCGACGAGGTCTCTCCAGATCGCGTCCCATTCGCGCCGGGTGAGGTCCTTCCCTGCGCGGTACGGGTCGATGCCGTGGCGGAACAGGACCTCCGCGCGGTAGACGTTTCCGACGCCCGCGATGATCTTCTGGTCCATCAGCAGCGCCGCGATGGTGGTGCGCGAACGGGAGATCCGCGTCCAGGCGCGGTCGGGGGCATCGTCCCGCCGCAGCGGGTCGGGGCCGAGGCGGTCGTGTATCGCCTGCTTCTCGCCGTCGGTGAGCAGAGCGCACGCGGTGGGACCGCGCAGGTCGACGTACGCCGTGGGGTTCGCGAGGCGCAGCCGGACCGTTTCGGTGGGCGGCGGCGCGGGGGCGTCGCCGAAGTTCACCTTGCCGAACAGGCCCAGGTGGACATGGATCCAGCCGAGCGGCCCGAAGCCCAGGAAGAGGTGCTTGCCGTGCGCCTCGGTCATCTCGAGGACCTGGCCGTCGACGAGGGCGGCCGAGTCGGAGAATTTGCCCTGGGGACTGGTGGCGCGCACGGACCGGCCGCCGAACCTCTCGAAGTGGTCGGCGGCCAGTCGGTGGATGGTGTGCCCTTCGGGCATCAGGCGGTCGGCTCCTGCGGGTGGTGCGCCGGGATCGGGGGGAGCTCGCCGGTGGTCTCGTACGCCGAGAGCATCTCGATGCGGCGGGTGTGACGCTCCTCACCCGAGTACGGGGTGGAGAGGAAGATCTCGACGAACTTCGTCGACTCCTCCAGGGTGTGCATCCGGCCACCGATGGCGACGACGTTCGCGTTGTTGTGCTCACGCCCGAGCGCGGCGGTCTGCTCGCTCCAGGCGAGGGCGGCACGGACGCCCTTGACCTTGTTCGCGGCGATCTGCTCGCCGTTGCCGGAGCCGCCGATCACGATGCCGAGGCTGTCCTTGTCCGCGGCCGTCCTCTCGGCGGCACGCAGGCAGAACGGCGGGTAGTCGTCCTGGGCGTCGTAGATGTGGGGGCCGCAGTCCACGGGCTCGTGGCCGTGGGCCGTGAGCCACTCGACGAGGTGGTTCTTGAGTTCGAAGCCGGCATGGTCGGAGCCGAGGTACACGCGCATGGTTCGAGTGTGGCATGCGGGGCAGGCGCAGTCCGGCGCGGGGCCAGGCTCGGGCCGCGCCGGAGATGTGGTGCACGGAGTGATGAGTGCAACGAATCGGAATCTGCTCTTCCGTACCGAGGGGTACTGGGTTTCAATTCCCAGGTTCGTAACCCGAGCGGCACCAAGACATAAGGATCCGTCCATGACGTCGCAGACGACCCTCACAAAGGAAGGCGGCCAGTCCGAGAACCCCGGACAGCCGCCGTCCTCCGACGGTCTCAAGGCCGGTCTCAAGAACCGCCACCTTTCCATGATCGCCATCGGCGGTGTCATCGGAGCCGGCCTGTTCGTGGGCTCCAGCTCCGGCATCGCGGCCGCGGGGCCCGCCATCCTCGTGTCGTACGCGCTCGTCGGCCTGCTGGTCGTCTTCGTCATGCGGATGCTGGGCGAGATGGCCGCCGCCAGCCCGAACTCGGGCTCCTTCTCGGCGTACGCCGACCGCGCGCTCGGCCGCTGGGCGGGCTTCTCGATCGGCTGGCTGTACTGGTTCTTCTGGGTGGTCGTGCTCGCCGTGGAGGCCACGGCCGGCGCGGTGATCCTCGAAGGCTGGATGCCGGCGGTCCCCCAGTGGGGCTGGGCACTGATCGTGATGGTCGTGCTGACCGCCACCAACCTGGTCTCGGTCGCCTCCTACGGCGAGTTCGAGTTCTGGTTCGCCGGCATCAAGGTCGTCGCCATCGGCGCCTTCGTCGTCATCGGCATGCTGGCCGTCTTCGGCATGCTGCCGGGCTCCGACAACCCGGGCGCGGGCTTCGCGCATCTGACCGACGCGGGCGGATTCCTGCCCAACGGCGCGGGCGCCATCCTCACCGGCGTGCTGCTGGTGGTCTTCTCCTTCATGGGCAGCGAGATCGTCACCCTCGCCGCCGGCGAGTCCGAGGACCCGCGGCGCGCGGTCACCAAGGCCACCAACAGCGTGATCTGGCGGATCGCCGTCTTCTACCTCGGCTCGATCTTCGTCGTGCTGACGCTGCTCCCGTGGAACGACAAGTCGATCACCGACAAGGGCTCGTACGTCGCCGCCCTGGACTCGATCGGCATCCCGGCCGCCGGACAGATCATGAACGTCATCGTGCTGACGGCCGTGCTGTCCTGCCTCAACTCCGGCCTCTACACCGCCTCCCGCATGGCCTTCTCGCTGGGCGAGCGCGGCGACGCGCCGAAGGCGTTCGCCAAGGTCAACGCCAAGGGCGTGCCGACCGCCGCGATCCTCGGCTCGGTCGTCTTCGGCTTCGTCGCCGTCTTCTTCAACTACATGTGGAAGGACACGGTCTTCCTCTTCCTGCTCAACTCCTCCGGTGCGGTGGCGCTGTTCGTGTGGCTGGTGATCTGCTTCACCCAGCTGCGGATGCGCGGCATCCTCCTGCGCGAGGCGCCGGAGAAGCTGACCGTGAAGATGTGGCTGTTCCCGTACCTCACCTGGGCGACCGCCGCGATGATCTCCTTCGTGCTGGTCTACATGCTCTTCGACGACGCCAACCGCGAGGTTGTGCTGCTGTCGGTGCTGGTGGCGGCGATCGTCGTGTCCATCGGTGTGGCGCGCAACCGCGGCCGCAAGGCCCTGGCCTCGGTCTCTTCCGACTGACACCTGACGCAAACGCCGCAGCCCCGGTCCGCTCGTGCGGACCGGGGCTGCGGCGTTTCGTTTCCGGGGTTCAGCCGCGTCGGCCGGCCAGCTTCCAGGCCGTCGGCAGCGCGCCCATCGCCAGGGCGGCCTTCAGCGCGTCGCCGATGAGGAAGGGCACCAGGCCCGCGGCAACCGCCTCCGACAGCGACATGCCGGTGGCCACCGCCAGGTAGGGGACGCCGACCGCGTAGATGATGGCCGACCCGGCGACCATCGAGCCCGCGGTGCGCAGCACCGTGCGGTCGGCGCCGCGGCGGGCCAGCTCGCCCACCACCGTGGCGGCGAGCAGCATGCCGAGGATGTAGCCGAAGGACGGCATCGCGTAGCCGGACGCACCCTCGGCGAACCACGGCATTCCGGCCATGCCGACCACCGCGTACAGCGCCAGGGAGAGGAAGCCGCGGCGGGCGCCGAGCGCCGTGCCCACGAGGAGCGCCGCGAAGGTCTGGCCGGAGACCGGGACCGGCGAGCCGGGGACCGGGACGGAGAGCTGGGCCGCGACACCGGTGAGGGCGGCGCCGCCGACGACCAGCGCGATGTCGCGGACGCGGGACGCGGGCAGCAGGTCCGCCAGGACGGCTCCGGATCGGACGGGGGCGGCAGCAGTGCTCATCGGGGTCTCCGCGGGGTGAGGGCAGTTCGGAACACGGTGACCGTAGCCCACGGGTGATCGCTCGAACACCAGCAGCCGCCCACAAAGCGGCGGTTGGCGGCTTGGTGGGGTTCAGACAAAGCATCGAAGCCATGCGGGCGATGACGTGATGCTCGTCACTGAGGTCCGGGGCTCAGGAAGCGTTTTGCGTAGGTGGGGCGTGCTCAGGGAGACTGTAGGGACCCAATAACTCCCCCCGAGCGAGCCGAGAGTTCTCCACGCCATGCACGACGCGTCGCCCACACTCCTGACCGCACGGAGCGAGCCCCTCGAACACGGGCTCAAGCAGCGTCATCTGACGATGCTGGGACTGGGCGGGGTGATCGGTGCCGGCCTGTTCGTCGGGTCGGGTGCGGGTATCGCCGTCGCCGGTCCGGGCATCGTGCTCTCGTACGTGATCGCGGGCACCCTCGCGATGCTCGTGATGCGGATGCTCGGCGAGATGTCGGCGGCCATGCCGGCGTCCGGCTCGTTCTCCGTGCACGCGGAACGGGCACTGGGCCGCTGGGCCGGGTTCAGCGTCGGCTGGCTCTACTGGTTCCTGCTCGTGGTGGTGCTGGCCGCCGAGGCCACGGCTGCCGCGTCGATCGCGCACGGCTGGGCGCCGGCCGTCCCGCAATGGGCCTGGGTACTCGTCTTCATGGTGGTCTTCACCGTCACCAATCTCGCCGCGGTGAAGAACTTCGGCGAGTTCGAGTTCTGGTTCGCCGCGCTCAAGGTCGGCGCGCTCCTGCTGTTCCTGCTGCTGGGCACGCTCGCGATCTTCGGTGTGCTGCCGGACACCGAGCCGGTCGGCCTCTCTCATCTCACCGGCGAAGGCGGCTTCCTGCCGCACGGCTGGTCCGGGGTGATCTCCGGGGTCCTGGCCGTGGTCTTCGCCTTCGGCGGCCTGGAGGTCGTCACCATCGCCGCCGCGGAGACCGACGATCCGGCCCGCGCGGTGGGCCGAGCCGTCCGCAGCGCCGTGGTGCGCATCCTCTTCTTCTACGTCGGCTCGATGCTGGTGATCGTGACCGTACTGCCGTGGACGGCGCAGCAACCCGGGCTGAGCCCGTACGTCACCGTGCTGGACTCGATCGGGGTGCCGAGCGCCGGGCAGATCATGGAGATCGTCGTCTTCGTCGCGCTGCTGTCCGCCCTGAACGCCAATCTGTACGGCGCCTCCCGCATGGTCTTCTCGCTCGCCGAGCGCGGAGAGGCCCCGAGGGGCCTGCTGAAGGTCTCGGGGAAGGGCTCGGGCGGCGGGGTGCCGCGACGCGCCGTACTCGCCTCGGTGGCGTTCGGCTTCGTGTCCGTGCTGCTCAATCTGAAGTGGCCGGACACCGTCTTCCTCTACATGCTGAACGCGGTCGGCGCGGTGCTGCTGTTCGTCTGGGCGCTGATCGCCGTCTCCCAGCTGCGGCTGCGCCGGCGCATCGAGCAGGAGGCACCTGAGACCCTGACCCTGAAGATGTGGGCGTTCCCGTGGCTCACCTGGGCCGCACTGGCCGCGATGGCGGCGGTCCTGGTGCTGATGCTGAACGACGAGACCGCCCGCCCTCAGGTGCTGTGGTCGGGCGGGGCGACCGCAGCGGTGCTGCTCGTTTCAGCCGTCCGCGAGGCGCGTGCCCGCCGACGGTGAATCCGCCTGCCGTGTCGGAGTGTTGACCTTGTGTGAACGTCGTGCCCGTATAGCGGACATGTGTTCCGCGTAAGCGGTACTCGTGACCAGACTGGTCCGCTCCCCCGTCTCGGCTCATGAACAGGGCACGCCCATGTCTCGGACCTCCGCGCCCGCGCCCGTCGACCAGCAGGCCGACGTCCCGCTCTCGCACGGACTCAAACAACGCCATCTGTCGATGATCGCCCTGGGCGGTGTCATCGGCGCCGGGCTCTTCGTCGGCTCCGGTGCCGGAATCGCCGCGGCGGGACCCTCGATCGTCGTCGCCTACGCGCTCTCCGGCCTGCTGGTCATGCTGGTGATGCGCATGCTGGGCGAGATGTCGGCCGCCAACCCCGCCTCCGGTTCCTTCTCCGTGCACGCCGAGCGGGCCATCGGCCCCTGGGCGGGCTTCACCGCGGGCTGGGCCTTCTGGTTCCTGCTCTGCGTGGCTGTCGGCCTGGAGGCGATCGGCGCTGCCGCGATCATGACGGGCTGGCTGCCGGGAACCCCGGAGTGGGCCTGGGTCGCGCTGTTCATGCTGGTGTTCTGCGGCACGAACCTGGCCGCGGTGAAGAACTTCGGCGAGTTCGAGTTCTGGTTCGCCGCGCTGAAGGTGGCCGCGATCGTCCTGTTCCTGGGCATCGGCGTGCTGGCGATCACCGGCGTCCTGCCGGGTGCCGAGGCGCCCGGTACGGCCAATCTCACGGGCGACGGCGGCTTCATGCCGAACGGCTCCGAGGGCCTGGTCGTCGGTCTCCTCGCCTCCGTCTTCGCCTACGGCGGTCTGGAGACGGTCACGATCGCCGCGGCCGAGTCCGAGCACCCGGTGCAGGGTGTCGCCAAGGCCGTGCGCACCGCGATGTGGCGGATCGCCGTCTTCTACATCGGTTCGATGGCGGTCATCGTGACCCTGGTGCCGTGGAACGACAAGAACGTCGTCGAAAAGGGCCCGTACGTCGCGACGCTGGACCACCTGGGCATCGACGGCGCCGGTCAGATCATGAACGTCGTCGTGCTGGTCGCCCTGCTGTCCGCGATGAACGCCAACATCTACGGCGCCTCCCGCATGGCCTGCTCGCTGGTGGCGCGCGGCGAAGGACCGAAGGCGCTCGGCCGGACCTTCGGCGGCGTGCCGCGCGTCGCGGTGCTGGTCTCGTCCGTCTTCGGCTTCCTGTGCGTGCTGCTGAGCTACTGGAGGCCGGACGACGTCTTCATGTGGCTGCTGAACACCATCGGCGCGATCATCCTCGTCGTCTGGATCTTCATCGCCGTCTCGCAGCTGATCCTGCGCCGCCGCACCGAGCGCGAGGCGCCCGAGAAGCTGGTGGTGAAGATGTGGCTGTACCCGGGGCTGACCGTCGTCGCGCTCGTCGGGATGGCCGCCGTCTTCGTACTGATGCTGCGTGAGGAGGAGACCCGACTGCAGCTGCTCGGCACCGGTGTCCTGACCCTCGTCCTCGCCGCTTGGGGCTACACACTGCAGCGGGTGCGCGAGTCACGCGCCGCGGCGGACGCCACCGAGGTCAGCACGGCAGATTGAGGCCGAGCAGCGCGGCCCTGCCGCCGTCGGCCGCGAGCCGGACCTCGGTGACCGCAGCGTTCCTCAACTGCGGGAAGACCCTGCGGTAGTCGGCGAGCGGGATGCCGAGCAACTCGCAGAGCACCAGCCGCAGCAGGGTGTTGTGGGCGACCACCAGCACCCGCTGCCCCTCGTGCGCGCCGGCGATACGGCGCAGCGCACCGGACCCCCGGGCCGCAGCGGCCCGGGGATCCTCCGCGTCCGGGAACGGGTGCGCGGCCGGGTCGGCGCGGAAGGCGGCCGCCGCCTTCGGGTTCTCGGCGGCGAACTCGGCCAGGGTGCGGCCTTCGACCACCCCGAAGTCGCATTCGCGCAGGTCGTGTTCGCGGTGCGGTACGAGGCCCAGGGCCCGGCAGGCCGGTGCGGCGGTCTCGATCGCCCGGGACACGGTGGAGGTCCGGACCGCGTCGACGGGGTGGGCCTTCGCCCACGCGCCCAGGGCCTCGGCCTGACGGCGGCCCTCGTCGGTGAGGGCGACGTCGCTGATGCCCGCGTAGCGGTTCTCCGCGTGCCAGACGGTCTGTCCGTGGCGGGCGAGCAGCAGGGTGGCGGTCATGGGGTCCTCTCCGGGGTCATACGGTCCTCGCCGTGCGGGCACGGGCGTGCGCGGCGACCGGCTCGGGCAGCCAGCCGCGGCGCTCCAGTTCGCCCACCATCGTCAGGTACGGCTCGGTGAAGCGTTCGCTGCGGCGCGGGCGTACCACCTCGCGCAGACGCACCATCCGGCCGGCCGCCCCGCTCAGCGTGGTCGCGCCGCCCGCGCCGTAGGCGGCGAGCACGGCCATGCCGAGCGCGGGTTCGGCGGCGCGGGGGATCCGGATCTCGCGGCCCAGGATGTCCGCCCGCAGCCGGGTCCAGCGGTCGCTGCGCACAGCGCCGCCGGTGAAGGTGAGCGGCCCCTCCAGGTCGGCGCCGAGGTGGTCGAGGTAGTCGATGCAGAGCCGTTCGGTGAGGCCCACGCCCTGGAGGAGTGCGGCCCAGTGGTCGGCGTCGGATGCGGGGGTGCCGAGCAGGAAGGCGGTGGCGTCGGGGGCGACGAAGGGGAAGCGCTCGCCGCGGGAGGCAAGCGGGTAGGCGATCGCGCCGGCCGGGTCATGGGGTTCGGCGAGGCGGTCGAGACGGGCGGGGTCCTCGTCCGGGAAGGCGTTGCGCAGGGCTCCGCCGCCGACGCCGGAGGCGCCGCCCGGCAGCCAGTTGCCGTCGGCCGAGAGGTGGTTGTAGACGACCCCGGCCGGGTCGTGGAGCGGGTCGGCGGAGACGCCCTTGAGGACGAGCGTCGTGCCGAGGACCGAGTTCCAGGAGCCGACGGTGAGCGAACCCGAGGCGATCTGCGCCGCACAGCCATCGGTCATGCCCGCCACGATCAGCGTGCCTTCGGGGATGCCCGTCTCCTGAGTGGCCTGCCGGCACACCTGGCCGAGTCCGGTGCCGGGGAGCACCACGTCGGGCAGCGCGCCGTCCGGCAGTTCCTGTCCGTCGAACGTGCCCTTCTCCGGGTCGTAGCCGGTCTTGAGCGCATGGCTGGAGTCCGTGGGAAGCAGGTGTCCGGCCAGCCGGGAGACGATCAGATCGGCCTGGTGCAGGACGCGGGCGCCGCGCCCGGTGTCGTATGCGCGCAGCAGCCACAGTGCGCGACCGGGTCCGCGTCCCGGCGCCCGGCCGTCGTCGTACATCAGGGCCGGGGTGAGCGGCCTGCCGGCCGGGTCGGCGAGCAGGACGGTTCCCGAGGTGGAGCAGACCGCCAGGGCGCGCGGTCCCGGACGGTCGCGCAGCGCCTCACGGGTGGCGGTGCACACGGCGGTCCACCAGTCCTCGGGCGACTGTTCGTGGTGCCCGCCCTCGCGTCTGCCGGTCAGCGGTGCGGAGCCGCTGCCGAGGACCTCTCCGTCGTCGGTGGCGAGCACCGCGCGGACGCCCTGTGTGCCGAGATCGATGCCCATCCACATACCGGCTCCTTCTGTGAACTTCTCACTGTGCACCGAGAATTGGCGTTGCGCGAGGGATTGACGGCCAAGTGGCCGTGTTACAAGCTCTGTTAACCAGTCGGCTGAACGTGTGAGAGGTCCCCCTGCCCGGGGGCCCGGGGTCGCCCCCGGGAAGACACAGCGGAGGTCGGGATGGACATGCGCGGACACGACCGGCGGCGGTTCCTCGCCCTCACTGCGGCGGCTTCCGCCGCTCCCCTGCTCACCGCGTGCGGTGCCGGCTTCGGCGACGAGGGCAAGCAGGGCGACGGCTCCGCCGCGGACGAGGTCACCGGCTCGTTCGACTGGAAGCGGGCCGAGGGGAAGACGGTCAAGGCGCTGCTCAACAAGCATCCGTACACGGACGCGCTGATCGCGGACCTGAAGTCGTTCACCGAGAAGACCGGCATCAAGGTCGAGTACGACGTGTTCCCCGAGGACAACTACTTCGACAAGCTCACCGTCGACCTGTCCAGCGGCCGGGCCTCGTACGACGTGTTCATGCTCGGCGCCTACATGGTGTGGCAGTACGGTCCGCCCGGCTGGCTGGAGGATCTCGGGCCGTGGATGCGCAACTCCGCGGCCACCGGCGCCGAATGGGACCAGGCGGACTTCTTCCCCAACCTGCTCCAGGCCGACCAATGGTCCCTGAAGGCCGGGGCACCGCTCGGCCAGGGCGGCCAGTACGCGCTGCCGTGGGGATGGGAGACCAATGTCGTCGCCTACAACACCGAGGTGTTCGCGAAGCTCGGGCTGAAGCCCGCCGAGACGTTCGACGAGCTGCGCGAGGTGGCCGGGGCCATCAAGCGCCGGGCGCCGGGCGCGGGCTACGACGGGATGTACGGGGTCGCGGTGCGCGGCTCGCGCAGCTGGGCCACGATCCATCCGGGCTTCATGACGATGTACGCGCGCAACGGGCTCAAGGACTTCACCGTCGAGGGCGGCAAGGTGAAGCCCGCGATGAACTCGCCCGAGGCGATCGCCTTCACGCGCGACTGGGCCGACATGGTGAAGAAGGGCGGTCCGCCGTCCTGGACCTCGTACACCTGGTACCAGTGCTCCAGCGACCTCGGGGCGAAGAAGGCCGGGATGCTCTTCGACGCCGACACCGCCGCCTACTTCCAGGCCGTGAAGGGCGCGTCCCCCGCCTCCGGGAAGATCGCCTTCCACCCCGGTCCCAAGGGTCCGGGCGGCTCGCTGGCCACGAACATGTGGATCTGGTCGCTCGGTATGAACGCCAGGTCGAAGAAGAAGCTGCCGGCCTGGCTGTTCCTGCAGTGGGCGACCGGCAAGGAGCATCTGCTCAAGGGCGCGGTGCAGTACAACCACATCGACCCGGTGCGGCAGTCGGTCAGCCAGGACACCGCGTACAAGGACAAGATGAAGGCGATCCCCGGCTTCATCGAGACCTTCGAGACGGTCGTCGACCAGACGAAGATCCAGTTCACTCCGCAGGAGCAGTTCTTCGACGCGACGACGAGCTGGGCGGCGGCCCTCCAGGAGATCTACGGCGGCAAGAACGCCTCGTCCGTGCTGAACGGCCTCGCGGGCGACCTGGCGTCCAAGGTGGGCTGAGAGTGTCCTCGCTGATGGAGACCGGCCACGGGGCGGCCTCACGCGAGGAGGTGGAGCGGGCGGCGCCACGTGTGCCCGGCTGGCGCCGCTCGCTGCGTCCGTATCTGCTGATCGTGCCCGCCCTCCTGCTGACCGGCGGGATTCTCTACCCCTTCGGTCTCGGGCTCTACTACACGGCGTTCGACTTCGCGGCGAGCAAGCCCGTGCCCGATGTCGTGGGCGTGGAGAACTACCGGCGCATCTTCACGCAGAGCGCGTTCTGGGACTCGGCCCGGGTCACGGTGCTGTACGCGGTGGGCGCCGCCGCGGTCGAGACCGTGCTCGGCGTCGGCGTGGCCCTGCTCCTGCACCGCTCCACACGGATCGGCCGCGTGCTGGAGAAGATCCTGATCCTGCCGCTGATGATCGCGCCCGTGATCGCCGCGATCATGTGGAAGCTGATGCTCCAGCCGTCCGTCGGTGTCATCAACCACCTGCTGCGCCCCTTCGGGCTCGGCGGGGTGCAGTGGACGGACACACCGACCGGCGCGCTGCTCACCTCGATCGCCGTGGACACCTGGGTGTACACGCCGTTCGTGGCGATCCTGGCGCTGGCCGGGCTGCGTTCGCTGCCCACCTCGCCGTTCGAGGCGGCGGCCGTCGACGGCGCGGGCTGGTGGTTCACCTTCCGCAAGCTGACGCTGCCGATGCTGTGGCCGTACGTCCTGGTGGCGGTGATCTTCCGGTTCATGGACTCGCTGAAGGTGTTCGACATCATCTACGCGCTCACCGAGGGCGGGCCCGGCGACTCGACCGTGGTGATCCAGATCCGCGCCTATCTGGAGGCGATCCGCTTCCAGCGCTACTCCTTCGGCATCAGCTACACGATCGTGCTGTGGGCCGTGGTCTATCTCGCGGCGATGGTGCTGGTGCGCTATCTGGGCCGGATCAACAACCGCGCGGCGGAGGTGCCCGAATGAGTACGGACCGCACCGCCCTCAAGCGCAGGCTGCTCGCGGTCGCCGCGGACGGCGCGCTCATCCTCTACTTCGTCTTCGCGCTCTTCCCCGTCGTCTGGATGCTCATTCTTTCGCTGAAGCCGACCGAGGAGCTGTTCAGCACCTACTTCTCCTTCACCCCGACGCTCGACTCCTACCGCACGGTGCTCGGCGCCGGCGAGGACCAGGGCGTGCCGTTCGTCCGGTTCTTCGTCAACAGCCTGGTGGTGTCGCTGGGCGCGGTGCTGCTGTCGCTGGCGATCGGGCTGCCCGCCGCGTACGCCGCCGCCCGCTGGCGCTTCCGCGGCTCGGAGAACCTGATGTTCACGCTGCTGTCGTTCCGCTTCGCACCCGAACTGACCGTGATCATCCCACTGTTCGTGCTGTACCAGCAGCTCGGACTGTTCGACACCTACGTCGGCATGGTGTGGGTGCTCCAGCTCGTCACGCTGCCGCTGATCGTGTGGATCATGCGGTCGTACTTCTCCGACCTCTCCCCCGAGCTGGAGCAGGCGGCGCTGCTCGACGGCTACACACGCAAGCAGGCGTTCTTCAAGGTGGCGCTGCCGCTGGTGAAGCCGGGCATCGCCGCCGTGTCGCTGCTCGCGTTCATCTTCGCCTGGAACAACTTCGTCTTCCCCCTCATCCTCACCTCCTCCGAGGCACAGACTGTGACCGTGGGCGCCCTGTCCTTCCTCGGCGGCGACCGGCCCAAGTACAACCTGACGGCCGCCGCCGCCCTCGTCTCGGTCGTCCCGCCGCTGCTGCTGGCGCTCACCATCCAGCGCTACCTGGTGCGCGGGCTGTCCTTCGGGGCGGTGAAGTCATGACGGCGGCGATCGCGCTGCGCGGCGTGACCAAGACGTACGGAAGGACCACCGCACTCGACGGCCTGGAACTGGAAGTGGCCAAGGGCGAGTTCTTCTGCCTCCTCGGGCCCTCCGGCGCCGGCAAGACCACCACGCTCAAGACGATCGCGGGCCTGGAGCAGCCCTCGGCGGGCACGGTCGAGCTGGACGGACGCGACATGACGGGCGTCGAGCCGTACGACCGGGGTGTGGCGATGTGTTTCGAGTCGTACGCCCTCTATCCCCACCGCACGGCATATGACAATCTCGCCTCCCCGCTCCGCTCGCCGCGCCACCGCCTCCCCGCACACCTGGCGCGCGAGCGGATCGGTGAGATCGCGTCCCTCCTCGGCATAGAAGCCCTGCTCGACCGGCCGGTGGGCCGGCTGTCCAACGGGCAGCGGCAGCGCGTCGCCCTGGGACGGGTGCTGGTGCGGCCGGCCCGCGCGTTCCTGCTCGACGAACCGCTGTCCCATCTCGACGCCAAGCTGCGACAGGCGATGCGCGCCGAGCTGAAGGCGATCGGCACCGTGCAGCGCACCACGACCCTGTACGTCACCCATGACTCCGTGGAGGCGCTGGCGCTCGGCGACCGGATCGGGGTGATCAGGGACGGGCGGATCGTGCAGACGGGCACCCGCGAGGAGATCTGGCACCGGCCCCACGACACGTTCGTGGCACGGTCGTTCGGGCGGCCGCGGATCAATCTGCTGCCCGGGACGGTCGGCGACGACGGGCGCTTCCGCCCGCTGGAGGGCGTCGTCGAAGGGGCGCCGCGGGTGGCGGCCGCTCCCGGTACCCCGGTACAGCTCGGCGTGCGCCCGCGTGACCTGACGCTCGGCGGCACCGGGTGCGTCCTGCCCGGCACCGTGTACGTCACGGAGGCGCTCGGCCGTTCCGTCGAACTGACCGTCCGCGCAGGCGCCCGGCACCTCTCGCTCGTCGTCCCCCACGCGGACGCCGCCGGCCTGCGACCCGACGATCCTGTCCGGCCGGCCGCCCGGCCTGAGAACCTGCTGCTGTTCGAGGCCGACGGGCCGCAGGGACCAGGACGAAGGATCGAAGGAATCACCTCATGAGCACATCTGCGCAGCGCGGCCCCGCCCCCCGCCAGGCCGCGATAGCCGAGTACGTCCTCGCCCGGGGCGAGGGCACGGCCGCCGAGCTCGCCGAACGGTTCGACGTCAGCCTCATGACGATCCACCGCGATCTGGACGAGCTGGAACGCCAGGGCATCGTGCGCAAGTTCCGCGGCGGAGTGACCGCCCAGCCCTCCGGTGTCTTCGAGTCGAACGTGGCGTACCGGCTGAAGACCATGCAGCGCGAGAAGGCCGCCGTCGCCGAGCGGGCGCTGACGCTGATCGAGCCGGGCATGGCCGTCATGCTGGACGACTCCACCTCCACCCTGGAGATCGCCCGGCGCCTCTCCGCGATCACCCCGCTGACGGTGGTCACCAACTTCCTCGAGGCGCTGACCCTGCTGTCCACCGAGCGCGGCATCCATCTGATGGCACTCGGCGGCGACTACGACCCGCTGCACTCCTCGTTCCTCGGCGTCTCCTGCGTGGAGGCGGTCCAGTCCCTCCAGGTCGACATCTGCTTCACCTCCACCTCGGCGGTGTCCGGAGGCTTCGCCTACCACCAGGAACAGCACATCGTGTCCGTGAAGCGGGCGATGCTCGACTCGGCCGCGAAGAACGTCCTGCTGCTCGACCACTCCAAGCTGGGCCGCGTCGCCCTGCACCGGCTCGCTCCGCTGTCCCGTTTCGACCTGGTGCTCGTCGACGACGGCGCCCCGGCCGAGGCCCTGCGCGAACTCGACGAGCACAAGGTCCCCTACCAGGTCGCGAGGCCGGCGGTGAGCCCTGATGACTGAACTGGCGCTGCACGGGCTGCGCAAGACGTACGTCACCCGGGGGCGGCCCCCGGTCGACGCGGTGCGCGGCATCGATCTGCGGCTGGAGTCCGGGGAGCTGCTGGGGCTGCTCGGTCCGTCCGGCTGCGGCAAGTCCACGACCCTGCGGATGATCGCGGGTCTGGAAGAGGTCACGGACGGCGACATCCGCATCGACGGGGCCTCGGTGGTGCAGCTCCCGGCGCGGCGCCGCAACATCGGCGTCGCGTTCGAGAACTACGCGCTCTATCCGCCGCTGACGGTCGCGGAGAACCTGGGCTTCGGGCTCGCGGCCCGGGGCCGGTCCTCCCGCGCCGAGATCGCGGGGCGGATCGCCGCCATGGCCGAGCGGATCGGGATCTCGCCGCTGCTGGACGCCCGCCCTGCCGGGCTGTCCAGCGGCCAGAAGCAGCGGGTGGCCCTCGCACGGGCCCTGATCCGCGAGCCGGACGTCCTGCTGCTCGACGAACCGCTCTCCCATCTGGACGCCGGGCAGCGCGACACGACGCGCCGTGAGCTCAAGCGGATCCAGCGCGATCTCGGACACACGACGATCCTGGTCACACATGATCAGGAGGAGGCACTGTCGTTGGCCGACCGTATCGCAGTGATGAACGACGGGGTGATCCAGCAGCTGGGCACCCCGCACGAGATCTACGACGCCCCCGCGAACCTCTTCGTCGCCGACTTCGTGGGGGAGCCCGCGATGAATCTGCTTCCAGGCACGGTCGAGGACGGCGGACTGCTGCGGCTGTCCCCCACCGTGCGGGTGCCGCTGCCGCGGCGCCTGCCGGCCGGCAGGCGCGTGGTGCTCGGGGTGCGCCCGGAGGATCTGCGGCTGACGGGCGTCGGTGTCCGGGCCACGGTCAGCGCCCACGAACCCCTGCTGGAGTCGGGCATCGCCACACTCGCCCTGGAGGGCGTGGACCGTCCGCTGGTCGTGCAGACCCCGCCCGAGGTTCGCCCCGAACGCGGCACGGCCGTCCATGTCGCCGCCGACCCGGAGCTCACGCATGTCTTCGACGCCGAGACGGGAGACGCCCTCACATGAAAGTCCTCGCCGCAGGTGACCACTTCGTCCGCAGCACCCTCATCGCCGACGCCCTGCGACGCGACCTCGCCGGACACCCCTTCGAGCTGGCCGAACTGACCCTGCCCTGGCCGCTGGAGCCGTTCGGCAAGGTGGGCGAGGTCGACGAGGCGAGCGACGCCGAGGACGCGCTCATCGAGGCGCTCGACGGGGTCGAGGTGTGTGTGACGCAGATGGCGCCGTTCACGGAGCGGGTGCTGGCCGCGGCACCCGCGCTGCGGCTGATCGCCGTCTGCCGCGGCGGCCCGGTCAATGTGAACGCGGCCGCGGCGAAGGCCCGCGGGGTGCGGGTCTGCTTCGCGCCCGGCCGCAATGCGGCGGCGACGGCCGAGTTCACGGTGGGGCTGATGCTCGCCGCGCTGCGCCGCATCCCGGAGGCGCACAACTCCCTTGCCCTGGAGGGGCACTGGGACGCCTCGTACTACACGTACGAGCGGTGCGGACCGGAGTTGGAGGACACCCCGGTCGGGCTGATCGGGTACGGCGCGGTCGGCAGCCGGGTCGCCCGGGTGCTGTCCGCCTTCGGCGCCGAGGTCGAGGTGTACGACCCCTACGTCCGGGGCGATGTGCACGGCATGCGCGCCCCCTCGCTGGACGCGCTGCTTTCCCGCTCCCGCATCGTGACCCTGCACGCCCGGCTCACCCCCGAGACCCGCGGGCTGATCGGCGCCCGCGAGCTGGCGCTGATGCCCGAGGGATCGGTGCTGGTGAACGCGGCGCGCGGCGGTCTGCTGAGCACCGACGCGCTGTGCGACGCCCTGGACCGGGGCCATCTGGCGGCAGCGGCCCTGGACACCTACGAACAGGAGCCGCCGGCCCCCGGTTCACGGCTGTTGACCACACCGAATCTGGTGCTCACCCCGCATCTGGGCGGCGCGAGCCGGGCAGTGGCACACAAGGCGGCGGCGATCGCGGCTGCGGAGGTGGGACGCCATGTCCGAGGCGAACCCCTCGCGCACTGCCTGACCTGAGAGACGGCCCGGGTCCCCCGGGTCCGGCCGAGTCCGAGCTGAGGAGAGCTGCTGCAATGGCGATGTTCATCGGCATCGATGTCGGCACGTCCGTGGTGAAGGCCGCGGCCTTCGACGAGACCGGGGCGACGCTGGCCGTGGAGTCCCGCCCGGTCGCGCTCGACATCCGCGGCGGCCATGTCGAGCAGGACATGGACGAGGTGTACGCAGCGGTCGTCGACGTCCTCGCGGCACTGACCGCCGGTGGTGCGGCCGTCGAGCTGGTCGGGCTCACCGGCCAGGGCGACGGCGTCTGGCTCGTCGACGGCGACGGCCGCCCGGTGCGCCCGGCGATCTCGTGGATGGACGGGCGGGCCCATGAACTGGTCGGCGAATGGCTGGCGTCGGGCGTCTTCGAATCGGTGTTCCGGCGCACCGGGAGCGCCATGTTCCCCGGCTGCCCCGGACCGGTGCTGGCCTGGCTGGAGCAGCACGAACCGCAGTCGCTGGACGCGGCTGCCACCGCCCTGTACTGCAAGGACATGGTTTTCCAGCGGCTGACCGGGGTGCGGACGACGGACGTGTCGGACGCGTCGATGCCCTTCCTCGACCCGCGGACCCGCACCTGGTCCGCGGACGTCGTCGACACCCTCGGCCTCGGCCACCGGAGCGAACTGCTCGCCCCGGTCGCCGATCCGATCGCCACCGGCACACTCGCCTCGGGCGCCCCGATCGCCAACGGGCCCTACGATCTGGCCGCCTGCGCGCTGGGCGCGGGAGTGACGGCTCCCGGCGACGGACTGCTCATCGTCGGCACCTGTCTCGCCTCTCTCGTCGCCACTCGGGACCTGGATCTCACCGGTGAACCGGCGGGCCTGTACATCTCGACCGACCGCCCCGGTCACTTCCTGCGCGCCATGCCGGCCATGGTCGGCACGGCCGCGCTCGACTGGGTGCTCGCCACGACCGGCGTACGGCACACCGAGGTCGACGCCCTGCTGGCGGAGACTCCGCCGGGTGCGCACGGCGTGCGGGTGCTGCCGTACTTCGCACCGTCCGGCGAACGCGCCCCCTTCGTCGATCCCCGGCTGCGCGCCGAACTGACCGGCGTCAGCCTGGAGTCCACCAAGGCGGACCTGGTCCGCGGCACCTGCGAGGGCATCGGCTTCGCCGCCCGCCACTGCCTGGAGGCCGCCGGGCTGACGGGCAGCCTCGCGATCTGCGGCGGCGGCACCCGCTCGCCCGCGTGGATGCGGCTGTTCGCCGATGTCCTCGGCCGCGAACTGCGCATCGTGGAGGGCGAGGTGGGCGCCAGGGGCGCGGTGCTCGCGTCGGCGGCACGGCACGGCGTCAAGCTCGACACGGCCGCCTGGACGGCGCCGGCCTCGGTGGTGACGCCCGACGCGGGGCGGGCGGCCTACTACGCCAAGGCGTACGAGGAGCATCTGGACCGGCTGGCCACGGCGCGCAGCCGTACGCGCCGGAACTGAGCGGCCATCAGGAAGCAACCGCGTGTCCGTGCGGACGCCATCTCGTGTGACCAGCGTGTGCGCGCAGCCCCCCACGCCGTATCCGAGAGACCTCTGACAGGGAGACCCGTATGCCCGCACTGCCAGGACGCCGTTCGGTACTGCTCGCCGCCGGGGCGGCCGCCGCCGTCTCCGCCCTGCCCGACACTGCCGCCACCGCGGCCCCGCACCCGCGGCCCGAGGGGCCGCTGGTCATCGGCCACCGCGGATCGGCCGGCTGGCGGCCCGAGCACACCGCCGCCTCGTACACGGCCGCCGTGCAGGGCGGAGCGGACTGGATCGAGCCCGATCTCGTGCCGACCAGGGACCATGTGCTCGTGGTGCGGCACGAGAACGAGATCTCGGGGACGACTGATGTGTCCCGGCACCCCGAGTTCGCGGACCGCCGCACGACGAAGACGGTCGACGGCCGGCAGGTGACCGGCTGGTTCACCGAGGACTTCACACTCGCCGAGCTGAGGACGCTGCGGGCGGTGGAACGGCTGCCACTCGTGCGCAACCGCAACACCGTGTTCGACGGCCGTGAGCGGATCATGACGTTCCAGGAGGTCGTCGACCTGGCCCGGGCGCTGTCGAAGCAGTACGGCCGGCGGATCGCGGTATTCCCCGAGACCAAGCACCCCACGTACTTCCGCTCCATCGGCCTTCCGCTGGAGGAGCAGCTGGTGCGGATCGTCCGGCGCAGCCGGCTCGACGCGCGCGAGTGCGTCATCCAGTCCTTCGAGCCCTCCAGCCTGTTGCGCGTCGCCGAGGCCGGGCTGCGGATACCGCTGTGGCAGGCGCTCGGCACGTCGGGCGGCCCGTTCGGCCACTCCCTGACGTACGCGCAGATGATGACGCCCGAGGGGCTGCGCGAGATCGCCCGGTACGCGGACTGGATCGGGCCGGACAAGTCGTCCGTCGTCGCCCCGTCCACGCTGCTCGCGGACGCGCACGCGGCCGGACTGAAGGTCGGCGCGTACACGTTCCGGGCGGAGAACCAGTTTCTCCCGGCGCCCCTGCGCCGCGGCACCGACCCGAACGCCTTCGGTGACGCGTTCGCCGAGTACGCCCTGCACTTCGGGCTCGGCGTCGACGCCGTCGTCACGGACTTCCCGGACCTCGCGGTGATCGCCAGGGAGCAGTGGTCCATGAGGTCCTAGGACCAATGCCTGATCACCGAGCGCGCCCTCCTGCTGCTAGCGTGCAGTTGCATAAGATGTGCAACAAGCAGTTGGCAGTCGGAGGGACCACCGGACCATGGCCATCTACACGCTTCCTGAACTTCCGTACGACTACGCGGCGCTCGAGCCGGTCATCAACCCGCAGATCATCGAGCTCCACCACGACAAGCACCACGCGGCGTACGTGAAGGGCGCGAACGACACCCTCGAACAGCTCGAGGAGGCGCGCGACAAGGAGGCCTGGGGCTCGATCAACGGCCTGGAGAAGAACCTCGCGTTCCATCTCTCGGGCCACATCCTGCACAGCATCTACTGGCACAACATGACGGGCGACGGCGGCGGCGAGCCGCTGGAGAAGGACGGCGTGGGCGAGCTCGCGGACGCGATCGCCGAGTCGTTCGGCTCGTTCGCCAAGTTCAAGGCCCAGTTGACGAAGGCTTCGGCGACCACACAGGGCTCGGGCTGGGGCGTGCTGGCCTACGAGCCGGTCAGCGGCCGGCTGATCGTCGAGCAGGTCTACGACCACCAGGGCAACGTCGGTCAGGGCACCGTGCCGATCCTCGTCTTCGACGCCTGGGAGCACGCCTTCTACCTGCAGTACAAGAACCAGAAGGTCGACTTCATCGAGGCCATGTGGCAGGTCGTGAACTGGCAGGACGTGGCGAAGCGCTACGCCGAGGCGAAGGGCCGCACGCCGCTGATCGCCCCCTGAGGCGACCGTGAAGCGTCCTGCTCGTGATCGTCTTCTCAACCTTCACCGGGCAGGCGGATGAAGGACGGCCCCCGCGAGGACAGGACTCGCGGGGGCCGTCTGTGCACCGGGGACTCAGTCGAAGACCGGTCCCTGGGTACGCGTGCGCTTGATCTCGTAGAAGCCCGGTATCGACGCGACCATCAGCGTCCCGTCCCACAGCCGGGCCGCCTCCTCACCCTTCGGCGCCGGGGTGACGACCGGCCCGAAGAAGGCGATCTGCTCGCCGTCCGAGCCCGGTACGGCGATGACCGGGGTGCCGACGTCCTGGCCGACCTTGTCGATGCCCTCCTTGTGGGAGGCGCGCAACTCGGCGTCGTAGGTGTCCTTGTCCGCGTGGTCGGCGAGGGAGACGGGCAGACCGACCTCCTCCAGCGCCTCGACGACCGCCTCGCGGACGGGTCCGCGGCCCTCGTTGTGGAAGCGGGTGCCCAGAGCGGTGTACAGCTTGCCGAGCACCTCGTCGCCGTGCTCCTGCTGGGCGGCGATGACGACCCGGACCGGGCCCCACGCCTTGGTCTCCAGCATGTCCCGGTACTCCTCCGGGAGCTCGTCCAGCTTGTCCTCGTTCAGCACGGCAAGGCTCATCACATGCCAGCGCACCTCGACATCGCGGACCTTCTCGACCTCCAGCATCCAACGGGAGGTCATCCAGGCCCAGGGGCACAGAGGGTCGAACCAGAAGTCGACCGGCGTCCTGCCGGTCCTGCCGTTCTCCGACATGTCACTCCTCATCAAGGCGGCATCGTGCCGTGTCTCCCACGGGCAACACCACCGGCCGCCCGATCGATTCCCGGAGCCCCCGTGGGAGGATCGCCTGTGTTCGAACGAGACACGAAGGAGTGCTTGTGCCCGGTGAGAATCTGTCCCGTGACGAGGCCCGTGCCCGGGCCGGGCTGCTGAGCGTCGACGGGTACCAGGTGACCCTCGACGTGCGTTCCGCGGTCGGGGAGGCCGAGGAGGGCGCCGGGCCGCGCACGTTCCGGTCGGTGACCACGATCCGCTTCCGGGCCGCCGAGCCCGGCGCGGCGACCTTCGTGGACCTGGTCGCCCCTGCTGTGACGTCCGTCACCCTCAACGGCGAGAGCCTGGATCCGTCGGCGGTCTTCGACGGCTCGCGGATCGCACTGGACCGGGTGGCCGCGGAGAACGTGCTCGTCGTGGAGGCCCAGTGCGCCTACAGCCGCACCGGCGAGGGACTGCACCGCTTCGTCGACCCGGAGGACGGCGAGGTCTACCTCTACACCCAGTACGAGCCGGCCGACGCCCGCCGCGTCTTCGCCAACTTCGAACAGCCGGATCTGAAGGCACCGTTCCGTTTCGAGGTGACGGCGCCCGAGGGCTGGACGGTCTGGAGCAACAGCGAGGGAGCGCGCGCCGACGAGGGGGTCTGGCGTTTCGCGGAGACCAAGCCGATCTCCACGTACATCACGGCGGTCGTCGCCGGGCCGTACCACTACGAGACCGCCCTGTACGAGCGGGAGCTCGCGGACGGGACGGTGCTGCAGATCCCGTTGGGCGCGATGTGCCGCAAGGGGCTGGCCAGGCATTTCGACGCGGACGACATCTTCACGGTCACCAAGCAGGGCCTGGACTTCTTCCACGAGCACTTCGACTACCCGTACCCGTTCGGGAAGTACGACCAGGCGTTCGTGCCCGAGTACAACATCGGCGCGATGGAGAACCCGGGCTGTGTGACCTTCCGTGAGGAGTTCGTCTTCCGGGGCAAGGTGACACAGGCGTCGTACGAGCGCCGGGCCAACGTCATCCTGCACGAGATGGCGCACATGTGGTTCGGCGACCTGGTCACCATGCAGTGGTGGGACGACCTGTGGCTGAAGGAGTCCTTCGCCGACTTCATGGGCTCGTTCTCGATGGTGGAGGCGACCCGCTTCACCAACGGCTGGGTCACCTTCGCCAACAACCGCAAGTCCTGGGCGTACCGCGCCGACCAGCTGCCGTCCACGCACCCGATCACGGCCGACATCCGTGACCTGGAGGACGCCAAGCTCAACTTCGACGGCATCACGTACGCCAAGGGCGCGTCGGTGCTCAAGCAGCTGGTGGCGTACGTGGGGCGGGAGGCGTTCCTGGAGGGCGCCCGCCGCTACTTCAAGCGCCACGCGTACGGGAACACCCGGCTCGGCGATCTCCTGTCCGTGCTCGAGGAGACCTCGGGCCGCGACATGAAGGAGTGGTCGCGTTCCTGGCTGGAGACGTCCGGAGTCAACTCGCTGACACCCGAGGTCACCTACGACGCCGACGGCAGGATCACAGAGCTCGCCGTTGCCCAGGACGGCGACACGCTCCGGCCGCACCGGGTGGCCGTCGGCCTCTACCGGGTCGAGGGCGCGAAGCTCGCGCGGTACGCCGGCGCGGGTGCGGACGTCCACGGCGCCCGGACCGTCGTGTCCGAACTGGCGGGCGCGGAGCGGCCGGACCTCGTCCTCGTCAACGACGAGGACCTCACGTACTGCAAGATCCGCTTCGACGAGGGCTCGCTGGAGACCCTGCGGGCGCACCTCGGCGACATCGACGACCCCCTGGCGCGTGCGCTGTGCTGGTCGTCCCTGTGGAACCTGACGCGCGACGCGCTGATGCCGGCGCGGGACTTCGTGGACCTGGTGCTGCGCTTCGCCGGGCGCGAGTCGGACATCGGTGTGCTGCAGATGCTGCACACCTGGGCACGGTCGGCGCTGGTGCACTACGCCGCGCCCGCATGGCGCGAGGAAGGCGGACGTCTGCTCTCCGCGGGCGCGCTGAGCGAGCTGCGGCGCGCCGAGCCGGGCAGCCAGCACCAGCTGACGTGGGCGCGGTTCTTCGCGTCGGTCGCCGCCGACGGGATGGACTTCCAGCTGCTGTCCGGACTGCTGGAGGGCACGGCGAAGATCGACGGCCTCGATGTGGACCAGGAGCTGCGCTGGGCGTTCCTGGGACCGCTGGCCGCGCACGGCATGGCCGACGAGTCGGTGATCGCGGCGGAGCTGGCACGCGACGACACGGCCTCGGGCAAGCGCCACGAGGTCCGCTGCCTGGCGTCGCGCCCCTCGGCTGCGGTCAAGGACCAGGCATGGGCCGCGGTGGTGGAGTCCGACACCCTGTCCAACGCACTCGTGGAGGCGACGATCGCGGGCTTCGCCCAGCCCTCGCAGCGCGAGCTGACGGAGCCGTACGCACCGAAGTACTTCGAGGCGATCGAACGGGTGTGGGCACAGCGGTCGATCCAGATCGGCATGGACGTGGTCAGCGGCCTCTACCCGTCCCTGCAGGATCCGCAGGCCACGCTGGCGGCCACGGACACGTGGCTCGCGGCGCACGAGCAGGCGGCACCGGCGCTGCGGCGTCTGGTGCTCGAGTCCCGCGACGACCTGGCGCGGGCGCGGCGCGCGCAGGAACGGGACGGAGCGTAGGACCGGGCTCCGCCTCCCCCCACACCCTGCGGGCGTGGGGGGAGAGCGGGCCGCGGCAGGCGCCGCGTCAGCCGGACGGCCCAGCGACCCTGATCGGCACTCGAACGCGCGTACTTTAGTGCGGCCTTGTCCGGAATTGTCGACGGACTCGTAACAGCGGTTAGCCCCCTCCCACCCACGGGGCATGCCCTCCGCATGGAACAGTGCGACGCTCCCCTCTCCCTCCGCACCCCCGACAACGCGCACCGGCACATCGTCACCGGCGCCCAGTTGAGGGCTCATGGCGTGACTCCCTCCCGGGTCGCCGAGCAGTGCCGGGCCGGTGGTCCCTGGCAGTTGCTGCTGCCCGGGGTGTACCTCCTGCGGCCCGGACCGCCGACCGGTGAGGAGCGGCTGCGGGCCGCGCTCCTCTACGCCGGGCGGCCCGTCCTGCCCACCCAGCGGCAGGACTCGGCGGCACCGTACGGCGAGGCGATGGTCACCGGGCTCGCGGCGCTCGCGCTGCACGGGTTCTCGGCCGCTCCCCCGCTGTTGTCGCTCGACATGATCGATGTGCTCGTGCCCCGGACGCGGCGGCTGAGGTCCACCGGGTACGCCCGACTGGTACGCGGGCAGATGCTGCCGATGGCGGAGGAGGTGGACGGCGTGCCCGTCGCACCCGCGGCCCGCTCGCTCGCCGATGCCGTCGCACAGCTCGCCGACCCTCAGACGGTGCGGCTGCTGCTCACCGAGGCGGTCCGCGGCGGGCACTGCGAACCGGCGGCCGTCGTGCGGGAGTTGACCGAGGCCCGACTGCTCGACCGCCCCCATGTCGTGGACGCCGTCGACTCGCTGCTCGCCGAGGGGCGGGCGCTGGCGGAGGGCCGGCTCTACGGCATGGTGCGCAACGGCGGGCTGCCGGAGCCCCTGTGGAACGTGGACCTGCGGCTCCCCGGCGGCCCTCATCTCGGCGGGGTCGACGCGTTCTGGCCCGACCAGGCTGTCGCCGTGGAACTGGACACACGGGCCCCGCGCACACCGCGGACGCCGCGGGAGGACGAGGACCCCCTGTGGTCGGAGTACGCCAC
Source organism: Streptomyces sp. NPDC043812 (assembly GCF_056436245.1). Lineage (NCBI taxonomy): Bacteria > Bacillati > Actinomycetota > Actinomycetes > Kitasatosporales > Streptomycetaceae > Streptomyces > Streptomyces sp. NPDC043812. The sequence goes on from NZ_JBWKCY010000003.1 coordinate 212,948, forward strand.
TCGGCGCGACGTGCTGGAGCGCTTGGGCATCACCGTCGTGCACCTCACGCCGGCCAAGCTGCGCGAGGCGCCCGAACAGCAGGCGGTCGTGGTGCGTACGGCGCTGATGGCCGCGGCCGACCGGGAGCCCGCGGCTTATGTCGTGGTGCTGCCGCGCTGAGGGACGTGACCGACGGGCGCCGCGGCCTATGTCGTGGTGCTGCCACGCTGAGGGACGTGGCCGACGGGGGGCCGGGTGCGCCAGAGTTCGAGCCCGATGTCGACGAGGCCCACCCGGTCGAGGCCCGGCACCGTGTCCAGGGGGTGCCATCCGGCCAGGTCGGTGGATCCACCGGTCTCGTTGCGGAGTTCACCGCCGGTGACCCGGCCCTCGTAGACGATCCGCAGTCCCTGGAAGTCCGCGAACGCGCCGAGCCGGCGTGGGTAGGTGCGCCGCATCGAGTCGATGCCGAGAAGGGCGGTCATCTCGGCGGTGTACCCGGTCTCCTCCGCGACCTCGCGGACGACGGTGTCGAGGGGGTCCTCGCCATGGTCCATGCCGCCGCCCGGCAGCGTCCACCTCTTGGCGCCGTCGCGGGCCACCCAGCGGGCGAGCAGGATCTGTTCATCCCTTATGCACACGGCGTACGCCGCAACCCTCAACTCCCTGTTCATCCGGTGAGGCTACCGGCGGCACGGCGCGCGCGGGCGGGCCTCGCGACACCGTGCCAACAGCCGGGAGTCGTGAATTCCGGGCGATAACGCCAACTTTGTCCGGACTGGCACATTCCACGCAGTGGCGGATCTCCGCCATGGCGGCTACATGTCCCGGTCAACTCTCCACAAACCCCTGTCACTTACGCAAGGCTGAGCGGTCATCCGGCACCGAATTCCGGACCGTCTCTTTCACCAACAGGGATGCTGATGACCCCCGAATCCCAGAGCTCCACAACAGGGCGCTCCATACCTGGTCACAGACGCGTGGCGCGCGTCGCGGCCGCCGCCTCGATGGTGGCCGCACTCGTCGCCGCAGGCGTCGCCCCGGCCATCGCCTCGGCGCCCGCCGAGGACCCGGCGGGCACCAACGGCGTCAAGGCCACCAAGGCCTCCGACAAGCTCGGTTCGGCAGACGCCGACCTGCTCGCCGAGGCCGAGGCCAAGGGCCAGAAGAACGTGACCGTAATGGTCGCGACCGCGCCCGGCGCGACCGAGCAGGTCGCGGACCAGCTTGACGCGGTCAAGGGCGCCACGGTCGGCAGGACGTTCGACAAGCTCGGCTACGTCCGCGCGACGCTGCCCACCGCACAGGCGGAGGCCGCGCTGAAGGCGGCCGCCAAGCTGTCCAGCGTGCACGGCATCGACCTCAAGCACGAGATCGAGCTGGACGACCCGACGCCCGCCGGCGACGCCACCAAGGCCGCCGGAACCGCGGCCTCGCAGGTCAAGGCGTACCCGGCGCCCGGCAAGGACACTCCGGCGAAGAACCCGTACAACCCGTCGTTCGAGACCGGTGCGGTGGACTTCGTCAAGCAGCACCCCAAGGCCGACGGCCGCGGCGTGACCATCGGCATCCTCGACTCCGGCGTGGACGTGGCGCACCCCGCGCTGCAGAAGACCACCACCGGCGAGCGCAAGATCGTCGACTGGGTCACCGCGACCGACCCGGTGGCCGACGGCGACGGCACCTGGCTGCGGATGGACGCCTCCGTCAGCGGCCCGACGTTCACCGCGGACGGCCGCACATGGTCGGCGCCGTCCGGGGCGTTCAAGTACCGCCAGTTCAAGGAGTCCGCCACCCGCGGCGGCGACATGGCCGGTGACCTCAACCGGGACGGCGACACCACCGACACCTGGGGTGTGCTGTACGACGAGGGCACCCGCACCGCCCGCGTGGACCTGAACAACGACGCCGACTTCACCAACGACACCGTGATGAAGCCGTACAAGAACGGCTTCCAGATCGGCTACTTCGGCAAGGACAACCCGAACACCCCGGTCGTCGAACGCATCCCGTTCGTCATCGAGGTGCGCAAGGACGTCGTCTTCAACGACTCCGGCGCCACCGCCGACTACGTCAGCATCGGCGTCATCGAGGGCTCGCACGGCACCCACGTCGCCGGCATCACCGCCGCCAACAGCCTCTTCGGCGGCAAGATGAACGGCGCCGCCCCCGGCGCCAAGCTGGTCTCCTCGCGCGCCTGCACGTGGAGCGGCGGCTGCACCAACATCGCGCTCACCGAGGGCATGGCCGATCTGGTCATCAACCGCGGCGTGGACATCGTCAACATGTCCATCGGCGGTCTGCCCCCGCTGAACGACGGCAACAACGCGCGTGCCGAGCTCTACAACCGGCTCATCGACACCTACGGCGTCCAGCTGGTGATCTCGGCGGGGAACGAGGGTCCGGGCACCAACACCCTCGGCGACCCGGCCGTCGCCGACAAGGTGATCTCGGTCGGCGCGGCGATCTCCAAGGACACCTGGGCCGCCAACTACGGCTCCGGCGTCGAGAAGCCGTACGCCATGCTGCCGTTCTCGTCCCGCGGCCCGCGTGAGGACGGCGGCTTCACGCCGACCCTCACCGCCCCCGGTGCGTCCATCAACACCACGCAGACGTGGTCCGCCGGCGGCCCGGTCGCCGAGGCGGGCTACGCACTGCCGCCCGGCTACTCGATGCTGCAGGGCACGTCGATGTCCTCGCCGCAGGCCGCGGGCGCGAGCGCGCTGCTGCTGTCCGCCGCGAAGCAGCGTGACATCGAGCTGTCCCCGGCCGACCTGCGCACCGCGCTCACCAGCACCGCCCACCACATCGACGGTGTCAAGGCGCACGAGCAGGGCGCCGGTCTCATCAACGTCGTGGACGCCTGGGACGCGATCAAGGACGGCGCGCACGCCCACGAGTACGCGGTCAAGGCGCCGGTCGACACCGCGATCGACTTCGCGCTGAAGACCCCGGGCTTCGGCGCGGGTCTGTACGACCGCGAGGGCGGGCTGCAGGCCGGCAAGAGCCGGACCTACGACGTCACCATCACCCGCACGACCGGCCCGAAGAAGGCCGTCGCGCACAAGCTGCGCTGGAAGAACAACGACGGCACCTTCCGGCTGCTGAGCGGCTCCACGGTGAAGCTGCCGCTGAACCAGCCGGTCACCGTCACCGTGCAGGCCAAGCCCAAGGCGGCCGGTGTGCACAGCGCCATCCTGGAGGCCGACGACCGCGGCACGACCGGCGTGGACAAGCAGATCCTCGCCACGGTGGTCGTCTCGCAGGCGCTGGACAAGCCGGCGTACAGCTACTCGACGTCCGGCTCGGTGCAGCGCAACAGCCACCGGTCGTACTTCGTCACCGTCCCCGAGGGCGCCAAGACCCTCGAGGTCGCGCTCGGCGGCCTGGCCAAGGACAGCCAGACCCGCTTCATCGGCATCCACCCCTACGGTCTGCCGGTCGACGACAGTTCGACGATCTTCTGCTACGCGAACTACACGAACCCGGCCAACACCTGCCGTCCGGACGTTCGCTCGTACGACGCCCCGGCGCCGGGTGTCTGGGAGATCGAGGTCGAGTCGCGCCGTACGTCGCCGCTGCTCGACAACCCGTACACGCTGGACGTGACGCTGCTGGGTGCGGACTTCGACCCGGCGGTCAAGACGCTGCCCGAGGCGAAGATCGGCACGCCGACGGCCGTCGACTGGAACGTCACCAACCGCGCGGCGGCCATCGACGGCAAGCTGGCAGGCGGTTCTCTCGGCTCGGCGAAGGTCGGCCGGCCGACGATCGCCCACGGTGAGAGCCAGGAGTCCACGGTCACCATCGGCGAGGGCGTCGAGCGTCTCGACATCGCGATCGGTTCGCCCGCCGACACCAACGCCGACCTGGACCTGTCCGTCTACCTCGGCTCGACGCTCGTCGGCCAGGCTGCGGACGGCGACTCGGAGGAGGCGGTGAGCCTCGACAAGCCGGCCGCCGGCACGTACACCATCGTGATCGACGGCTACTCGGTTCCGGCCGGGACCACCGCCTTCGACTACCGGGACGTGTTCTTCTCCCCGTCGCTCGGCACGCTGAAGGTCGACGACACGAAGACCGTCAAGCTGGCCAACGGCGCGTCGGCCCAGGTCGCCGCCGAGGTCGTGGTCGCGGGTGCGGCCCCCGAGGGACGCCAGTTCTTCGGTGAGGTCCGTCTGCTGAGCGGCCGCGGCACGGCCGCGGGCGCGGGCAGCGTCGTGATCGAGAAGGTCACGGAGTAACACCGCGGGTGGTACGACGGCGGGGCGGGCACTCTTCGTGGGTGCCCGCCCCGTCGGCATGCTGTGTCTCACACGTCCCGCCCTTCGGACAACCGATTGGACAAGGCGGACCTGGACATACGCATCATGGAGCGGCACCCATGCCGTGAGAACGTGCAGCAAACGTACGGAGGAGTCCCCGTGAAGGTCGGAATCGTCGGAGCCACCGGGCAGGTCGGCACGGTCATGCGCAAGATCCTTGCCGAGCGGAAGTTCCCGGTCGACGAGCTCAGGCTCTTCGCGTCCGCACGGTCCGCGGGCTCCACCGTCACGTGGGAGGGCCGCGAGATCACCGTCGAGGACGCGTCCACGTCCGACTACACCGGTCTGGACATCGTGCTCTTCTCGGCCGGTGGTGCGACCTCCAAGGCGCTGGCCGAGAAGGTCGCCTCCCAGGGCGCCGTGGTGATCGACAACTCCTCCGCCTGGCGTCGTGACCCCGAGGTGCCGCTGGTCGTCTCCGAGGTGAACCCGCACGCGATCAAGGACCGCCCCAAGGGGATCATCGCCAACCCGAACTGCACCACGATGGCCGCCATGCCGGTCCTCAAGCCGCTGCACGAGGCTGCCGGCCTCACCGCCCTGATCGCGACGACCTACCAGGCCGTGTCCGGTTCGGGTCTCGCGGGCGTCGCCGAGCTCGACGGCCAGGTCAAGGAGGTCGCGGGTCGCGCGACCGAGCTGACGCACGACGGCGAGGCCGTGGAGTTCCCCGAGCCGGGTGTCTACAAGCGTCCGATCGCCTTCAACGTGCTCCCGCTGGCCGGTGCGATCGTCGATGACGGCTCCTTCGAGACCGACGAGGAGCAGAAGCTCCGCAACGAGTCCCGCAAGATCCTGGAGATCCCGGAGCTCAAGGTCTCCGGCACCTGTGTGCGTGTGCCGGTCTTCTCCGGCCACTCGCTCCAGGTCAACGTGCGCTTCGCGCGTCCGCTCGGCGTGGAGCGCGCCTACGAGCTGCTGAAGGCCGCGCCGGGTGTGGAGCTCTCCGAGATCCCGACCCCGCTGCAGGCGGCCGGCAAGGACGTCTCGTTCGTGGGCCGTATCCGCGTGGACGAGACCGTGGACAACGGACTGGCGCTGTTCCTGTCCAACGACAACCTCCGCAAGGGTGCGGCGCTGAACGCGGTGCAGATCGCGGAGCTGGTGGCGGACGAGCTGCAGGGCCGCGACAGCGGCTGACGCCTAGGGCACGCGACGAGGGGGCGGGCGCCGCACGGTGCCCGCCCCCTCGTCGTGTCCGGCCCCGTCCCCGTCAGGGCCTGCGCACCTCGAAGTGGAAGCAGCCGTACTCCACGGCCCGCACATGCACCAGCACGACCGCAGGGTCGGCGAACGCCTCTTCCAGCGCACTGTCGAAGGCGGCCGTCGCCGCCTGGGGGATCTCCAGCAGCCGGCCGCCGGCGATGCGGCCCTCCGCGTCATAGCGCCGCAGGACCCGCAGCGCGCCCGGGCGGGCGAACGGGTACCCGGCCGGCTCGGCCGGGCCCTCGCAGGGGTCGGCGTGGATGAAGACCGGCCCCTGCTCGTCGTAGGCGCCGGGCCGCGCCCAGGTCGCGGCGGCCCAGCGGCGCAGCGGGGCGTACGCGACGAGGGCGATGCGCTCGCCCCTCTCGGAAGGGCGCAGGCAGCAGCGCAGCGGCGCGCCGCCCTCCTCGTCCGTGAACGGGGAGCAGGGCCGTCCCGCGTCGTCGGTGACGCGGAGTTCGGCGAGGGCGGCGGCTTCGACCGGGCGGGCGGTGTGCCGTGTGGTGGTGGTCATGGCACCAGCCTGCCGCCGGGGCGGGCACGGTTCCGGCGGGATTCGGACGGGGCGGTCAGCGCGGGCCGGACGTCCGTCGGTAGGCCGCGTCGATCGAGGCCAGCTCGTCCGCCGTGAGCACGTCCTCGACCCGCTCGAAGCCGTCCGGGGCGCGCTCGGCAACCGCCTGCAGCAGGCGGTCGGCGGGCATGTCGCGCATGGCCACCACCAGCGCGTTCACGGTGTCCCTGCGTTGGTGTTCGTACGCGCGCAGCGCCGAGGGCACGGAGTCAGCGGTGCTCAGCGCCCGGGCGAGCGCACGGGCGTCGAGGATCGCCTGCGAGCCGCCGTTGGAGCCGATGGGATACATGGGGTGCGCCGCGTCGCCGAGCAGGGTGACCCGGCCGCGGCCCCATGTGGCGAGCGGGTCCCGGTCGGCCATCGGGTACTCCAGGCTCGTCGGTCGCCGACAGCAGCGCGGGCACGTCGAGGCCGAGGCCCTCCAGCCGCCAGTCGGCGAAGTGCGCGAGGACGTCGGCGAGGCGGCCGGTGCGGGTCCAGGCCGCTCCGTCGACCGGCCCGGGGGAGCCGGCGCGCACCTCGGCGACCCAGTTGAGCAACGCCTCCCCGCGCTGCTCGGCGCGGCGCGAGATGGGATAGACGACCAGCTTCGCGATGGCGTTACTGCCCGCGATGACCATCGTCCGGCCGTCCAGGAACGGCTTGCCGGTCACGGTGCCGCGCCACATCCGGATGCCGTTCCACAGCGGAAGGCGCTGCTCATCGGGGTGGAGCAGCATGCGCACGGCGGAGTGCAGGCCGTCGGCGCCGATCAGCGCGCCCGCCCGCTCCTCCGTGCGCCCGCCGGTGGTCGCTGAGCACAGGGTGACGTGCAGGCCGTCGTCGTCGGCGGCGAAGGACTCCAGCGCCGTGCCCGTGCGCACCGCGTCCGCGCCCAGCCGGTCCCGCACCGCGTCGTGGAGGATCTGCTGGAGTTCGCCGCGGTGCAGGGAGTACTGGGGCCAGTCGTGGCCGGCGGCGAGACCGCGCGGCTCGGCCCAGATGCGGTTGCCGTGCCGGTCGAAGTGGGCCATCTCCGCTGTCGGGACGGCGGCTTCGGCGAGCGCGTCGCCGAGCCCGAGGGCCGTCAGCTCGGCCACCGCGTGCGGCAGCAGATTGATGCCCACGCCGATGGGCCTCAACTGCCTGGCCGCCTCCACGACCCGGGGCCGCAGCCCGGCCTCGTGCAGGCTCAGTGCGCAGGTCAGCCCCCCGATGCCCGCCCCCGCGATCAGTATGTCGTCCGTCATGTGCGCTCACCCCGGGTCACTGCCGCCGTGCGGCGGCGCCGCAGGCACGATTCTCCCGGGCGGCCGCACCATCCCGCGTGGAAGGATGGCCGCAAACATCACATACCGAGGAGATGACCGGGTGCCTGGCACAAACCTGACCCGTGAAGAGGCGCAGCAGCGAGCGCGCCTGCTCACCGTTGACTCGTACGAGATCGACCTGGATCTCTCCGGGGCCCAGGAAGGCGGGACCTACCGGTCCGAGACCACTGTGCGCTTCGCGTCCGCCGAGGAGGGCGCCGAGACCTTCATCGATCTGGTCGCACCCGCCGTCCACGAGGTCGTGCTCAACGGACACGCGCTGGACGTCGCCGCGGTCTTCCGGGACTCGCGGATCACGCTGAAGCATCTGCACGCGGGCGACAACGAGCTGAAGGTCGTCGCCGACTGCTCGTACACCAACACCGGCGAGGGTCTGCACCGCTTCGTCGACCCGGTCGACCAGCAGGCGTACCTCTACACCCAGTTCGAGGTGCCGGACGCGCGCCGCGTCTTCGCGAGCTTCGAGCAGCCGGACCTCAAGGCCACGTTCACCTTCACCGTGAAGGCCCCGGAGGGCTGGACGGTGATCTCGAACTCCCCGACGCCGGAGCCGAAGGACCACGTCTGGCGCTTCGAGCCGACACCGCGGATCTCCACGTACATCACCGCGCTGATCGTCGGTCCGTACCACGCGGTGCACAGCAGCTACGAGAAGGACGGCCAGTCCGTCCCCCTGGGCATCTACTGCCGGCCGTCGCTCGCCGAGCACCTGGACTCGGACGCGATCTTCGAGGTCACGCGGCAGGGCTTCGACTGGTTCCAGGAGAAGTTCGACTACGCGTACCCGTTCGCGAAGTACGACCAGCTGTTCGTGCCGGAGTTCAACGCGGGCGCGATGGAGAACGCGGGCGCGGTGACCATCCGCGACCAGTACGTCTTCCGCTCGAAGGTGACGGACGCGGCGTACGAGGTGCGGGCGGAGACGATCCTCCACGAGCTCGCGCACATGTGGTTCGGCGACCTCGTGACCATGGAGTGGTGGAACGACCTGTGGCTGAACGAGTCGTTCGCCACCTACACGTCCATCGCGTGCCAGGCGTACGCGCCGGGTTCGAAGTGGCCGCATTCGTGGACCACGTTCGCGAACTCCATGAAGACTTGGGCCTACCGGCAGGACCAGCTGCCGTCGACCCACCCGATCATGGCCGAAATCCGCGACCTCGATGACGTTCTCGTTAATTTCGACGGCATCACCTATGCCAAGGGTGCGTCGGTTCTCAAGCAGCTCGTCGCCTATGTCGGCATGGACGAGTTCTTCCGGGGCGTGCAGGCGTACTTCAAGGCGCACGCCTTCGGGAACACCCGGCTGTCGGACCTGCTGGGCGCGCTGGAGGAGACCAGCGGCCGGGATCTGAAGACGTGGTCGAAGGCGTGGCTGGAGACGGCCGGCATCAACGTCCTGCGCCCGGAGATCACCACGGACGGCAGCGGTGCGATCACCTCGTTCGCGGTGAAGCAGGAGGCCCCGGCGCTGCCCGCGGGCGCGAAGGGCGAGCCCGTGCTGCGTCCGCACCGGATCGCGATCGGCCTCTACGACCTGGACGGGGCCGGCAAGCTGGTGCGCACCGAGCGCGTCGAGCTGGACGTCGACGGCGAACTCACCGAGGTGCCGGGCCTGGTGGGCAAGCAGCGGCCCGCGGTCGTGCTGCTCAACGACGACGACCTGTCGTACGCGAAGGTCCGCCTCGACGAGGAGTCGCTGAAGAACGTCACCCAGTACCTGGGCGACTTCACCGAGTCCCTGCCGCGTGCCCTGTGCTGGGCCTCCGCCTGGGACATGACCCGCGACGGGGAGCTCGCCACCCGCGACTACCTCTCGCTGGTCCTGTCCGGGATCGGCAAGGAGTCCGACATCGGCGTCGTCCAGTCGCTGCACCGCCAGGTCAAGCTGGCCATCGACCAGTACGCGGCGCCGCAGTGGCGCGAGGCGGGGCTGACGCAGTGGACGGACGCGACGCTGGCGCACCTGCGGGCGGCCGAGCCGGGCAGCGACCACCAGCTGGCGTGGGCGCGGGCGTTCGCCGCGACCGCGCGCACTCCGCAGCAGCTGGACCTGCTGGCGGGTCTGCTGGAGGGCACCGAGACGATCGAGGGCCTGGCCGTCGACACGGAGCTGCGCTGGGCGTTCGTCGAGCGTCTTGCGGCGGTCGGGGTGTACGACGAGGACGAGATCGCCGGTGAGTACGAGCGCGACCGCACCGCTGCCGGCGAGCGCCACGCGGCCACGGCGCGCGCCGCCAGGCCGACGCCGGACGCCAAGACGGAGGCCTGGGCCTCCGTCGTCGAGTCCGACAAGCTCCCGAACGCCGTGCAGGAGGCGGTGATCGTCGGGTTCGTCCAGACGGATCAGCGCGAACTGCTCGCCCCGTACACGGAGAAGTTCTTCACGGCCGTCAAGGGCGTGTGGGAGTCCCGCAGCCACGAGATGGCACAGCAGGTCGCCGTCGGTCTCTACCCCGCGCTGCAGGTCTCGCAGGCGACGCTGGACGCGACGGACGCCTGGCTGGCGTCGGCGGAGCCGAACGCGGCACTGCGGAGGCTGATCTCCGAGTCGCGGTCGGGCATCGAGCGGGCCCTGAAGGCACAGGCGGCGGACGCCGCGGCGCAGTAGCCGCAGGAGGAACCGGAACTTCCGGAAAAACAGGCGCGCCGGGTCACCACGACCCGGCGCGCCTCCTTGTGTTTTCGGCCGTCGACAACTCGCCAGTACCCCGCCCCTGCGTCAACACCCTTGCTCCGAGCGGGATATGCTCCCGCCCGTCTCTTCATATGATCTTTCCCGTTCGATTACTGAGGATGCTGATGGTTCGACAGGGAACGTCGACCGGAAGTCCGCGACCGAGGGCCGGTCTCGTCTGGCAGCTCCCCCTCGCCGTGACCGTCGCTGCCGCGCTCGTGGCCGTGTTCCTGGTCTCCGCGTCGGCTCGCACCCCGGTGCTGATCGTCTGCGGCGTGGCCGTCGTCGCGGTCGCCGTCGCCTGTGCCGAGGTCATGCGCCGGGGCAAACTGCTCGCCGAGCTCCGCGACCGGACCGCGGCGCAGGAGACGGCACTCGCCCGGCAGACGGCCGAGACCAGCCGCCTCGCCGGCGAACTGCTGCCCCGGGTGGTGGAGGAGCTGCGCAAGGGCGCCTTCCCGGAGGACGTGCTCGGCTCGCTCGACGCGTCGGCCGAGCACAGGGCGGTGCTCCGCTCGGTGGTCGACGCGGTCAGTGCCGAGGAGGATCTGCGCGAGTCCGCGCAGCGCGCCTTCGTGAACATCGCCCGCCGCGTGCAGGCGATCGTCCACCAACAGGCCCAGGAACTGCGGGAGATGGAGGACCGGCACGGCCGGACCCCCGAGGTCTTCGGCGATCTGCTGCGCATCGACCACGGCACCGCGCTGATCGGCCGGCTCGCCGACTCCATCGCCGTCCTCGGCGGTGCGCGGCCCGGCCGCCAGTGGAGCAAGGCCGTCCCGCTCTACAGCGTGATGCGCGGAGCCATGTCCCGGATCATCGACTACCAGCGCGTCGAACTCCACACGGTGTCCGAGGTCGCCGTCGTCGGCACCGCCGTCGAGCCGCTGATCCACGCACTGTCCGAGCTGCTGGACAACGCCACCCGCTACTCGCCGCCGCAGACCAGGGTCCATCTGACCGCGGTGGACGTGCAGTCGGGCATCGCCATCGAGATCGAGGACGGCGGCGTCAGCATGAGCGAGGAGGCCCGGCAGCGGGCCGAGCGGATGCTCCGCCAGGCGCAGCAGGGCATCGATGTCAACGACCTGGGTGAGACCCCCCGCCTGGGCCTCGCCGTGGTGGGACGGCTGGCGCAGGCGTACGGCTTCCAGGTCTCGCTGCGTTCGTCCGCGTACGGCGGTGTGCGCGCCGTCCTCGTCGTACCGCAGGAGTTGATCACCACGTCCGCATCGGCCACCGGTCTGGCGCACGGCATCGGCGCCACGTCGGGCCCCCGCCCGGCCGGCTCCGACACCCATGAGCGGCTGCCGCGGCCGGTCACGGGCCCCACCGCGCCCCTTCCCGCGGCCACCCCCGACGAGCCCCCCGTCGTGACCGAACGGACCGTGAACGGACTGCCGCAGCGGCGCCGCAAGAACCGCGCGACCGCACCCGCCGGCGTCCCCGCGGTCACCGCTCCCGCGACCGCGGAGGAAGCCGGGCCGGATTCCGCACCGGCGGTGCAGCCCGGAATGTGGCTGGCCGCGTTCCAGAGCGGCCTGTCCGGCGACACCCCCCAGACGAGCAACGGAAACGAGCAGCCATGATTCAGCGGCAGTCCCACCAGACCAACATGGACTGGATGCTCAAGGACCTGGCAGAGGGCGTACCGCAGACCAGAAACGTCGTCGTCCTGTCCGCCGACGGACTGCGGATGGCGCAGTACGGCGCGGACACCGACACAGCCGACCGGCTGGCCGCCGCCTGTGCCGGACTGCAGAGCCTCGCGGCCGCGGTGGCCTCCGAACTCCCGCACGGCGACGGCCAGATGCGGCTCGTCGTCATCGAGATGAACGGCGGCTTCTTCTATCTGATGGCCGCGGGTGCGGGTGCCTACCTCGCCGTGCTCGCCGACGAGGGCGTCGATGCCGGGCTCATGGGCCATCGGATGCGGGACCTCGTGCTGCGGATCGGAGAGCACCTGAGCACGCCGCCGCGGCACGAAGGGCAGACCGCGTGAGCGACGCGGGCGAGGACTGGGAGGAGAACAGTCCCGAGCGGCTCTACGTCATCACCGGCGGCCGCAGCGGCTCCTCCGCACCCACCGCCCTGGACCTGGTCACTCTGATCGTGGCCAGGTCGGGCCCCAAGCCCGGAATGCAGCCGGAACACGCGGCGATCATCCGGATCTGCCAGGCTCCGCTCTCGGTCGCCGAGATCTCCGCCTATCTGAGCCTGCCGGTGAGTGTGGTCACCGTGCTGCTCAGCGATCTGCTGGCCGAGGACAGGGTGGTGGCACGCGCCCCCGTCCGGGCCGCCCATCTTCCCGACCGCGCTTTGATTGAGGCAGTGATCGATGGACTTCAAAAGCTCTGAGCAGGCCCTCGGGCCGCGGAGCGAGGATGTGCTGCCCACGACCGCTACGGCCGCCGTCAAGGTGGTCATCGTGGGCGGCTTCGGCGTCGGCAAGACGACCCTGGTCGGCTCGGTGAGCGAGATCAGGCCGCTGACGACCGAGGAGACGATGACCCAGGCCGGGGTCGGTGTGGACGACACCCACGGCGTGGAGCGGAAGACCTCGACGACGGTCGCGATGGACTTCGGCCGCATCAGCATCAACGAGGAACTGGTGCTGTACCTGTTCGGCACCCCGGGCCAGGAGCGGTTCTGGTTCCTGTGGCGCGGCCTGTTCGAGGGTGCGCTGGGCGCGGTGGTACTGGTCGACACCCGTCGCCTGGAGGTCAGTTTCGACGTCATCGGGCGGCTCGAGGAGCGCGGCGTGCCGTTCGTGGTGGCCGTCAACTCCTTCCCGGACGCTCCCGGTTACCCGGTGGACGAGCTGCGCGGCGCGCTGGATCTGCCGGATTCGGTGCCGATCGTGCTGTGCGACGCCAGGTCCCGCACCTCCAGCAGGGATGTCCTGATGTCGCTGATGCGCTACCTGCAGAATCTGGCGACGACCCAGGAGGCCTCCTGACGGCTGCCGGACGCGGTGCCCGCCGGCCGCAGGGCGGGCACTGCGGACGCCATGCCTCCGTTCCGGCCACCAGCTCGTCCCATGGATGGCGGTTTGCCGGGGGATCGTCCTATTGGATAGGCCAACTTGGCTGAGTACGATGCGCCGTAGTTGATCACTCTGAGGTGCAAGTTGCGCGTGTGACAACGATGTTGACGCGCCGCACCCGCATCGAGAGGCAGGCCGTTGTGGAGCCGGAGCTGACCGTTCCGCCGATCTTCTCGCCCATACCCCCCGCGATCCATCCGCGTCACGCAGACATAGACGTGCAGACCGCGGCCTGGGCCGAAACGTTTCGCATCGGCTCCGAGTCGCTGCGCGCCAAGCTCGTGGTGCAGGACATCGGCACCTTCTCGGCGCGGATCCTGCCCGAGGGCCGCGCGGAGGTCGTCTCCCTCCTCGCGGACTTCGTGCTCTGGCTCTTCGGCGTCGACGACGGCCACTGCGAGGAGGGCGAACTGGGCCACCGGCCCGGCGACCTGGCCGGTCTGCTGCACCGGCTGATCCGGGTGGCGCAGAACCCGGAGGCGCCGATGATGCTGGACGATCCGCTGGCCGCCGGTCTGCGGGATCTGCGTCTGCGCGTCGACCGGTACGGCACGGCGGGGCAGACGGCCCGCTGGGTGGACGCCCTGCGCGAGTACTTCTTCTCCGTCGTGTGGGAGGCGGCCCACCGCCGCGCGGGCACCGTTCCCGACCTCAACGACTACACCCTGATGCGGCTGTACGACGGCGCCACCTCGGTCGTGCTGCCCATGCTGGAGATGGGGTACGGCTACGAACTGCAGCCGCACGAGCGGGACCGCACGGCGGTGCGCGCCGCGGCCGAGATGGCGTCGTTCGTCATCACCTGGGACAACGACATCTTCTCCCACCACAAGGAACGCAAGGCCCCCGGCTACTACCTCAACGCCCTGCGCGTACTGGAGCAGGAGGGCATGAGCGCGGAGCAGGCCCTGGAGACCGCGATAGCCCAACGGGACCGGGTGATGTGCCTGTACATGCGCCTGGCCGCGAAGCTGTCCGAGGAGGGCAGCCCCCAGCTGCGTCAGTATGTGGCGAGCCTGTCCAGCTTCATCCGCGGCGCACAGGACTGGGGCATCAGCTCCGTGCGCTACACGACGCCCGACGATCCGGCGAATCTTCCGCCCGTCTTCAGCGACACCCCTACCGACGACCGCCATGAGCCGCTGGACATCCCCGCCGTCGCCTGGTGGTGGGACCTCGTGCCCGGGGCGGCCGCACGCTCCGGCCGGCGGCGGACGGTTCAGCGCGCCGCGTAGCCCTGCTCCCGGTACCGGCGGTCGGGCATCCGACCGGACGCCGGCGACGGTGATCGCACGTCACGCCCCGCCGGGGGCCGGCCCGCCCTCGACGCCGCACGCCAGGGCGGACAGCACGCGCGAGATGCCCGGCGACGCCTCCGAGCCACGGCGTACCGCCGCGAGCACATGGCGGCGCGGCTGATCGTCGGCGAGGACGCGCATCACCACGCCGCTGCGCCGCTCGGCCGACGCCATCCGCGGGACGAGCGCGACACCCATCCCCGCCTCCACCATCGCGAGGATCGCCGTCCAGCCCGCCGCCGAGTGGGCCTGTTCGGGCACGAATCCGGCGGCCTCGCACGCCGTGAGCGTGATCTCGGACCACGGGCCGCTGCCGCCGAAGATCCAGGGCTCGCCGGACAGATCGGCCAGCCGCAGCCCTTCCGCCGCTGCGAGCGGATGGTCCGCCGGAAGCGCCGCGTCCAGCGGGTCGGCGAGCAGCGGAACGAGCGCGAACCTCGGGTCGCGCGCCGTCGGCGCCTGTGCGGCCAGCGACAGCGCGAGGTCGACCTGGCCCGCGGACAGCAGCTCGTACGCCTCGGCCGCCTCCGCCTCCCTGACCCGCACCTCCAGGCCGGGGTGTGCCGAGCGCAGTCTTCGTACCGCCGGAACGACCAGCGCGGGCACGGCTGTCGAGAAGGCGCCGATCCGCACGGTCCCGCTCTCGCCGCGCAGGTACCCGGCCAGTTCGGCGTCCGCCCGCTCCAGTTGGGCGAAGACCACCTCCGCATGACGCAGCACCAGCTGCGCCGCGTCGGTGAGCCGGACCCTGCGGCCGTGCGCCTCCAGCAGGGGAACACCGAGCTGCCGGGAGAGGTTGGCCAGTTGCTGGGACACGGCCGAGGGGGTCATCAGCAGCGCCTCGGCCGCCGCCGTCACGGTCCCGCGCTCGCTGAGCGTACGCAGGATCCGCAGCTTCCTGATGTCCCATTCGGTCATGCCCGCACGCTATCGGTGCCGGGCGGGACTACTGCTTCCTGGTGCAGCGGGTGAAGATCAGACCGTTGGATCAGACCGTTGTCGAAGGCCCGGCTTGAGGCCGCCTCGAACTCGGTGACCGCGAATCCCGCGGACATCATCGGGATCGCCGAGCCGAGCAGTACGGGATAGGTCTTCACGTGCAGTTCGTCGATCTCGTCCCGCAGCTGCTCCTCCTCCCGGGGTCATCCCGTCCGCCGCGTCGCCGACGCCAGCATCACGCCCCCGAGGATGAGCACCATGCTCAGGATCTGCGCCGTCCCCAGGGACTCCCCGAGCACGGCGTACGAGAGCAGGGCCACGCACACGGGCTGCAGGTAGTACACCGTTCCCGCGCGGGCGGCGCCGATGAGGGCGATGGCCCGGTTCCACGCGAAGAACGCGACCGCGGACGAGAAGACACCGACGTACACCAGCGGACCGACCGTCCCCGCCGAGGGCTCGAAACCCCCCTGGAGGGCCACGCTGACGGCGAAGACGGGCGCGAGCATCAACGCCCCCAGCACGAACGTCACGAACAGCAGGGCCGGCCCGTCGATCCCGGCCGGCCGCCGCCGCAGCAGGACGCTGTACGAGGCGAAGCTGAGCGTCGCGCCGAACATCCAGAGGTCCCCCGCGGCGAAGTCCACCGAAAGCGACCCGTCACCGACCAGCAGCAGCACGCCCGCGCACGCGACCAGCATGCCCGTGGTGCGACGGGCGCCGAGACGCGCGCCGCCGAGCCGTTCGAAGGCGGCCATCAGCACGGGCGAGGCAGCCATGATCATGCCCATCTTGCCGGCGGAGGTGGTGAGTCCGGCCTGGTTGACGAGGGTGTTGTAGACGGTGACGCCGAGCAGGGACGCGAGGAGCAGGAAGCGGATGTGACGCCGGATCAGAGCG
Organism: Streptomyces sp. NPDC043812; assembly: GCF_056436245.1. Lineage (NCBI taxonomy): Bacteria > Bacillati > Actinomycetota > Actinomycetes > Kitasatosporales > Streptomycetaceae > Streptomyces > Streptomyces sp. NPDC043812. The sequence continues at coordinate 229,203 of NZ_JBWKCY010000003.1, forward strand.
CGCTGCCGCCATGCGGTCCGGGCCGCGAACGGCGCGACGGCCACGATCGCCACGGCCCAGCGCCAGAAGGCCGCCTGCACCGGCGGCACCGAGTCGTGCAGAGCGCGCGAGGTGACGAAGCTGCCGGACCAGACGACGGTGGCGACGGCGGCCATCAGCAGCCCCGGCCCCGCACCCCGCCTCCCCCACTGCACTGCGGTCGTCATGCCGCTGCGGACACGGTCCGGGGCTGTCACGGTCATCCTGAGCCTTCCTGCGAGGTGATTGCGGTGCATCCACCGTCACTCCGGAAGACCTCTTAGGTCCATCGAATACTTACGATGATTCTTTGAAGCAAAACTGAAAGATCAGCCGCCTCGGGGCACGACACCGGCTTTGGGGCACTTCGGGGCACGACAAAGGCGCCCCGGGTGCATCCGCACCCGGGGCGCCTCGAAGGCAGGGATTCAGAGCGGGTTCAGCTCTGCTTCCTGGACTTGTCGAGCACCATCACCAGACCCGCGATCAGCACGAACAGGCCGATCGGAGCCAGGACGTACAGGCTCAGCGTCTCGACCACGCTCAGGCCGGGACCCGGGTCGTCGCCGTCGTCCGGGGTGAGCGCAAGCGCGGGGGACGACATCAGCAGCATCATCAGCGTCGTACCGGCCGCGACGGCGCCGGCGCGCAAGGCGTTCTTCTTGTCCACGGTGCCAACGTAGCGAATGGCCCTCAGGCCCGCGCGTCCGGGGGTGCCGTACGGGACCCGAAGATCTCCAGCAACCGGTGCAGCCTGGGTGCGGCGGCCAGCTCCTCCAGTGCCATGGGGCGCCCCTCGGCGTCCGCGACCGGCAGGCGCCAGTTCGGGTACTCGTCCCAGGTGCCCGGCAGATTCTGCGGGCGGCGGTCGCCCACCGCGTCCGGCAGCCAGATGCCGACCATGCGGGCGGGCGTGCTCAGCAGAAAGCGGTAGACCGCCCGGACCCGGCCCTCCTCGTCGCCCGCGCTCTCGGGGAGCAGCCCCAGCCCTTCCAGCACTCCGAGCCATTCCTGCACATCGGCCGAGTCCTGCGTGCGCTCCTCGTCCAGGGCGCGGGTGAGCAGGCCGAGCCGGTGGCGCAGCTCCACATGGTCGCCGGTCAACCGGGCCGCCGTGGACGGCAGATCATGCGTGGTGGCGGTCGCGACGCAGCCCTTGCGCCAGCGCTCCGGAGGCAGCGGGGCGCCCGAGCCTGCCCAGTCACGCTCGAACCAGAGCACGGACGTGCCGAGCACCCGGCGTGCCGCGAGAGCTTCGCGGACCCCCGGCTCGACCGTGCCGAGGTCCTCTCCTACGACGACGGCGTCCGCGCGGTGAGCCTCCAGGACGAGGACGGCGAGCATCGCCTCGGCGTCGTGGCGGACATAGGTGCCCTCGGTGGGCGGCGCGCCCTGCGGCACCCACCACAGCCGGAACAGTCCCATCACATGATCGATGCGCAGCGCGCCCGCGTTGCGCAGGATGCCGCGCAGCACGCCCCGGTAGGCGGCGAAGCCGGAGGCGGCGAGGGCGTCGGGCCGCCAGGGCGGCAGGCCCCAGTCCTGGCCGCGGGCGTTGAACGCGTCGGGCGGGGCACCGACCGACATCCCGGCGGCGAAGACGTCCTGCTGGGCCCAGGCGTCGGAGCCGCCGGGGTGCACACCGACCGCGAGATCGTGGACGATGCCGACACCCATGCCCGCCTCGCGCGCCGCCCGGCCCGCGGCGGCCAGCTGGGCGTCGGTCAGCCAGACCAGCCGGCTGTGGAAGTCGACGCGGTCCGTCAGCTCGCCGCGCGCCCGCGCGGTCTCCGGCGAGCGGGGATCGCGCAGCCCGGCCGGCCAGCCGTGCCACTCGGAGCCGTACACCTCGGCGAGGGCGCACCAGGTGGCGTGGTCCTCCAGCGCCTGCCCCTGCTCGGCGAGGAACGCGCAGTAGGCGGCGCGGCGGCCGGGGCCGAGCGGAACCGTGTGCAGGATCTCCAGGGCCTCGCGCTTGAGGTCCCACACGGCGTCCCGGTCGATCAACGCGCCCTTGCCGAGCACCGATTCACGCAGCTGCGCCGCCTTCTCGCGCAGCTCCTCCAGGCGGGCGCGCTGGGCCGCGTCGGCGTAGACGTACTCGGGAACGTCCTCGACGCGCAGATGTACGGGGTCGGGGAAGCGCCGCGACGAGGGGCGGTAGGGGGAGGGGTCGGTGGGGGCGCCGGGCACAGCGGCGTGCAACGGATTCACCTGGACGAAGGACGCCCCGAGGGCCTCTCCCGACCAGGTGGCGAGCTCGGCGAGGTCAACGAGGTCGCCCATGCCCCAGGAGCGGGCCGACAGCAGGGAGTACAGCTGGACCAGGAAGCCGTGGGAGCGGCCTTCGGGAGCCGGCGCCCGACCGGGGGCGACGACCAGGGTGGTGGCGGCGGTCCGGCCGTCGGCGGCATCGGCCTGCAGACGGTGCACGCCGAGCGGCAGCCGGTCCCAGCCGCCCGCCCGGTCCTCGGTACCGGGCCGGGTCCCGGTCGCGGGCTTCCGCGGCGCGGTGCGGCGGCGTTCGTCGGCGACGGGAGGCACTGTCCAGGCGGCCTCGGGACCCTGCTCCGTGGCGACGCGCAGCCGTGTGCCGGCAGGCAGTGCGTCCAGCACGGGCGGGACGCCCGCGGTGGCTCCCTCCTCCTGCCAGATGACGGCGGTCGCAGGCAGCAGCCGCGCCTCGGCGGCGCGGTCCGCATGGTCCAGGGCGGCACGCACCGCCTTCGGCGTGGAGGCGTCGACACCGAGCGCGGCGAGCACGGCGACGACCGTGGCGTCGGGAACGGCCAGCGTCACGCCTTCGGAGGGCGCGAAGGTGGTGGCGACTCCGTGCAGCGCGGCGAGCCTGGCAAGGCCCATGCGGACTCCTTCAGACCCCTGGGGACTCCGCGCCGCCCGCCGTTCCGTAGGCGGTGGGCTCGCTGGTCAGGGGCGCGATGTCGGCGAGCGGGGGCTCGCTGGTCAGGGGGGCGGCGTGAGCGAGGGGAGGCTCGCTCGTGAGGGGGACGTCGTGGGCGAGCGGCGGCTCGCTGGTGAGCGGCACGTCATGGGCGAGCGGGCAGCCGGTCGGGGGCTGCGCGGACTGCGCCGGGACCTGTTTGGACAGAGCGGAAAGCAGCAGGTGGGCGGATGCGGCCACGAGAATCACTCCAAGCGGGCGTGCGTGAACGGTCGTGAACGGGCAACAGCAGCCCTACCCAGCGGGCACGACCGCAGACGTACACGATCGGTCAACGTGTTCCGGGTCACACGGCGTTCCCCGTCCGGCAGTCGACCGCAGGTCCTGCGAACCGCCTCCGATCATCCACCACACCAGGCAAAAGCCACACAACGGCCACGCGCATTGACACCCTCGCGGTGGGGGTGGTGGGCTCGAAACCAACCGGAACGGCAGGGGAGACCGAGGGGAGACCGGGCGTGCGGCTCGCGGGCAGAAGGCGTACAGCGGCGGCCGTCGCGGTCGCCGTCATCGGTGGTCTGCTCGGCGGCGCCCAGGGAGCCGCCGCGGCCCCCACCGACCCCGGTTCCCCCGCAGGCTCCGCGCAGGACCCGGAAGGTGCCGCCGACGCGCCGTCCGTCTGGCCGCGCCCCCAGTCACTGCGCTCCACCAAGAGCGCGATCGCACTCGGCGACGAGGCGACCGTCGTCGCGGACCACGCCGCCGACCCCTATGCGGTCGAGCTGGCGAAGGAGCTGCTGCGCGAGGCCGGGGTGCAGACGGTGCACACCGAACTGCCCGGCCGCGGACCCGTGCTCCGCCTGGGCGGCACGGGGGCTCACGACGCCCTGCGCGCCCTGCGCGCGTCCGATCGCGCCGATCTGCCGTCCGGCGGCTACCGCCTCGCCGTCGGTAGGGTCGAGGACCGCGACACGGTGGCGCTGGACGGTGTGGGCGACGACGGCCTCTTCCACGGTGTGCAGACGCTGCGCCAGCTGGTCTCCGACGGCAGTGTTCCGGGAGTTGTCGTACGCGACTGGCCGGGAACGGCCGTGCGCGGCACGACGGAAGGCTTCTACGGACGCCCGTGGGCCCATGGCCAGCGGCTCGCGCAGCTGGACTTCATGGGGCGCACCAAGCAGAACCGCTATCTGTACGCCCCCGGCGACGACCCGTACCGCCAGGCCCTGTGGCGCGAGCCGTACCCGGCGGCGCAGCGGGCGGAGTTCCGTGAACTGGCCGAGCGGGCACGGCGCAACCATGTGACGCTCGCCTGGGCCGTGGCGCCCGCGCAGTCCATGTGCCTGGCCGACGAAGGCGACGTACGGGCGCTCACCCGCAAGATCGACGCCATGTGGGCGCTGGGGGTGCGCGCCTTCCAGCTGCAGTTCCAGGACGTGAGCTACAGCGAGTGGCACTGCGACAAGGACGCGGACACCTTCGGCTCGGGCCCCGAGGCCGCCGCGAAGGCACAGGCGCGCGTCGCGGACGCGGTCGCCCGGCATCTGGCCGACCGTCATCCGGGCGCCGAGGCGCTGTCGGTGATGCCGACCGAGTTCTACCAGGAGGGCGCCACCGACTACCGCCGGGCGCTCGCCCGGGAGCTGGACGCCTCGGTGAAGGTGGCGTGGACGGGTGTCGGCGTCGTACCCCGCACAATCACCGGGCGGGAACTGGCGGACGCGCGCGACGCGTTCGGCCATCCGCTCGTCACCATGGACAACTACCCGGTCAACGACTACGCCCAGGACCGGATCTTCCTCGGTCCCTACACCGGCCGCGAGCCCGCGGTCGCGACGGGCTCGGCGGCGCTGCTGGCCAATGCGATGGAGCAGGCGTCGGCCTCCCGCATCCCGCTGTTCACGGCCGCCGACTACGCCTGGAACCCCAGGGGCTACCGCCCCGAGCAGTCCTGGCAGGCCGCACTCGACGATCTCGCCGGCGGCGACGCGAAGGCACGGGAGGCGCTCACAGCGCTGGCGGGCAACGACGCGTCGTCGATCCTCGGCCCCGACGCCGAATCGGCGTATCTGCGGCCGCTGATGGACGAGTTCTGGCGCGCGCGCACCACGGCCGACGCCGCCGCGCGCGAGCGCGCGGCGAAGGCCCTGCGGTCGGCGTTCACGGTGATGCGCCAGTCCCCCGAGCGGCTGAAGCAGGCGGCGGACGGGCGGCTGGCCGGGGAAGTACGACCCTGGCTCGACCAGTTGGCCCGATACGGCCGGGCCGGCGAGCTGGCGGTCGACATGCTTCAGGGGCAGGCGCGGGGCGAGGGCCAGCCGGCGTGGGAGGCGTCACTCGACCTGGAAGAGCTGCGGGGGAACCTGCGGACGAGCCGGGTCACGGTGGGCAAGGGCGTTCTCGACCCGTTCCTGGACCGTGCGGTGAAGGAGTCGCGCGCGTGGACGGGCGCCGAGCGCGCCGAGGACGGCAAGGACACCGTGTGGCTGGACCGGCCGCGTCCGGTGACCGCGGTGACCACGATGGCCGAGCCGACGGGCGTCTCACGGGGTCATCTGCAGGTGCATGTGCCGGGCGAGGGATGGCGTGCGCTCGCCCCGCTGGCTGCCGGCGGCTGGACCCAGACGGACGCCAAGGGCCTGACGGTGGACGCGCTGCGGGTGGCGCCGGACGGGGACGAGTCCGTACCGGTGCGGTCGGTGGTGCCCTGGTTCGCGGACGAACCGGCGGCCGGGCTGGATCTCGTACGCGCCCAGACCAGCGCCGAGATCGGCGGTGCGCCGCAGCGGACCGGGGTCCGGCTGACCGCGCAGCGTCCCGGCGAGGTCCGCGGCGCGCTCAGGGCGAAGGCCCCGGCGGGCATCGAGGTGAAGGTGCCGAAGGAGACGACGGTGCCGCGCGGGCTGCGGACGACCGTGCCCGTGGAGGTCACCGTTCCGGAGGACACCCCGGCGGGCGAGTACCGGGTGCCGTTCTCCTTCGCCGGGCAGGAGAGCACGCTCACGGTGCGCGCCTTCCCGCGGACCGGCGGCCCCGACCTCGCCCGCACCGAGGGCGCGAAGGCGTCCTCGTCCGGCGACGAGACCGCCGACTTCCCGGCGCCCGCGGCCATCGACGGCGACGCGGAGAGCCGCTGGTCGTCGGAACCGGGGCCGAGCGCCTGGTGGCAGGTGGAGCTGGAGCGGCCGGAGCGGGTCGGACAGGTCGTGCTGCACTGGCAGGATGCCTATGCGACGAAGTACCGCATACAGGTCTCGGCGGACGGCAGGATCTGGCGCACGGCGGCAACGGTCACGGACGGCGGGGGCGGCCGGGAATCGGTCCGCATGGACGCGAAGGACACCAGGTTCGTCCGCATCCAGGGTGACGAGCGTGCGACCGAGTTCGGCTACTCCCTGTTCGGGGTGGAGGCGTACGCGGTCGTGAAGTGACGCGCCGGGGGCGCGTCGCGCCCGGCACCGTGGTCTCCCCGCGGGAGCGGGGAGAACCGGGTACAAAAAATGGCGCCGTCCTCAGGCAGAGATGCCGTCGATCCGGGCCATCGCGTCGTCCGCGCCGTACGGCTGCAGGTATGGCAGCCAGCGCGGGTCCCTATGCCCGGTCCCGATGATGCGCCAGGCGAGTCCGCTCGGCGGGGCGGGCTGCTGGTGCAGGCGCCATCCGAGCTCGCGCAGATGCCGGTCGGCCTTGACGTGGTTGCAGCGGCGGCAGGCCGCCACCACGTTGTCCCAGGCGTGCTGTCCCCCGCGACTGCGCGGAACGACATGGTCGACGCTGGTTGCGACGCCACCGCAGTACATACAGCGCCCGCCGTCGCGGGCGAAGAGCGCTTTGCGGGTGAGTGGAACGGGCCCCCGGTAGGGGACCCGAACGAACCGTTTGAGCCGGACCACACTGGGCGCGGCGACGACACGGGTCGCACTGTGCATGAAGGCGCCGGATTCCTCGAGGCAGAGAGCCTTGTTCTCCAGTACGAGGACGAGCGCGCGGCGGAGCGGTACGACGCCGAGCGGCTCGTACGACGCGTTCAGGACCAGGACGTGCGGCACGGTGGATGCCTCCTTGTACGCCGGCGGCGCGTGGCTCGCGCCGGGACGATCTGCCTTCAGTTTCGCCTCATGGCCGGTCCGAGCGCCACCACGTGCGCGTAACGGGCTGAAGGTGTTTTGCACCACAGGGCCTTCCTCCCTTTTCCTCCCTCGTCGTGAGCCTTGTCTCTCCGGGACGCCGAGACGCCGTTGCACTCCCGTGACCCCGTTAGTGTGGTTGGTCTCCCACCGCACGCCTGGAGGTTCTCCCCCGTGACCGCGTTCTGGTCCGCCGCACGCGCGGACGCCGATCCGTCGCCCGCACCAGTCACGCTCGACGAAGCCGCCAAGCATGCGGGCGATGCCGCGGGCTGGGTCGAGGAGAACTGGTCGACCTGGTTGAACACCGGGCTGCGCATCGCGCTGATCCTGGTCGTGGCTCTGGTGCTGCGAATGCTGGTGCGCCGGGCCCTGTCCAAGCTGATAGAGCGCATGAACCGCTCCGCCCAGGCGGTGGAGGGCACGGCGCTCGGCGGACTGCTGGTCAACGCCGAGCGGCGCAGGCAGCGCTCGGAGGCCATCGGCTCGGTGCTCCGCTCGATCGCGTCCTTCGTGATCCTCGGCACCGCGGGCCTGATGATCCTCGGCGCCTTCAAGATCGATCTGGCGCCGCTGCTCGCCTCCGCGGGTGTGGCCGGTGTGGCGATCGGTTTCGGTGCGCGCAATCTGGTCACCGACTTCCTCTCCGGCGTCTTCATGATCATGGAGGACCAGTACGGCGTCGGGGACTCGGTCGACGCGGGCGTGGCCTCCGGCGAGGTCATCGAGGTCGGCCTGCGGGTGACGAAGCTGCGCGGCGACAACGGCGAGATCTGGTACGTGCGCAACGGCGAGATCAAGCGGATCGGCAACCTCAGCCAGGGCTGGGCGACGTCCACCGTCGACGTCACCGTCCGTTCCTCCGAGGACCTGGACCGCGTCAAGACCGTGATCGGCGAGGTCGCGGACGACCTGGCGAAGTCGGAGCCCTGGAACGAGCAGCTGTGGGGTCCGATCGAGGTCCTGGGCCTGACCGAGGTGCTGCTGGACTCGATGACCTTCCGCGTCGCGGCGAAGACGATGCCCGGCAAGGCGCTCGGCGTGGAGCGGGAACTGCGCTGGCGGATCAAGCGGGCGTTCGACGTGGCGGGCATCCGGATCGTCGGCGGTCTGCCGCAGCCGGAGGAGGCCGCGTCGGCCGACCCGACCGCGGGCATGGCGGCTCCTTCCGCGTACGCGTCGGCCACCTCACCGCAGTCGGTCGCGGCGTCCCCGATCCCCGCACCCACCCCCCTTACGAAGTAATCGTTCGGACAAACGCCTGCGCGCAGCGCCCCCTGAGGTAACGCTTTGGTTGCCCAGGGGGCGTTTGCCATTGACGACGCCCTGACGTGCGCCTTACGTTTCCTCCTATCGAATAGGAAACTTTCCTAACAGTGCAGCTCCGGGACGGCAGGACCGCCGGCCCGGCTGCCGGGGGAAATGGGCAGCCGAAAGGCAGGTGCACCGTCGTGGCCGGAACCACACCCGGTACCCCGCGCGTCCTGCGCGCCATGAATGACCGTGCCGCACTCGATCTGCTGCTGGAGCACGGCCCTCTCTCCCGCACCCGGATCGGCAAGCTCACCGGTCTGTCCAAGCCGACCGCCTCCCAGTTGCTCGCCCGCCTGGAGGCCGCCGGGCTCGTCGTCGCCACCGGCACCACCGAGGGACGGCCGGGCCCCAGCGCCCAGCTGTACGCGGTCAACGCGCGCGCCGCCTACGCAGCCGGGCTCGATGTCACCCCGCAGCGCATTCGCGCCGCTGTCGCCGACATCACCGGCGACACCGTCGGCGAGTTCGAGCTCCCCACCCCGGGGCGGCGCGCCGACAGCGTCGTACGGCAGGTCACCGACGCGCTCGACGGCGCGGTGAAGGCCGCCGGCATCACCCGCGGCGAGGTGCACCGCCTCGTCGTCGGCACCCCCGGCGCGTTCGACCCCTCCACCGGACGCCTGCGCTACGCCTCCCACCTGCCCGGCTGGCACTCCCCGACCCTGCTGGACGAACTGGCCGCGGCCCTCCCGATGCCCGTCGAGTACGAGAACGACGTCAACCTCGTCGCGGTCGCCGAGCAGCGCCTCGGCGCCGCACACGGCCACGAGAACTTCATGCTGCTGTGGAACGAGGAGGGCCTCGGCGCCGCCCTCGTCATCGGCGGCCGGCTGCACCGCGGCTTCACCGGCGGCGCGGGCGAGGTCGGCTTCCTGCCGGTGCCCGGCACCCCGCTCGTCCGCCAGGTGACCAAGGCGAACAGCGGCGGCTTCCAGGAACTGGCCGGTGCGCAGGCGCTGCCCCGGCTCGCCCGCGAGCTCGGCATCGACGGCATCGGCAGCGGCCCGCACTCCGAGGTCGCCACCGCTCTCGTCGCCCGCGCCGCCGAGGCGGACTCGGGCCCGTACCGACAGCTGCTCGACGCCTACGCGACCGGGCTCGCGACCGGTCTGGCGTCCATGGTCGCCGTGCTCGACCCGGAGCTCGTCGTGCTCTCCGGCGAGGTGATCGCCGCCGGCGGGGAGCCGCTGCGCGACCGCGTCCAGGCCGAGCTCACCGAACTCGCGGCATCCCGGCCGCGACTGGTGCTCGGCTCCGTACGACACCATCCGGTGCTGCGCGGCGCGCTGGAGAGCGCGCTGGCCACCACCCGCGACGAGGTGTTCGACACCTCGTCCCACTGACCGCACTCCTGCCCGACCTCATCACGGCACGCCCGCACACCCGTACCGCCGCTTCTCCCCTTCCCCCGACCCCGCCTCGTCACAGGGAGACATCGCCATGCCCAGAAACCGCCGGACCACGGCCGTCGCGCTCGCGGCGACGGCCGCGATATCCCTCCTCGCATCGGCCTGTACCGGGTCGGCCGAGAACGGCGCCTCGGACGATCCGAACGCCAGGACCACACTGACGTTCTGGCACGGCTGGTCCACGCCGAGCGAGGTCGAGGCGATCGAGGCCAACATCAAGGCCTTCCAGGACAAGCACCCCAACATCACCGTCAAGATCGTCAAGGGCATCACCGACGACAAGCTCAACCAGGGCCTGCGGGTGGGCGGTTCCAACTCCCCGGACGTGGTGTCGTCGTTCACCACCGACAACGTGGGCCGGTTCTGCTCCTCCAAGGCGCTCACCGACCTGAAGCCGTTCCTGGACAAGTCGAAGATCGACCCGGAGAAGACGTTCCTGCCGCAGATGGCCAAGTACACCCAGCACGACGGCACCCGCTGCGCCGTGCCGCTGCTCGGCGACGCGTACGGCCTCTACTACAACAAGGACGCCTTCGAGGAGGCCGGCATCACGGCCCCGCCCAAGACGCTGTCCGAGTTCGACGCCGCGGTGAAGAAGCTCACCAAGACCAAGGGCGACGGCTTCGAGCGAGTCGGCTTCATGCCGCTGTACCTCGGCTACGAGACGACCGTCGAGCACTACGGCGGTCAGTTCGGCATCGAGTACATCGACAAGAACGGCAAGTCGAACACCGCGAAGGACCCGGCCGTCAAGGCGATGTTCCAGTGGCAGAAGAAGCTGGTGGACGACCTGGGCGGCTACCAGAAGCTCAACAGGTTCCGCACGTCGCTCGGCGACGAGTGGGGCGCGAAGCACCCGTTCCACACCGGCCAGGTGGCCATGCAGCTGGACGGCGAGTGGCGCGGCAAGATGGCGTCCGACGCCAAGCTGCCCTTCGAGATCGGCGCCGCTCCGATGCCGGTCCCGGACGACCAGGCGGCCGACTACGGCAAGGGCTATCTGTCCGGAACGATCCTCGGTATCGCCAGCAACAGCGCCAAGAAGAACGCCGCCTGGGAACTGGTGAAGTACCTCTCCACCGACACGGACGCGGTCGTCTCCTTCGCCAACGCCATCCACAACGTGCCCTCGACCGTCGTCGCGCTGAAGTCGCCGAAGCTGAGCAGCGACCCGCTGTACCGCACGTTCGTCGACATCGCGCAGCACCCCAAGAGCTCGCACGCCCCCTCGTCCGTCAACGGCGGCGCCTTCCTGCTCACCCTTCAGGACCAGGGCGTCGCGTACGAGAAGGGCGCGGAGAAAGACCTGGACGCGCTGCTGAAGAAGAACGACGCGCAGGTCGACAAGGACAACGAGCAGGCCGGCTGATGACCACCGCCCACCTCGCGCAGGGGCTGCGGGCGAAGCGCCGCCGGTCGTGGCTGCGCACCCTCGGCTTCCTCTCCCCCTGGCTCGTCGGGTTCAGCGTCTTCTTCGCGTATCCGCTGATCGCGACCGTCTACTTCTCGTTCATGGAGTACGACGGGTTCACCGCGCCGACGTTCGTGGGCCTGAAGAACTGGGCGTACGTCTTCCAGGACAACCCGTTCTTCTGGCCGTCCCTGCGGAACATGCTCTGGCTGGTCCTGGTCATGGTGACGCTGCGCGTCGCCTTCGGACTCGGCATCGGGCTGCTGATCACCAAGATCAAGACGGGCGCGGGCGTCTTCCGCACGCTGTTCTATCTCCCGTATCTCGCACCGCCTGTCGCGGCGACGATGTCCTTCGTCTTCCTGCTCAACCCGGGCACGGGGCCGACCAACACGATCCTGGGCAAGCTCGGACTCGGCCAGCCGGACTGGTTCAACAGCCCCGCCTGGTCGAAGCCTTCGCTCACCCTGCTCGCGCTGTGGGGCATCGGGGATCTGATGGTGATCTTCATGGCGTCGCTGCTGGACGTGCCCAAGGAGCAGTACGAGGCAGCCGAACTCGACGGGGCGAACGCCCTGCAGCGCTTCCGGTTCGTGACGCTGCCCAACATCTCGCCGATCGTGCTGTTCGCCGTCATCACCGGTGTGATCGCGACGATGCAGTACTACACCGAGCCCCTGGTCGCCGCGAAGGTCGCCAGCGGTGTGATCGGCGGCTCCGGGCAGCACTTCGAGCCCGGCTATCCCGACAAGTCCACACTCACCGTGCCGCACGTCGTCTACAACCTGGGATTCCAGCGTTTCGACACCGGAGCGGCGTGTGTCGTCGCGCTGGTGCTGTTCGTGCTGGCCATGGTGTTCACGGCGTTCCTGATGCGCCGGCGCAGCGGCTTCATGTCGCCGGAGGACTGACCGATGACCCAGACCACCGTCTCCCCCGTGGAGCCCACCACCGCACCGTCCACCGCCCGCACGGCGAGCGCCACGGCCCGGCGTACGGCCCGGCGCAGGGCAGCCCTGGAGTGGGTCGCGATCCACTCGCTCGGCATCGCCGCCGCGCTCTTCTTCGTGCTGCCGTTCGTCTTCGTGTTCCTGACCGCCCTGATGAGCGACGACCAGACGCTGACGCGTGACCTGTGGCCGCACACCTGGGAGTGGGGCAACTTCGCCACCGTGTGGAACACACCCGGTTTTCTGACCTGGTGGCGCAACACCCTGCTGTACGCCGGGCTCGGCACGGTCCTCGCCGTGGCGACCAGCCTCCCGGTGGCGTACGCGCTCGCCAAGTTCCGCTTCCGCGGGCGCAACGTGATGATGATGCTGGTCATCGCGGCGATGATGCTGCCGCCCCAGGTGATCATCGTGCCGATGTATCTGTTCTGGGCGAAGCAGCTGGACCTCGCGGGCACACTGTGGCCGCTGATCATCCCGTTCGCCTTCGGCAACGCGTTCACGATCTTCCTGCTGCGTCAGTTCCTCCTGACGATCCCGCGCGAGTACACCGAGGCGGCGAGGATCGACGGCTGCGGGGAGTTCCGGGCGATGGTCCGCGTCGTGCTGCCCATGGCACGGCCCGCGATCGCCGCGGCCGCGCTGTTCCACTTCTTCTACTGCTGGAACGACTACTTCGGCCCCCAGATCTACGCCTCCGAGAACCCGGCCATGTGGACGCTGAGTTACGGCCTGGAGTCCTTCAAGGGCGCCCATCAGACGGACTGGAACCTGACCATGGCGGCCACGGTGTTGATCATGGCGCCGGTGATCGTGGTCTTCTTCTTCGCACAAAAGGCCTTCATCGAGGGCGTCACACTGACCGGAGTGAAGGGCTGACTGCTCATGAAACTCGCTGTGGTCGGGGGCGGATCCACCTACACCCCCGAACTGATCGACGGGTTCGCGCGGATGCGCCACACCCTGCCCGTCTCCGAACTGGTCCTGATCGACCCCGCCGCCGACCGGCTCGAACTCGTCGGCGGACTGGCCCGGCGCATCTTCGCCAGACAGGGCCACGACGGGAGGATCGTCACGACCTCCGACATCGACGCGGGCGTCGCCGGCGCGGACGCGGTGCTGCTGCAACTGCGCGTCGGCGGTCAGGCCGCGCGCAACCAGGACGAGACCTGGCCGCTGGAGTGCGGCTGCATCGGACAGGAGACGACCGGCGCGGGCGGCCTCGCCAAGGCTCTGCGCACCGTCCCCGTGGTGCTCGACATCGCCGAACGCGTCCGGCGCACCAACCCCGACGCCTGGATCATCGACTTCACCAACCCGGTGGGCATCGTGACCCGAGCGCTGCTGCAGGCCGGTCACAAGGCCGTGGGGCTGTGCAACGTGGCGATCGGCTTCCAGCGCAAGTTCGCGAAGTTCCTCGATGTCGCGCCGGCCGACGTGCATCTGAACCATGTGGGGCTCAACCACCTCACCTGGGAGACCGGGGTGCGCCTCGGCGGGCCCGACGGCGCCGACATGCTGCCCAAGCTGCTGGCCGAACACGGCGACGCCATCGCCGACGACCTGCGTCTGCCGCGCACCCTGCTCGACCGGCTCGGCGTCGTGCCGTCGTACTACCTGCGCTACTTCTACGCGCACGACGAGGTCGTGCGCGAGCTGCGCACCAAGCCGTCACGCGCCGCCGAGGTCGCGGCGATGGAGAAGGAACTGCTGCGGATGTACGGCGATCCGGCCCTCGACGAGAAGCCGGAACTGCTGTCGAAGCGCGGCGGCGCCTTCTACTCGGAGGCCGCGGTGGATCTCGCGGCCTCGCTGCTGAGCGGGGCGGGAAGCCCGGTGCAGGTCGTGAACACCCTCAACCGGGGCACACTCGCGTTCCTGCCGGACGACGCGGTCATCGAGGTGCAGGCCCGCATCGACGGCAGCGGTGCCACGCCGCTGGCCGTGCCGGAACTCGATCCGCTGTACGCGGGGTTGATCGCCGATGTGACGGCGTACGAGGACCTGGCGCTGGAGGCCGCGCTGCGCGGCGGACGCGACCGGGTCTTCAAGGCGCTGCTCTCGCACCCGCTGATCGGACAGTACGAGTACGCCGAGACGCTCACCGACCAGCTGATCGCGCACAACCAGGAGCACCTCGCGTGGGCGTGACCGACATGTCCGGGGAAAGCGTGCCCGGACGCTCCGGCGCGGTCCTCGCGATCGACGCGGGGAACAGCAAGACCGACGTCGCGTTCGTCGACGCCGACGGCACCGTCCTGGCCTCCGGCCGGGGGCCGGGCTTCCAGCCGCCGAGGGTCGGCGTCGAGGCCGCCGTCGACGGGCTCGCGTCGACGATCGCCGGGGCACTGGCCGGAGCGCGGGCGAACAAAACGGCTATCCACGGCGCCGAGCACATCTCGGCGTGTCTCGCCAACGCCGACCTCCCGGTGGAGGAGGCGGAGTTGACCGCGGCGCTGCACGCGCGAGGGTGGGGCCGCACGACGGAGGTGCGGAACGACACGTTCGCCATCCTGCGTGCCGGTGTCGACGAGCCGCGCGGCGTGGCCGTGGTGTGCGGCGCGGGCATCAACTGCGTGGGGATGCTGCCGGACGGCCGCACCGCACGGTTCCCCGCGATCGGGAAGATCTCCGGGGACTGGGGCGGCGGGGCCGGGCTGGCCGACGAGGCGCTGTGGCACGCCGCGCGCGCCGAGGACGGCCGCGGCGAGCCGACCGCGCTGGCGTTGGCGCTGCCCGCACACTTCGGCCTCGACTCGATGTACGCGCTGATCGAGGCGCTGCATCTGGGCCGGGTCCCCGGCGTACGCAAGCACGAGCTGACGCCGGTGCTCTTCGCCACCAGCGCGGACGGCGACCGGGTGGCCCGGGCGCTGGTGCGCCGACTGGCCCAGGAGGTGGTCGCGATGTCGACCGTGGCGCTCGGGCGGCTGGAACTCCTCGACGAGGAAGTTCCGTTGGTGCTCGGCGGCAGCGTGCTGGCGGCCCGTCACCCCGAACTGGACGCGGACATCGCCGAACTGCTGGCCGTGAAGGCGCCCAAGGCCGTGGTCCGCGTGGTGACGGCTCCGCCGGTGCTGGGCGCGGCGCTGCTGGGGCTCGACCATGTGGGGGCGCCTGCCGAGGCCCGGAAGAGGCTGCGGGGCCACTACGGCACCTGAGGCACCTTCGGCGCCGCGGACACCGTCTGTGCCACACCTCACGTACGCGGACGCCTGCGCCGCCCGTCCCCGTCAAGGGGCGGGCGGCGCGGGCGTTTTCGGACACGGGCGTGAGGCCGGGGACCCGCAGGTTCACTCGTTCGGTGGGCGCCGGATGGGAACCGATCAGGTCCGGGGAGCGTATTCACTTCGGGGACGAAGTGGGGGGACGGGCCTGGCACGACGCGCAATGCCTCGGGTTGCCATGAGTTGCCATGAGTGGAACAAGATCCAGTCAATTCTGGTGTGAAGCAGTCCCCTGCGGCCATACTGCTGGCCGGGAGTAGTCCCAGGACCCGCCGGGGGGCGGGCCGTCAGCGACCGAGGGGGAGGTCTTGTGACACACCCGCCGAATGTGGGCACCGCGCCTCAGTCGGCTCCGGCGCCCGCGCCTGTTCAGCCTCCGGCCGGTCCGGCCGGCGGCGGCGCGTGGGCCGAGGGCAGGCGGCGGCTGCGTGCCGCCGCGACGACGGAGCCGGGTCGCCTGCAGATCATCGGGGCCGTCCTCGCGACGCTGGTGGTGGTGTTCGGCGCGGTGACGGCCTTCGAGATCTCCGACCGGGCCGCTTCCGCCGACGACGTGGTGAGCCGCAGTCAGCCGCTCAGTGCCGACGCGGCATCGATCTACCGCTCGCTGGCCGATGCGGACACCGCCGCGTCCAGCGGATTCCTGGCCGGCGCCGAGGAGCCCCGAGCCGTCCACGAGCGGTACGAGAAGGACATCGCGCTCGCGTCCCGGCTGCTCGTCAAGGCGGCGACCAACACTGACAGTTCCAGCGAGTCGGGCCGCCAGATTGCCGAGCTGAACGTCCAGCTCCCCCGTTACACGGGTCTGATCGAGACCGCCCGGGCCAACAACCGTCTCGGTCGGCCGCTGGGCGGCGCGTACCTGCGGTTCGCCAACGAACTGATGACGAAGCAACTGCTGCCCGCGGCGCAGAAGCTGTACGACGCGGAGACGGCGCGGCTGGAGCAGGACGACGACGACGCCCGCTTCTGGCCGGTGCTCTCGCTCCTGGCAGGGGTGGCCGCCCTCGGCGTCCTCGTATGGGCGCAGCGGCGCAACTACCGCCGTACCAACAGGGTGCTCAACCACGGACTGCTCGCGGCGACGGCCGCGGCCACGGTGGTGCTGCTGTGGCTGGCGGTCGGGCACACGGTGGCACGCGCCCAGCTGAACGACGCAGAGGTGCACGGCCAGCAGTCCCTCAAGGTCCTCAACGACGCCCGGATCAACTCCCTGAAGGCCCGCGCCAACGAGAACCTCACCCTGGTGGCCCGCGGCGCGGTCCTCACCGACGACGGCAAGAACGACAAGTACGAGACGGAGTACACCTCGGGCATGGCGCTGCTCGGCGAGCAGCTCGGCCGGGCGGAGGATCTCGCCGACGACGGCGAGGGACGCGACCCCGTCGAGGCGGCGCTCAAGAGCGTGACCGAGTGGCAGACCCGGCACAAGGACGTGGCGAGCACCGACAAGGCGGGCGACTACGACGGCGCACTGCGCAAGGTCATCGGTGACGAGGGCTCCACGGGCGAGTCGTTCGACCAGGTCGACAAGGCGCTGGAGACGGCGCTGGCGCACGAGCAGAAGGAGTTCACCGAGGCGGCCGAGGACGGGCGCACGGCGCTCGCCGGGCTGCCGGTCGGCGCGTCGGCGCTGGCCTTGCTCGGAGCCGTGGGCGCGATCCTCGGCATCAACCGCAGGCTTTCGGAATACCGGTGAGAGGGGGAACGATGACGGACACGAGAACGGACTCGCACCACCCGCGCCGCCGGCGCCCACCGGCCGGCCTGCGCGGCTGGGGCGGCGTCGCCGGCATGGCCGCGGCCTGTGTGCTGACCGCCGCCGTCACACTGCTGCCGCTGGCCCACGGCGGTGCGGACACCCTTAGCCCGGACCCCGCCGGGCAGGGCCTGGCGGTGCCCGCCGAGGCGGACGACTGCACGGACCCCGAGGCGTCGCTGCGGCCCTCGTCCGAGGACGGCCCGAACATCGACGCCATCAAGGCACGCGGCAAGCTGATCGTCGGCGTCGACCAGAACAGCTACCGCTGGGGATACCGCAATCCGGCCGTCGGCGGGCTCGAGGGCTTCGACATCGACCTCGCCCGGGCCATCGCCGAGGACATCCTCGGCAGCAAGGACGACATCATCTTCCGCGCGATACCGACCAACCAGCGCATCGCGGCGCTGAACAGCGGCGCGGTGGACATCGTCGTGCGCACGATGACGATCAACTGCACCAGGGCCGAGCAGGTCGCGTTCTCCACGGCGTACTTCCAGGCCGGCCAGCAGGTGCTCGCGCCGAAGAGTTCGTCGATCACCGGATACGACAAGTCCCTGGCGGGCAAGCGGATCTGCTCGGCCGAGGGGTCGACCGCGTACGAGGCTCTGGAGCAGAACAGCTTCGGTGCCACGTTCGAGGACGCACACGACGGGCAGCCGGCCGACGAGGACCTGTACACCGTGCCGAACCAACTGGACTGCCTGGTCCGGCTGCAGCAGGGCCTGGTCGACGCCATCGTGACGGACAATGCCCTGGCGGCGGGCCAGGCCGCGCAGGACCCGGCGGTCGAACTCAAGGGCGACAAGCCCTTCACCACCGAGTTCTACGGCGTCGCCACCAAGCTCGGCAAGGACGATGTGGTGCGGCGGGTGAACCAGGTGCTGGTGGACTACCGCAAGGGTCCCTGGATGCAGGCGTACGACAAGTGGCTCGCCGCCGATCTGCCGGGGATAACAGGGCCGCCGCAGCCGAGGTACCGGGCCGGCTAGCGGGGCGGGCGGGGCCGGCCTGAACGCCGGACACGGCTGGACGGCGTGACAGCAGGGCAGCGAGCAGTACGAGCAGCGGTTCGGACAGGAACGGAGAGGTGATCGATGGGCGTCGCGGGACCCTTCCCCGGCTCGGCGGGGAGACCGCACGGGCCGGTGATGGACCGGGACGAGGTGGACCGTGCGCTGGCACGGCTCGGCGCGGAGCACGAGGCGGTCGAGACCTCCCTCCTCGCGCTCCAGGACCATGCGGGCCGCCGCCTCCTCGAAGGCGCCGAGCTGACCGGTGTCACCAAGGACCGCTGGGCCGGCGCCGAGCAGTCGATCACCCTGCTGTGGAACTACTTCGACGCCTACACCGCGGCGCTGTCGGACATCCGTGAGCTGCGGGCACGCCGGCGCTGGTCCAGCCGCGAGGATCTGGCCGAGCTGACCGAGCGGTTGCGCGGGCGGAGCGTGACGGTGGCCGGTGCGGCGGCGTCGCACACCGGGCCTTCGGTCACGGGACCCGCCAGGCTCTCCGAGGAGTTCTCCCTCGAAGAGCTGGTCACCAGGATGAACGAGTTGTACGCGAGCTCGCTCGACGTGGTGGTCACGGCGGACGCGGTGTGGTCGGCGCTGCCCGCCCGGATAGATCTGCTCTCCGCCGAACTGCAGCGCACGCGTTCGCTGGCGCACTCCGTCGGCGTGCGGCCCGGGGAGCATCCGTCAGGCGACGACCTGGAGTCCATCACCCATGAACTGACGGCACTGCGGGCCCAGGTGGTGTCCGATCCGCTGGCCTTCTGGCGTTCCGCACAGGGCAGTTCGGCGCCCGGCGGCGGCCGTCCGGACACCGCCAGGTACGACCGTGCGGCGCGCGCACTGGAGGACGTGCGCCGTGAGATCGAGGCCGTGCTCCAGGTCCGGCAGGACTCGGAGGAACGGCTGATGAGGCTGCGCGACGTGCTGTCGCGGGCCGACCGGACGCTGAGCGAGGCCCGTTCCGCGCGCGGTGAGGTGCTGGCGAAGATCGCCGCGTCGGAGGTCCCGGCGGTCAGCGGGCCGCCGACGGTGCTGCAGGAGCGGCTGTCCACGGCCGCCGAGTACCGCAGGCACTCCCAGTGGCACCGGCTCTCGCCGCTGCTGGAGTCGCTGGAACGCGAGGCCGAGGACGAACTGCTACGGGCCCGGGAGTCGTTGACCGCCGTCACGGCACCGCTGGCAGTGCGCGCCGAGCTGCGCGGCAGGCTCGACGCCTACAAGGCGAAGGTCGCCCGGCACGGCATGGCGGAGGATCCTCTGCTGATCGAGCGGTACGACGCGGCGCGGCGGATGCTGTGGAGCGCGCCCTGCGATCTGCGCGCCGCCGAACAGGCGGTCCTGCGCTATCAGCACGCCGCCGCCGAAGTGCTCGTACCGCGACAGGGCGGGCGGGCTCCGGCGCCCGAAGACCGCAGGGGGGATTCATGAGCGAGAAGAAGAACTGCCAGCGCCCCGACTGCGAGGGCTCCTACGAGGACATGGGCGAGGGCGAGCTGTACTGCGACACCTGCGGTCTGGCGCCCGTGGTGTCCCCGACCGGAATGGTCGCCTCTCAGCCCACCGGCATCACCGGCGGCGGGCGGGACTCCTCGTCGGCGCGCAGCGGTTCACGCTCCTCACGGGCCTCGGCGCGTTCGTCGTCCTCGCGCCGCTCGGTGTCGGGGCGGCTGTCGCGGTCCCTGACCGGAGGCAGCACGTCGACGCGGTCCGTCTCGGTCCGCAGCTCCGGCGCGTCCACCTCCGCGTCCGGGCGGAACCGCCTCGGCGCGGGCCTGGTCACGGTGCCGCAGGTGCCGCGCCCGGATCCGCACACCGCGGTGATGGAGAACCCCGAGGTACCGGAGCGCAAGCGGTTCTGCTCCCGTTCCGACTGCGGCGCGCCGGTGGGACGCGCACGCGGCGACCGCCCGGGCCGTACCGAAGGTTTCTGCACCAAGTGCGGCCACCCGTACTCCTTCGTGCCCAAGCTCAAGGCCGGCGACATCGTCCACGGCCAGTACGAGGTCGTGGGCTGTCTGGCGCACGGCGGTCTGGGCTGGGTGTATCTGGCGGTGGACCGCGCGGTGTCCGACCGGTGGGTGGTGCTCAAGGGTCTGCTGGACACCGGCGACCAGGACGCGATGGCAGCGGCGATCTCGGAGCGGCGCTTCCTCGCCGAGATCGAGCACGCGAACATCGTGCGCATCTACAACTTCGTCGAGCATCTCGACCAGCGCACCGGCTCCCTCGACGGCTACATCGTCATGGAGTACGTCGGCGGCAAGTCGCTGAAGGAGATCGCCAACGAGCGCCGGGGCGAGAACGGCAGGCGCGATCCGCTGCCGGTCGAGCAGGCCTGCGCGTACGGCATCGAGGCGCTGGAAGCGCTCGGCCATCTGCACAGCAGGAATCTGCTCTACTGCGACTTCAAGGTCGACAACGCCATCCAGCAGCAGGACCAGCTCAAGCTGATCGACATGGGTGCCGTCCGCAGGATGGACGACGACGAGTCCGCGATCTACGGGACGGTCGGCTACCAGGCCCCCGAGGTCGCCGAGGTCGGCCCATCGGTCGCCTCCGACCTGTACACGGTCGCGCGCACGCTGGCCGTGCTCACCTTCGACTTCCAGGGCTACACGAACGTGTTCGTGGACTCCCTGCCCGACCCGGAGAACATCCAGGTCTTCCGCACGTACGAATCCTTCTACCGACTGCTGGTACGGGCGACGGATCCGGACCCCGCGCGCAGGTTCGCCTCCGCGCAGGAGATGGCGGAGCAGCTGACCGGTGTCCTGCGCGAGGTCGTCGCCATGCAGACGGGCACGCCGCGTCCTTCCCTGTCGACGCTGTTCGGACCCGAAGTGCGCGTGCCGGACACCGAGTTGTTCGCGGAGCCGGCCGGGGACGTCTCGCAGCTCGGCGCACGGGCCGGCGCAAACGGCAGACGGGCGAAGAAGTCTGCTGCGAACGGCCGTGCGCCGGGGTCCGCCCCGGGACTGCCCGGCGTGCCGCCGCTGCCTCCCGTGCCGGGCTCCTTCCCCGGCCACCACGGTGCGACGGCACCGGCGGGGCACGCCGCCGTCCCCGCGCAGCGCACCCCGGACGGCCTCGCCCCCGCCTCCCCGGCTCCCGCGCTCGCCCCGCATCTCGCCGTCGTCGACACCCGGGGCACCGCGATGGCCCTGCCGGTCCCGCACGTCAACCCGAGCGACCCCAACGCCGGATTCCTGGCGGGCCTGATGGCCTCGGCCGCCACCGAACTGATCGCGGCGCTGAGCTCGGTGGCGGCGAGTTCACCCGAGACCCTGCTGCGCGAGCTGCGCGCCAGGCTGGAGATGGGCGACCTGCCGTCCGCGACGGGCACGTTGGCCACCCTGGAGAGCACACAGCCGGACGACTGGCGGGTGGTCTGGTACCGGGGCATCACCTCGCTGGTGACCGGTGACCACGAGGAGGCTGCGCTGTCGTTCGACGCGATCTACGACGCGTTCCCGGGCGAGAGCGCGCCCAAGCTGGCGCTCGGGGTGTGCGCCGAGGTCCTCGGCCAGCTGGACAACGCCGCGGACTACTACCGCCTCGTGTGGACGACCGATCCGAGCTTCGTCAGCGCCGCGTTCGGGCTGGCGCGGGTGCAGATCGCCGCCGGCGACCGCACGGGAGCCGTACGGACCCTGGAGTCCGTGCCGGAGGCGTCCATCCACTACACGGCGGCGCGGGTGGCTGCCGTACGGGCGAGACTGCGACGGCGCGCCGCGCACGAACCACTCCTGGACGACCTGTCGGCGGCCGCCGCGCAGGTGGACGCACTGGCGGCGTTCGGTATCGACGCGGTGCGCCGCGAGAAGCTGGCCGCCGAGGTGCTCGGCAAGGCGCTCGACTGGGTACTCTCCGGTAGTCCCGGAGCCCAGCCGTCCGTTCCGACCGCTGCACCCCCCACGCCGAGCACCGGCGCACCGACCGTGCTGCTCGGCAGCGAACTGGACGAGCGCGGACTGCGCTTCGGACTGGAACGCTCCTTCCGGGTCCTCGCCCGGCTCGCCCAGCGCGGCGAGGAGCGGATAGAGCTGGTGGAGCGGGCCAACCGCTACCGCCCCCGGACGTGGGTGTGATTGATGGCGCAGATGCATGAGGCGGCCGACGGGCCGGCCTGCCCCGACTGCGAGGAGCCGGTCGAATCCGGCGACCGTTTCTGCGGGGCGTGCGGGTACGACCTGTCGGCCGTGCCCGCCACCTCCCAGGACCGCCCCACCATGGCCATCGGCACACCGGTGGACTGGCCCGCGGCCACCGGCACCGACACCTCGGGCATGTCCCCGCCCACACAGCAGCCCGGCGACCTGCCGGGCACCGACTCGGACGGCGGTGAACTGACCGGCCCCGGGGTCCGGTACGACACCCCGCCCTCGGGGGACTTCGAACTCGCCGCGCCGGCGCCGGGCAGCGCGGTCGCCGTGGATCCCCGCGCGGCCGAGCCCCCGGCCGCTCCCGCCGCCCCGGGGACCGGCGGCGCCGCGACCGGCGGCAAGCTCTGCGTCGCGTGCCGGGCCGGCCATGTCGACCCGGACGGCTACTGCGAGAACTGCGGCCACGCCCAGCCCCGCGAGCGCGATCACATGGAGCAGGAGCTCGGGTCGGTCGCCGCCGTCAGCGACCGAGGCCTGCGCCACCACCGCAACGAGGACTCGTTCGCCGTCTCGTCCACCGCTCTGCCCGACGGTTCGCCCGCCGTCGTCGCCGTCGTCTGCGACGGTGTCTCGTCGGCGACCCGGCCGGACGAGGCGTCGGAGGCGGCCGCGCGCGCCGCCAACGAACAGCTGCTCGCCTCGCTTCCGCGCGGCACGCACCCCCAGCAGGCCATGCACGAGGCGATCGTCGCCGCCGCCGCCGCGGTCAACTCCCTCGCCCAGGGAGCGGGCGGGGAGGGGGCCGGGGAACACGACCAGGGCCGCCACCAGAACGCACCGGCGTGCACGATCGTGGGCGCCGTCTCTGCCGGCGGGCTGCTGGTGGTCGGCTGGGTCGGCGACAGCCGCGCCTACTGGGTGCCCGACGACCGAGGCGGCCCGCCCGCCCGGCTCACCGAGGACGACTCCTGGGCGGCGCAGATGGTCGCGGCCGGTCTCATGAGCGAGGCCGAGGCGTACGCGGACGAACGGGCGCACGCGATCACGGGCTGGCTGGGAGCCGACGCGTACGAACTGGAGCCGCACACCGCGTCGTTCAAGCCGGACCGCTCCGGCGTGGTCGTCGTCTGCACGGACGGCCTGTGGAACTACGCCGAGGGCGCGGACGAGATGGCGCGAGCCGTGCCGTCGGACGCCGCCGAACGACCGCTGCACAGCGCACAGATGCTGGTCGGCCACGCGCTCGACGGCGGGGGCCACGACAACGTAACAGTGGCGGTGCTGCCGTTCGCCGTACCGGCCGAAGGGACAGGATCGGCCTACGAAAAGGCTTGAAACCGGCCCGCTCGTCCCGTTCCGCCCGCCCCGTCCGCCTCTTCCCGTCCCGACTCTCCCTGACCCGTCACTCTGCCCGGGTGGAGCCCAAGGAGCCGATCAGATGGCCGTTTTCTCCAAGTCCCAGGTGCCGCAGTTCTCGGTCGACGTGTACCAGAACGAATACCTTCCGGAGGGCGGCCGGGAGGTCAACGCGATCGTCACGGTGACGTCCACCGGCGGTGGCACCACACGCGGTGTGCCGCTGCTCGGGGCGACGTCCGCGGCCTCGGAAGTACCGGGGCCGGCGGCGCCCTCCGCCGGTGTCGTGATCATGGTCGACTGCTCCGGCTCGATGGACTATCCGTCGACGAAGATGCGCAACGCGCGGGACGCCACGGCCGCCGCTGTCGACACCCTGCGCGACGGGGTCGCCTTCGCCGTGGTCGCGGGCACGCACAACGCGACCGAGGTCTACCCGGGCGGCGGGGGGCTCGCCGTCGCGGACCCTGCCACCCGCGCGCAGGCCAAGGACGCGCTGCGGCGCCTCAGCGCGGGCGGCGGCACCGCCATCGGCACCTGGCTGAGGCTGGCGGACCGGCTGCTCGCCTCCGCCGACCTGTCGATCCGGCACGGCATCCTGCTCACCGACGGGCGCAACGAGCACGAGACCCCGGAGGATCTGCGGGCCGCCCTCGACGCCTGCGCGGGACGCTTCACCTGCGACGCCCGCGGTGTCGGTACCGACTGGGAGGTCAAGGAGGTCACCGGCATCGCCTCGGCGCTGCTCGGCACGGCCGACATCGTCGCCGACCCCAGCGGCTTGGCCGCGGACTTCACACAGATGATGGAGAACGCGATGGGCAAGGAGGTCGCGGACGTGGCACTGCGGCTCTGGACGCCCGTCGGTGTGGAGATCGCCTTCGTCAAGCAGGTCGCGCCGACCGTGGAGGAGCTGACCGGGCGGCGCACCGAGGCCGGTCCGCGGGCCGGTGACTATCCGACCGGCTCGTGGGGCGACGAGTCCCGCGACTACCACGTGTGCGTGAAGGTTCCTGAGGCCGGGATCGGCCGGGAGATGCTGGCGGCACGCGTTTCCCTGATCGTTCCGGCCGCTGACGGAGGAGCACCCGAAGCCCTGGCCCAGGGGCTGGTGCGGGCGGTGTGGACGGACGACATGGCGGCATCGACCTCGATCAACCCGCAGGTCGCGCACTACACGGGACAGGCGGAACTGGCGCAGGTCATCCAGCAGGGGCTGGAAGCACGCAAGTCGGGCGACTTCGACGGCGCAACGGCGAAACTCGGCCGTGCGGTGCAGCTCGCGGCGCATTCCGGGAACGAGGACACTGCGAAACTGCTTTCGAAGGTGGTGGACGTCGTCGATGTGGCGACAGGTACTGTGCGACTGAAGGCAAAGGTCGCGGAGGCGGACGAGATGACTCTCGAGACGCGCTCCACGAAGACCGTTCGCGTGAAGAAGTAGGCCGCGCGGGCAGTCGCACAAGCAGAGATGAATCGGCCCGCGGGCCGGAGAAGGAGAGGGGGACGCGCCGACATGCCGACCTGCCCGAACGGACACCAGTCGGGTTCCGACGACTGGTGCGAGGTCTGTGGCCACCGCATGGCCGGCCCTGGCGCTCCCTCGGGGGCCGTGCCGCCACCGCCTCCCCCGCCGCCGTCGTACGGCTACCCCGGCCCGGGGGGCGATCCGAACGCGACCGCCCAGGCCGAGCTCTGCCCGCAGTGCCGCACGCCGCGTGAGGCCATGGCGCCTTTCTGCGAAGAGTGCCGGTACAACTTCCTCACGCACACGGCGACCTCCTACACGCCGCTGGCGCCGCCGCCCCAGCCCGGACTGAACCTCCCGCCGGGGTTCCAGTCCCAGCCGGGACAGCCCGCGCCCCCCGCGCAGCAGGGCCCGCCGCCCCCGCAGCATCGTGACCCCTTCGAGTACCAGAGTTCGCGGCCGTCGCAGATGAACCGGCCCGCCGAGCCGCTCGGGCAGGAACCGCCGCAGGCGTACCAGCAAGGCGGTCCGCCGCCGCAGGCCTACCAGCAGGGCGGTCCGCCTCCGCAGGCTTACCAGCAGGGCGGTCCGCCGCCTCCGCCGCCCGCTTTCCAGCAGCCGGGTCCTCCGCCGCCGCCCTCGTACCAGCAGTCGGCGCCGCCTGCGCCCCAGCCGCAGCACACCGGCGGTGGCGACGACTGGATGCTGTCGCCGCCCTCGCGCACGCAGTCCCCGCCGCCACCGGCGGCGCCTCAGGGACCGCAAGGTCCTCAGAGTCCGGCGCCGTTCCAGCAGCAGCCTCCGCCGCCGCAGCACGGCCAGCAGCACGGCGGGCCGCAGGGTGGACCGCACGGCGGGCCGCCGCCGCAGTTCGCCGGCCGGTCGACGTGGACTGCCGTGATCGGGCCGGACCGCGAGTACTTCCTGGCGATGATGCAGCGCAGCGGCCCGGAGGCCACCGGGCTCAACCTGCCCGCCTACTCCCCCGAGCAGCACCTGCCGCTGACCGGCAACCAGGTCTCCATCGGCCGGCGCAGGCACTCGACGGGCGAGTCGCCCGACATCGACCTGTCCGTCCCGCCGGAGGACCCGGGCGTCTCGCACCAGCACGCCGTGCTGGTGCAGCAGCCGGACGGCTCGTGGGCGGTGGTCGACCAGAACTCCACCAACGGCACGACGGTCAACGGCGCCGAGGACCCGATCCAGCCCTACGTCCCGATCCCGTTGAACGACGGCGACCGGGTGCACGTCGGGGCCTGGACGACGATCACGGTCCGCCGCGGCTGACGCCTCCCGGCTCCCTCCTGGGGCCGAGGGATCAGCCCGTGCCGCTGCCCAGTGGCCAGATGTAGGGACCCTCGGGGTCGTCCAGCCAGGCCCACTGGCGGCCGCCGCTGACCGTGATCCCGAAGCGGTTGCGTTCGGGGCGGCGTTCGCGTTCCCACAGGGACAACGCCTCGCGGGGGTCCAGGCTGCCCGCGGTCAGGGTCAGCAGGAAGCGGAACAGGTCGTTCTCGATTGCTCGCCGCGGCAGGCCACCGGCCCGGGTCGCCGGCGCGGCGGACCCGCCGCGCAGCGGTACGAAGAACGCCGACGTGCGCAGGAAGTGCCCCTCGGCACTCGGCCCGCGCACGCCGTCGCCCACTCGCAGAGCGATCAGCCCGGTCGACAGGGGAGCGACGATCCGGGCACCCGCGTTGCACTGGGGCAGCCATGCGGACGGCAGCGACGGCAGCGTGCACGTGGCGATGATGCAGTCGAAGGGCGCCCGCTCGGGACACCCGCGCGCGCCGTCGCCCGTGAGAACAGCGGGCCGGTAGCCGGCCGTCTCCAGGTGGCGGCGAGCGGACTCGGTGATCTCGGGGTCCAGATCCACGGTCGTGACCGCGTCGTCGCCGAGCCGGTGCGCCAGCAGTGCCGCGTTGTAGCCGGTGCCCGCACCGATCTCGAGCGCCGTGTCGCCGTCGGTCAGTTCGAGGGCGTCGAGCATCACGGCCATGAGGGAGGGCTGGCTGGCGGAGGAGACCAGTTCGCCGTCGCGGACACGGGTGGCGAGTGGACCGTCCGTATAGGCGCCGTGCAGCCAGCGGGCGCGCCGGTCTGCGTCGGGGTCCTCGCACCACAGCCGTTCATAGGTGCCTGCCCGGCCGACGAAGTAGTACGGCACGAACAGATGCCGCGGCACCTGCTCGAACGCGGCCCGCCAGGCCGGGTCGGTGAGCCCGCCTCCGGCCACGATCTCGCGCACCAGCGTGGCCCGCACCTCGGCTGCAGGCACGGCGAACCGGTCGGCGTGGTCACCCATGCCTCCACCTTCCTGCGGTGATGACGCCGATGCGAGCACCGGCACGATCCGTCACGGGACGAAAGCCGTCACGGACAGGGACTGTGCGCGACCGGACCGTACGGACAGGACTGTGGGACCGGGACTGTCGGACAGGGGTTGTGCGGGCAGGTCCTGGGGCCCGGGTCCTCGGCCGGGGCGTCTGAGACCATGGCAGGGTGAATGAGATTCCGCGCGGGACGCTTCAGGAGCAGACCTTCTACGAGCAGGTCGGCGGCGAGGACACCTTCCGGCGCCTCGTCCACCGCTTCTACCAGGGAGTAGCCGAGGACCCGCTGCTGAGGCCCATGTACCCCGAGGAGGACCTGGGCCCGGCCGAGGAGCGGCTCGTGCTCTTCCTGATGCAGTACTGGGGCGGGCCCCGCACCTACAGCGACAATCGCGGCCACCCGCGACTGCGGATGCGGCACGCGCCCTTCACCGTGGACCGGGCCGCGCACGACGCCTGGCTGAAACACATGCGGGTCGCCGTCGATGAGCTGGGGCTGTCCCCGGAGCACAAGGAGCAGCTCTGGAGCTACCTCAGCTACGCCGCGGCCTCCATGGTCAACACCGCCGACTGACCCCGGCCTTCGTCGCGGAATCCGGTGAGACCGCGCCGGATTCCGGTCACGATCCCGTCAAGTCCGGTGTGACAACGGTTCCTTACCCCACACCTGTCTGAAAGCATCCGCACGAAAGGGCTTTCGGGGGCTCGACGGGGGCTGGGGGAACGGGTGACGGGGTTTGTCCTTCTGCGTGCGCGCGGGCACAGACTGCTACTGGCGGCCGCCCTGCTCGCCGTACTGCTGACGACCGCAGTCCTCACCACCCTCGCCGCGTTCGCATCCTCCGTCGGTGACGCAGGGCTCCGGCATGCGCTTGCCACCCGGGAGGCCGCGAACGCCTCGCTGACCATCACCACGCGGAGCCCCGGCGAGGACCGCGAGGCGGTGCTGCGGGATGCGAAGCGCGGGGCGCAACAGGCGTTCGCCGGGCTGCCGGTCGCGCTGGCCCGGTTCGACAGGTCCGGACCGTACTCGCTGCCGCGGGCGCTGCAGCCGGCCGCCGCCCGCAAGGGCGACCCGGATCTCACCGCGTTCGCCGCCGTCGACCGGTCCCGGGTGCGGCTGTCCGCCGGCTCCTGGCCGGCGAAGCAGACGGGCGCGGGGACGGACGCCAGGACGGGCGACGTGATCGAGGTCGCCGTACCCGAGGTGGCGGCGCGGCAGCTGAGGCTGACGCCCGGTCCCCGGGTGCTGAGACTCGACGACCGCCTCGGCGGGCCCGACGCACGGATCCGGGTCACGGGCGTCTACCGGCCTGCCGACACCGGGGACCCGTACTGGCAGCTCGACGAGGCCGGCGGGCGCGGTGTGCTCAGGTCCGCGTTCACCACGTACGGTCCCCTGCTCACCGACCCCGCTGTCTTCGCCGCGGGCCGGGTCAGCAGCGGCCCGCTGTCGTGGCTGGCCACCGCCGACTTCCGTACCCTCACCGCCGACCGGGTCGACGCGCTCCGCTCGGCGGCACGGAGCAGCCAGAAGTACCTCGCCGCGCAGCCCGCCCTCGACGGTGTCGAGAGCCGTACCGCGCTGCCCGAGGTGCTGGACCGGTCGGAGCGGACGCTGCTGGTGTCGCGTTCCACGCTGCTGATCGTCTCGTTGCAGCTCGTGCTGCTCGCCGGGTACGCGCTGTTGCTGGTGGCGCGGCTGCTCAGCGGGGAACGCGAGGGGGAGACCCACGTCCTGCTCGCCCGCGGCGCTTCCCGCCGGCGGATCGTCGCGCTCGGCACCCTGGAGGCGCTGCTCCTCACCGTGCCCGCGGCGGTGTGTGCGCCGCTGCTCGCCGGCCCGTTGACCGCGCTGCTGGCAGGACAGGGCCTGCCGGGCCGGATCGGGCTGCATGTCGACACCGGACCGACCGCCTCGGTGTGGCTGATCGGCGCCGCCGTCGCGTCGGCCTGCACGGTCGCCATGGTGCTGCCCGCGCTCACCGCAGGGCGCTCGCGCGGCCGCCGGGCCCAGGCACTCGCCGCCCCGCTGCGGGCAGGTGCCGACGTGGCACTGCTGGTGGTCGCCGCCGTCGCCTACTGGCAGCTGGACCGGCGCACCGCGGGCAGCGGGGCCATCAGCGGTGACCGCGAAGGCCAGTTGGGCATCGATCCGCTGCTGGCCGTGGCGCCCGCGCTGGCGCTGCTCGCCGGCACCGCCCTCGCCCTGCGGCTGCTGCCGCCAGCCGCGAGACTCGCCGAACGCAGGGCGGCCAGGGGGCGCGGCCTGTCGGGTGCGCTCGCCGGCTGGCAGCTCGCCCGTCGGCCGCTGCGCGGCGCGGGCCCCGTGCTGCTGCTCGTGCTCGCCGTCGCCATGGGCATGCTGGCGATCGGACAGGCCGCTTCCTGGGACCGTTCGCAGATCGACCAGGCCGGCTTCCGCGCCGGTGCTCCGGTGCGCGTACTCAGCGAGGGGACCGACACCCTCGGGCAGGGCGGTATGTACGACGACATCGCCGGCCTGCGCGCCGCGGCCCCTGCCGCCCGTACGCAGCTGAGCATGTCGGGCGGACGGGAGGCGACCGTGCTGGCCCTGGACTCCACGCTCGCGGCAGACGAACTGACGCTGCGGGACGACGCGGACGGGATCGCCCGGCTGCGCCCCGCCGAGGTCCCGCCCGCCGGAATGCCGCTGCCCGACGGAGCCGTGCGCCTCGACCTCGACATGAAGCTGACGACAGCGGCAGAGAACCGGACGGGCAGCGCGGAGGGCCTGATCACCGTCACGGTCGTGGACCGCTACGGAGTGCCGTACCGGCTCCAGTTGGACGCTCTCGCACCGGACGGCAGACGCCGGACGCTGACCGCGGACATCGCCTCCGCCGCAGGCGCCCCCGCCGGCAAGCCCGCAGGCCCGCTGGTGCTCACCGCCATCGACCTCGACGAGGCGTCCTTCCCTCACCGGATCATGCCGAAGCGGCTCACGGTCGAGGCGATCCGCGCGGTCGCCGCCGACGGTTCGGTCCACCCGGTCGAGGCCGCGAAGGGCACGGTCTGGCACGGCAATGCGGTCGTGAACACGGACACACTGAGAAGGCCCAAGGTGACCGCGATCCGTTCCTCGGCGCGCACCCCGCTCGATGTCACCTACCACGCGGGCACGACGGAGGCCGAGTCCGAGGACTGGGGCAGCAAGCGCACGGTCACCGTCCGGGTCTCGGCCCATCCGCCGGAGCCGGAGATGCCCGCCGCCCTGGCGACCGCGCGCTTCCTGGAGTCCAGCGGCGCGCGGAAGGGATCGGTCATCGCGATCCCGGCCCAGGGCGGAGATCTCAAGGTGAAGGTCGTCGGCACCCTGACCGCTGTCCCCACGACCGGCTCCGGTGCTTTCGGCACGGTTGCCAAGAGCGACGGCGGTGCGCTGCTGCTCGACTTCCGGGCCGTCAACCGGGCGGTCGCCGACCGTCCCGCCGCCTTCCCGCCCTCCGAGTGGTGGTTGTTCCCCGAGCCGGGCAAGGCGGCGCAGGTCGCCGAAGCGGTACGGGCCCGGCCCGAGATCGATCCGTCGCAGGTCCAGGTGCGGGACGAGATCGCGGAGGAACTGTGCGACGATCCGCTCGGGGCCGGTCCGCAGTCGGCGCTGCCCGCCGTGACCGCCGCCGCGGCGGCGCTCGCCGCGGTCGGCTTCGCGGTGAGCGTGGTGGGGGCGCTGCGGGAACGTTCCTCCGAGTTTGCGCTGCTGCGGGCGCTCGGCGCCCCCAGACGGCAGCTCGCCCGGCTCCTGGCGATCGAGCATTCGCTGCTCATCGGTCTGGCCGTGCTGGTCGGCCTGGCCCTGGGTGCGGTCCTGACCCGCGCTGTCGTTCCCCTCGTCGTCCTGACTGCGCAGGCCACCCAGCCGGTCCCCGGTGTGCTGGTGGAACTGCCCGTCGGCCGGGTCGCCCTACTGGTGGCGCTGGTGGCCGCCGCACCCGTCGTGATGGTGGCGGCACTGGCGCTGCGCCGCGGCGACATGGCCGCCGCCCTGCGTGTCCAAGGAGGCGAGTGAGATGAAGGCCGTCGCCCCCTGGGTGCGCACCCGGCTGCGCGTCGCGCCCGGCAGCGCCGTCGCTCTGTTCGTCCTGGTCCTGATCACTTCCTTCCTCGCCGCCGCGTTCCCCCGCGGGGTGGAGACGTACAAGGGCGAGGGACTGCGGCACGAGCTCGCCGTCACGGCCCCGGACCGCAGTGTGATCGAGCTGACCAACCCCGCCCTGATGCCCTGGACGGACGACTTGGTGAGCCCCGCTCCGCTGATGCGCCCCGAGAAACTGTCCGCGCAGTACCGGCAGATCCTCGGCACGCTGCCCGCGCCGCTCGATGCCGATGCGGCGCAGTCCACGTACGGCGTACGGACCACCAAACCGCAGCAGGCGACGGACAGCTGGCTCCCCCAGCTCGACGGCGGCGGGCCCGTGTTCACGCTGAGCACCCAGGCGGGGGTGGGCGAGCACGCGACACTGCGGGCGGGCCGGCTGCCGACCGCCGCCAAGGACTCCGTCACCGCGACCACGGACACCGTGGAGGCAGCGGTCACCACGGCCACCGCGAAGTCCCTCCGGATCGAGCCCGGTTCGGTCGTCCATGTGCCCAGGGCGACGGCGGAGCAGGACATGCTCGCGATCAGGATCACCGGCATCGTCGAGCCGTCCGAGCCCGCACTGAGCTACTGGGCCGTCGAGCCGGTCCTGGCCGGGCCCACCCGGCTCTACACCCAGCCACCGGTCCCACGCCCCTACTGGCACGGTGCGCTGCTCCTGGCACCGGAGGCGGCGCCGGCGCTGCTCTCCGTCACGGCCGAACTCGAGACCTACTGGCGCATCGCGCCCGACACGGCGGGGCGCGCTGTCGGCGACCTCCCCGGGATCCGCGCGGGAATCGCCTCACTGGAACACGGCCCTCTCCAGACGCAGTTGCGCGACAGAGTCTCCGCCGACCTGACGGTCGACTCGGGACTGGACGATGTCCTCCTGGAGTTCGACAGCGTCGTGGCCGCGATCGATCCGGTGGTCGCGGTCGGCGCGTTCGGTGCCGGCAGCGTCGCAGTGGTCGTGCTGCTGATGGCGGCGGGCCTGGCCGCAGCCCGCCGTGGCTCCGAGCTGTCCCTGATGCGCTCGCGCGGCGCGTCCGTGCGCGGTACCGCCGTGCGGCTCCTCGGGGAGGTCGCCGTCCCGGTGCTGCCCGGCGCCGCCGCAGGCTGCCTGCTCGCCGTCGTCGTGCTGCCCGAGGGCAGCCTGCTCCCCGCCGTGTGGACGTCGGCCGCGGTGGCCCTGGTGGCGTGTGCGGCCCTGCCGTTGCGTGCCGCACACCTGCACCGGCGCTCGCGGATCCACGCCGAGCGGGAGGACGTCGTGCGGGCCAGGCCGTCGCGGCGCCGCACCATGGCCGAACTGACGCTGCTCGTGCTGGCGGTCGCCGCGGTGGCGTCGCTGCGCCGCCGGGGCACCGGCAGCGAGGTCGACCAGTTCGTCAGCGCGGCACCCGTCCTGGTCGCCGTGATCGCCGGACTACTGCTCGTACGGGTGTATCCGCTGCCCCTGCGAGTCGTAGCGCTGCCCGTGGCGCGGCGGCGCGGCGTGATCGGTTTTTTGGCGACGGCCCGCGCGGGCCGGTCCCCGGTGACCGCGGCGCTGCCGTTGCTGGCGCTGCTCGTCGCCTTGACGACGGCGGCGTTCGGCGGCTCGGTGCTGGCCGGGATCTCCGACGCGCGCGACCGGGCGTCGCTCGCGCTGGTCGGCGCGGACGCCCGTGTCGAGGCCGCCGAGGCGCTGCCCGGAGGGCTCGTCGAGAGGGTGCGCGGGACGGCCGGGGTGCGTGACGTGACCGCCTTCCATCGCGAGTACGACCTGGAGCTGCGCGACGGCGGCGAGAACGTCACCCTGCTCGCCGTCGACCCCGGCTCGTACGCCCGGCTCGCCGGCCGCACGGGGCTGGGAGCTTTCTCCCCCGACGAGTTGCATGCGCCGTCCGCGGCGGAGCCCCGGCCGGCGTTGGTCTCGCCCGGGGTCGCGGCACGGCTGGGCGGCCAGGCCACCGAGGTCGGCCCGGCACTCCAGCGGTTGACGGTGCGCGTGGCGGCGGTACGTGACACCACCCCCGGTCTGCCGAACGGCGAGTTCGTCGTCGTCGACGCGGCAGGGCTGCCCGGCGACCGCACGAGCACCACGCTGCTGGTGACCGGAGCGGATGTCACCGCTGGGGCGCTGCGTGCCGCGGCCGGACCGGCGGCCGACAGTCTGGCGGTGACCACGCGGGCCGCGGAACGGGCCGCGTTCACCGAATCACCGGTGCAGCAGGGAGCCGAACGCCTCTACACCGTGGCCGTCGCGACGGGCGTCGGCTACGCCGTCCTCGCGGTACTGCTGTCGCTGCTCCAGGCCGTACCGGAACGCACCGCGCTCCTGGCCAGGCTGCGCACCATGGGCCTGACCCGGCGACAGGGCCGTCGGCTCCTCGTCGTGGAGTCGCTGCCGCCGGCACTGCTCGCCGCCGTCGGCGGGGCGCTGGTGGGCTGGGCGGCGACCGCGCTGCTCGCGCCGGGCATCGATCTGCGCAGACTGGCGCTGGCCGGGCAGGGACAGAACCCCTCGCTCGGGACCGTACAACTGGCCACCGACCCCTGGTCGCTGCTGCTGCCCGGAATCGGCGTGGTGGTACTCGCCGCCGGCGTGGCCGCGGCGCAGGCCTACGCGGCCACCCGACGCAGGGCGACGACCGAACTGAGGGCAGGAGACACGCGATGACCGACACCTCCACCGCGCATACCGCCGACACCTCCCTCGGAGAGCTGGAGCGCCGGGCGACTGCCCGGCGCGACCGCCCCCGGTACGGCCACGACGCGCTGATCAGCTGCGACCGTCTGGTGCGCGTCTTCACCACGGACGGGGTCGAGGTGCAGGCCCTCCAGGGACTCGATCTGCTCGTCGGCGAGGGCGAGTTGATGGCGCTCGTCGGCGCGTCCGGCAGCGGGAAGTCGACCCTGATGAACATCCTCGCCGGCCTGGACAAGCCCACCGCCGGCGCGGCGCAGGTCGCCGGGTGCGATCTGCTCGGCATGGGCGCCAAGGAACGGCTGCGCTACCGGCGCGAGGTCGTCGGCTTCGTCTGGCAGCAGACCGCACGCAACCTGCTCCCCTACCTGACGGCCGCACAGAACGTGGCCCTGCCCATGCAGTTGCGCGGTCGTGCGAAGCGGAAGGCCGAGCGCGCGGAGTCACTGCTGTCGATGCTGCAGGTCGCCGACTGCCGCGACCGCCGCCCGCACCAGATGTCCGGCGGACAGCAGCAGCGGGTGGCGATCGCGGTGGCGCTGGCCAACGAGCCGTCGGTGCTGCTCGCCGACGAGCCGACGGGTGAACTGGATTCGCACACGGGCGAGCAGATCTTCGCCGCGTTCCGTACGGCGAACGAGGAGCTCGGCACGACCGTCGTCATCGTCACCCACGACCAGGCGGTGGCGAGCGAGGTCCGGCGTACGGTGGCCATCCGCGACGGCCGCACGTCGACGGAGATCCTGCGCCGCACCGAGGTGGACGCGGCGACCGGCCAGGAGTCGGTGGTGGCACGCGAGTACGCGATGCTGGACCGCGCGGGGCGGCTGCAACTGCCCGCCGAGTACACGGAGGCGCTGGGCATGCGGGACCGTGTCGTACTGGAACTGGAACCGGATCACATCGGCGTGTGGCCGGACAGCCCCTGAGCCCGGCCTCGGCGTGTGGCCGGACAGCCACAAGGACCGGGCGCGTGCTCGGCCCGCCCGTGGGCCCGTGCGGCGGGCTCAGCCCGCCCCGTGCCCCCGTGTCGGCGCGACCGGCAGGCCACCGAGCCCGCCCGTCCGCACCGCGATCGACCCGAACGGCGTCCGCAGCCGCAGCCACGTCCCCGCCGAGAGCAGCGCGACCGGCACCTCGGGCCGCAGGAAGCCGAGCGACTGAGCCGCGTGCACGGCCCGCAGCGGCAGACCCGTGCCGCCGACCGTGCGCGACCAGATCTCCCGGCCGATACGGTCCCGTTCGGCGCGCGTACGCCCGTCCGGGGGCAGCGCCTCGTCCCGGGCACGGAACTCGGCGACCGCGGCCGCCACCGCGCCGCGCATCGCGCCCACGTCCGGCAGACCGGTCAGCTCCCGCCAGCCGCCGCGAGGCGGGAGGACCCCGGCCCACGGCGGCCCGGTCACGGCACCGGGCACGGTGAACTCGGCGCCGCCCAGCGACTCCAGCAGCTCGCCCGCCGAGACGGTGACGTCCAGCTCGACGGGGTCCGCGAGCCGTGCCGTACGGATCGCCAGCACCTCGAAGGACGGCGGGCGTCCGAAGACCGCCAGCGCACCACTGCCGGCCTGCAGCCGGACCGCTGCGGCGCGGTCGTAGTGGATCAGCCGGGCGAGGAAGGCGGCGAGATCGTCCGCCTCCCTCGCGTCGGCGAGATGCAGGCTCTGCACGGGTACGGGCATCGGAGCGGTCATGCGGCGAGTGCGTCCTCGGCGGGGTCGTCGAGGTACTTCTGCAGGAACGACTTCTCCTCGGCGCTGATGCGCCGCGGCCGCTGCTCCTCGAGGTTGAACGGCACGACGATCGTCGAGGCCCGCACATACACCGAGGCGGGATCGTCCGCCTCCTTCACCTCGTAGGCGATGGTCAGCGACGCGGCACTGATCTTCGTCACCCATGACTCGATGACAACCGGTTCATGGCGGTGGACCAGCGGTCGCACGTAGTCGATCTCGTGCCGTGCGACGACCGATCCGCCGGAGAAGGACGGCGAACCGTCCCCCGGCGCCAGCCGGAACATGAAGTCGATCCGCGCCTCTTCCAGATACCGCAGGAAGACGACGTTGTTGACGTGCCCGAAGGCGTCCATGTCCGACCAGCGCAGGGGACAGCGGTAGATGTGGCGGGCCATGTGCCTCCTCAGCCCCTGGTGAGCTTCTTGTAGGTGGCACGGTGCGGACGGGTGGCGTCCGCGCCGAGACGGTCGATCTTGTTCTTCTCGTACGACTCGAAGTTGCCCTCGAACCAGTACCACCTGGACTCGCCCTCGTAGGCGAGGATGTGCGTCGCCACTCGGTCGAGGAACCAACGGTCGTGGGAGATGACCACCGCGGCGCCCGGGAACTCCAGCAGCGCGTTCTCCAGGGAGGAGAGGGTCTCGACGTCGAGGTCGTTGGTCGGCTCGTCGAGGAGCAGCAGGTTGCCGCCCTCCTTGAGGGTGAGCGCCAGGTTGAGGCGGTTGCGCTCACCACCGGAGAGGACTCCGGCCGGCTTCTGCTGGTCCGGGCCCTTGAAGCCGAAGGCGCTGACGTAGGCGCGGGACGGCATCTCGACCTGGCCGACGTTGATGTAGTCCAGCTCGTCCGACACGACCGCCCAGAGCGTCTTCTTGGCGTCGATGTTGGCGCGGCTCTGGTCGACGTAGGAGATCTTGACGGTCTCGCCGACCTTGATGTCGCCGGAGTCCGGCGTCTCCAGGCCCTGGATCATCTTGAACAGGGTGGTCTTGCCGGCGCCGTTCGGGCCGATGATGCCGACGATGCCGTTGCGCGGCAGGGTGAAACTCAGGTCGTCGATGAGGACCTTCTCGCCGAAGGCCTTGGAGAGGTTGTTGACCTCGACGACGATGGAGCCCAGGCGGGGACCCGGCGGGATCTGGATCTCCTCGAAGTCCAGCTTCCGCATCTTGTCCGCCTCGGCAGCCATCTCCTCGTAACGAGCAAGACGGGCCTTGGACTTGGTCTGACGCCCCTTGGCGTTGGACCGGACCCACTCCAGCTCTTCCTTGAGCCGCTTCTGGCGCTTCTCGTCCTTGCGGCCCTCGACCTTGAGGCGTGCGGCCTTCTTCTCCAGGTAGGTGGAGTAGTTGCCCTCGTACGGGTGCGCGCGGCCGCGGTCCAGCTCGAGAATCCACTCGGCGACGTTGTTGAGGAAGTACCGGTCGTGGGTGACGGCGACAACGGCACCCGAGTACTTCGAAAGGTGCTGCTCCAGCCAGTTCACCGACTCGGCGTCGAGGTGGTTGGTGGGCTCGTCGAGCAGCAGCAGGTCGGGCGCCTCGATCAGCAGCTTGCAGAGCGCGACACGGCGCTTCTCGCCACCGGAGAGGTTGGTGACGGGCCAGTCGCCGGGCGGGCAGCCCAGGGCGTCCATGGCCTGCTCCAGTTGGGCGTCGAGATCCCAGGCATTGGCGTGGTCCAGGTCTTCCTGGAGCTTGCCCATCTCCTCCATCAGCGCGTCGGTGTAGTCGGTCGCCATGAGCTCGGCGACCTCGTTGAAGCGCTTCAGCTTGCCCATGATCTCGGCGGCGCCGTCCTGGACGTTCTCGAGGACCGTCTTCGACTCGTCGAGCTTCGGCTCCTGCATGAGGATGCCGACGCTGAAGCCGGGCGTGATGAAGGCGTCACCGTTGGAGGGCTGCTCGAGTCCCGCCATGATCTTGAGAACGGTGGACTTACCGGCGCCGTTCGGGCCGACCACACCGATCTTCGCGCCAGGCAGGAAGTTCAAGGTGACGTCGTCAAGGATGACCTTGTCGCCGTGCGCCTTGCGCGTCTTGCGCATGGTGTAGATGAACTCAGCCAAGAGAAACCGTCCGGCAAGCAGTGGGTGGGCAGATACACCCATCTTGCCGTACGCGGCCCCTTGGGCGGAAACCACGGTGGGAGTGCGGGCGCCCCGGCACACGGCCGGGCCCGGCACCCCTGGAGGGTGCCGGGCCCGTTCCACTGCGCAGGGTCACACCCCGCGACCCTCTTTTCACTCCTCCGGGGACGTCGGCTTCTTCCTGCGCAGGAAGAACACCGCTCCGCCGCCCACCACCAGCAGCACGACGGCGATCCCCGCGATCATGGGCGTCGCGCTGGAGCCGCCCGTCTCGGCGAGGTCGCCCTCCAGCCCTCCGGAGCCGCCACCGGTCGATGCCGGGACCGCCCGGGAGCCCTGGGTCTCGATGTCCGGTGCCGCTGTGCCCGTGGTCATGCAGTCCAGCACGCCCTTGAACGTCTTCGAGAAGCCGCCGGGACCGGTGATCGTGAAGTCGTACGCCTGGTCCTCGGCGACCGGCACGGTCACTGTGCGCGACGCGCCCGCCGCGACGGTGTGCTCGAAGCCGGCGAGCTCGAAGGTGAACGGGGCGTCGCCCGTGTTGCCCGCCGTGACGTCCACGCCGCCCGCGGCACAGTTCTTCTGCGCCGTCAGCGCGGGGATGGCGCCCGTCGTCGCCCAGGTCGCCGAGGCGGTCGCCGAGACAGTCGACTCGCTCGACCCGGCCAGGATCTGCGTCTGGCTCTTGGTGACCCCGGCGAACGCCCTGCCCACCGGCACCGACGTGGTCGCCTGCACGGTCAGCGCCGCCGTGCCGTCCGCGGCGTCCTCGGGCACGTCGAAGAACAGCTCGGTGCCGTTGACCGCGGAGGTGACCGGCTTGCCGTCCTTGCCCGTGATCTCGATGCCACTGGCGGCCGCGTCGGCCGGGGGTGTGACGGAGACCTGCCCGGCGTCGGTACGCACAGTCACCGGTCCGAGCCTGCTGCCCGCCTTGCCGGAGACGGCGTTCGGCTCCAGGCCGAGCGAGGCCCTGGGCTCGGCCGCGTTCTCCGCGGCGCCCTCCAGCCAGTCCGCCAGCTTCTCCGCCTGCGGGTCGACCGCCTCCACCTCCGCGCCGTCCGAGAAGCGCCAGATGGCGACCTGGGTACCGGCCGCGGCGGTCTGCTCGCTCAGCGGCCCGCTGCCTGCGTCCTCGGCGAGTGCGGCGAGATCGTCGATCTGGGGGTAGGAGTGCTCCAGGATCCAGCGAATCTTCCCCGCGTTGACGTTCCCGCCCAGGGACGTCTGGTTCCAGGGGGTCTCCAGGTACTTGGCCTGGTCCTGGGTCGGATTGTGGATGTCGATGCAGTACGTCTTGAGCCGGCCGCCGCCGTCGACGGTCATCTCGAAGAGTCCGGCCGGGATCTTCGCGTCCTCGCCGTTGCTGTGCAGCACGGCCTGGTCATAGGTCTTGAGCCCGTCCAGGGTGGCGACCGCGCCGCCCTGGTGCTGGAGCCCGTCGTCGGCGGCGGCCGTCCCCGCTGCGGCCAGGGAGCCCGTCGCGATCAGACCCGCGACCAGAGCCGCCGCGACAGGACGGCGGACGGCGCGACGCCTGCGTGCGGCCGACGCTGAGAAGACAGCAAACACAGCAGAATTCCCCTCCGGGCGAGACGCTGTCGCTCAGTGCGCGCTGATGCGTGCGCACGTGACGCGTGGGGGAAGTGTCTCGCCAGCAGACTCAAGTGCCCCGTGAGTACTCGGGAATCCTATGGACGGGGCGCTGCGCGATGCCCCGTCATACCGTCAGACAACCATTCCGACTCGTAATCGTTATCCCTGCCGACCGGACGCTTCCGTTCCACTCCGTTTCCGTGCAGCGGCATCGACAAATCTCCACAACTGCCCGTCACCCGACGGGAACCGGCTCGTCACGACGCTCCCTCACCGCCTGCTTCCCCGGCCCTCCCGCCGCGCCCGTCCCGCCCGCCGGACGAGGGGCGAGAACACTCGGCACACCCTTCGCCACCCGTCTGAACGCCGCCGTCCCACGCGTCAGATCGTGGCCCACCGCCAGCGCGTCGATGTCCACGAATGTCCGGCGCCTGCCGTCGCCGTCCTCCTCGCGCACCCTCAGCCTGCCGTGCACGACCAGTGGTTCGCCGACAGAGACGGAGCCCGTCAGATTCGCCGCGAGCGACCGCCACGCGAAAACCGTGTAGAAACTCGTCGGCCCGTCCGACCAGTTACCGCTTCGACGGTCCCAGCGCCGCGAGGGCACCGCGAAACGGAATCGCGCCATCCCTCCCGTGGCCGTTTCCCGGTACTCCACATTCGTGGCGACATTTCCCACCACAGTCACCATCGTGTCGTTCATGACGCTCGCCTCCCCGTCCGGTCCGCCTGTCCCCGGTTCGATGAACCGGACTCCATGCTGGACCGGACGAAAAGAAGCCGCTGGAGCCTGTGGACAACCGCGCGCCTGTGAACAACCGGATCACCCGATCCGGGTACGCACCCTTCCCCGCCCGGCGGGCCCAATACCGGGGCGCGTCGTTGCCGACACCGTCGAGAACTGCTCCCGCACCTCCTGATAACGCATGAGCTCCGCAGCGATCGGATCGAGCACCTTCGCCCGCCCGCACCCGGCGGCCGCCTCATGCAGCCGACGGCTCGCCTCCTCCCCGTACCGCCGCGCCGGCCCATTCGCCGCCGCCGCGCACGCCCACTCCACCAGCGGTCCGCCCACGATCCCGGCGAGCATCACGAGCACCGGCGGAACGAGCCCCGGCTCCAGCACGCCGATGATCTGGCCCACCAGCCACAGGCCCCCGTAGATCTGAAGCAGCGTCATCGCCGCCTGTGCCAGGACCGCGGCCGGCCACCAGGCGGGGCGCTGCGGCCGTCCGTTGGTCGCCTCCGCCTCGCGTGCCGCCAACTCGTCCAACGCCTTGGGCAGTCCCTGCGCGCCGCGTACCGCTGCCTCCCGCACTGCCTGTGCCCACGGCACGGGCAGCCCGTGCGCCGCCTCGTCGGCGACCGCGCGGACCGCCTGCTCGACCCGCTGGCGCGCTGTCGGCTCGTCCTCCACCGGCGCGGCAGGCGGGAGCAGAGCGGCCCCTGGCATGCGTTTGCGCTCGTACCAGCGCCACAGCCGCAGCCAGGGAGTGCCGCACGCCCGCCCGGCGTTCCTGCGCCACGCCCGTTCCGCCGCCTCCCCGGCGGCGGTCGCGCCGATCGCGTCCGCCAGTCGCGCCGAGAAGTCCTCGCGGGACCGCTCACCGAGACCGATCCGGCCCTCGGCGACGTACACGGGGCGCAGCTTCCATGCGGCCGCGTCGACGTCCGCGGACAGCCTGCGCGCGGCCGCGCTGCGCTCCTGCACGAACGTGCCGATCATTTCCCGCAGTTCACCGACGCCCTCACCGGTGAGCGCCGAGAGCGACAGCACGGTGGCGCCCGGTTCACCGTGTTCGCCGACCGCCATGCCGTCCTCGTCGAGGAGGCGGCGCAGATCGTCGAGCACCTGGTCGGCGGCCTCCCCGGGCAGCCGGTCGATCTGGTTGAGCACCACGAACGTGATCTCCGCGTGCCCTGCGAGCGGCCGGAGATAGCGCTCGTGCAGCGGGGCGTCGGCGTACTTCTCCGGGTCGACGACCCAGATCACCGCGTCGACCAGCGCGAGCACCCGGTCGACCTGCTCCCGGTGGCGCACGACCGCCGAATCGTGGTCGGGCAGGTCGATCAGCACCAGTCCCTGCAACTGCTCGTCCCCGTCACCGCCGGCGAGCGGCCGACGACGCAGCCGCCCGGGAATCGCGAGCCGGTCCAACAGCCCCGCCGCGCCGTCCGACCAGGTGCAGGCGATGGGAGCCGAGGTGGTGGGCCTGCGCACCCCGGTCTCCGCGATGC
Organism: Streptomyces sp. NPDC043812; assembly: GCF_056436245.1. Lineage (NCBI taxonomy): Bacteria > Bacillati > Actinomycetota > Actinomycetes > Kitasatosporales > Streptomycetaceae > Streptomyces > Streptomyces sp. NPDC043812. Next base: position 271,046 of record NZ_JBWKCY010000003.1, read on the forward strand.
GCACTCCGGCGAGCGCGTTGAACAGGGTCGACTTGCCGCTTCCGGTCGCTCCCGCGATGGCGACGACGGTGTGCCGCGAGGACAGCCGCTGACGGGCGGCCGCCTCGTCGAGTACCCGTCCGGCCTCCGCGAGGGTCCGCCCGTCCAGCCGGGTCTGGGAGAGCCCGAGCAGTTCGCGCAGCGCGTTCAGCCGCTCGCGCAGCGGCCCTTCGTACGCTCCGCCGGTGAGCAGTTGCTCGTCGCCCGGCCGCCCCCCGTCGTCGTCCTCGTCCCTGTTCCCCTGCGGGTCGCCGTTTCCGTCCCCCTCCTCGGCGGTCGCGGGCGGCTCGGCGCGGCGCGCGATCAGGCCGTCGTCCCAGCGGCCGCCGGCCTCGTTCTCGTCATCGGTGATGGCGGTCACCCGCGCTCACCTCTCCTTCTGCAGTAGGGACAGCGCGGCGATCAGCTCGGCCTGCGGCTCGGAGGTCACTTCGAGCGCGTCGAGGGGCGCGAGCCGCCGGTCCCGTTCGCTGTGCAGTACGTCGTCGATGTAGGTCGTCACGAGTTCGCCGCCCTTGTCGCGGAGCCGCAAAGCACCCTGCGCACCGATGCGTTCGGCGAGCCGCTCCCCCGCACCGCGGGCGCGCCGGCCGCCGAGCAGCGAGGTGGCCAGGAGGGCGGCGACGGTCTCGGGGTCGGGTGCGGCGTTGCGTTCCATGTCCCGCACCTCCTCCTCGGCGAGCTCCTCGAGGACTCGCCGCCAGCGGCGCACGGCCATCCCGACCCGTTCCCCGGACTCCAGATCGGCCCGCCTGTGCAGGGATGCTTCGGCGCCCGCAGGCTCGCGCCGCCAGGCGTCCTGCACCCGCTCGTCGGCAGCGGCCACGGCACACTGCAGCAACGCGGAGAGGCTGGCGACGAGCGCGTCCAGCAGCTCGCACGCCGAGCTGTCGCGGGGATACCCGCGCCAGCGGGTACGTGCGTCACCGGCGAGTACGGCGCCGGCCCGCAACTGCCCCCGCACCCGTTCCCGCTGCGCCTCGTACGCCTCCTCGACCGCGCCCGTGAGCCGCACCGCCGCCGCGTACTGCGCGGCGACGGCGCTCGCCAGCTCCGGCATCCGTACGGCGAGGGAGTCGAGGACCCCGTCCGCGGTACGCCCCAGCGCCTGCTGGCGCGCCGCGGGGTCCTGCACCCGGTGCGCGAGCCAGGACAGCAGGGGCGCGACGGCGGTGGTGGGCAGCAGACCGTTGCCGCCGCCGGCCGACTCGGGCAGTTCGGGGACGGTGAACAGGGGCACGTGGCCGAGCCCGGCCTTGGTGAGGAGCGCGGCGTACTGCCGCGACACCTCATCGACGACCTGGTGCGGCACACGGTCCAGCACGCTGATGATCGTGGCGTCGTACTCCTTCGCCGCGCGCAGTAGATGCCACGGAACGGCGTCGGCGTAGCGCGAGGCGGTCGTCACCATCACCCAGACGTCGGCGGCGCAGATCAACTCGGCGGCCAGCAACCGGTTCTCCACCACCAGGGAGTCGACGTCGGGCGCGTCGAGGAGTGCGAGGCCACGGGGCAGTGTGGAGGCGGTCTCGATCCGCAGGGATTTCTGATCGGCCACCTGCCCCGGCCTGCGACGAGGCCGGGCGTCCTCGGCCTCGTCGTCCTGCGGAGGCATCCACACGCGGGTCAGTTCGGGCAGCACCCGCATCCCGGCGAACCAATGGTGATCGTCGGGATGGCACACCAGCACGGGCGTCCGCGTGGTGGGCCGCAGCACACCCGCTTCGCTGACCCGCCTGCCCACAAGGGAGTTGACGAGAGTGGACTTGCCGGCGCCGGTGGATCCGCCGACAACGGCGAGCATCGGGGCGTCGGGGTCCTTGAGACGGGGCACGAGGTAGTCGTCGAGCTGCGCGAGCAGCTCGCTGCGCGTCTGCCGGGCGCGCGGCGCGCCGAGAAGGGGAAGCGGCAGACGCACGGCGGCGACACGGTCGCGCAGGGCGGAAAGTGCGTCGATCAGCTGAGGCCGTGCATCCAAGGTCACCACATGCGAAGAATGCCCAATTTTGGAGGCTTTTTGAAGCGTATGAGGATCTCTGCGCGCCGATCGGACAGAAGGGGCACTTGGGACGAGAGGGGCGCAGGCATAACGAGTACACAACACCCGCGACGCCAGGCGTCAAAAGCGATGCACGAATGGCACCTGCCTGCGATTATCGTTCCGCTTCACCGAACCTCCACATCGTGCCACGCAGGTGAAGCAACCGGGCCAAGGTGATCGGAGCCCTATCCTTGTCCCCGGCAGGCCGCGCACCACCGAGGTGGGCCCGGCAGCAAGGCCGATTCCGGCCCCCGTAGCTCAGTGGATAGAGCAGGCGCCTTCTAAGCGCTTGGCCGCAGGTTCGAGTCCTGCCGGGGGCGCACAGCGCGCACCACGTTGAGGCCCTCCACCCCGGAGGGCCTTTTCGCTGGTCAGGGGCAGCGTAGCGAGTGGGCGGTAGCGGATGCGTAAGCGCCGGACCGCTCTCGGTGATCGCGAGGGGCGGGTCCGGCGCTGTCCGGCTGGGACCGGGTTTCCGCGGGTGGTTCTGTCGAATACGCGTCGAAGCTTCGCGGACGGCTCAGCGATCCTGCGACAGGGTCGGGGAGGGCTCCCCCGGCCTCGATCCGCCGCTGGTGATCCTTGAGCCGAACCGAAATGCAGCGGGCGCACGTGGCGAGCAAGACCGCCACGCTGTTGCCCACCCACTCGGCGACCTGCGCCGGCGCCATACCCACGTTCAGCCGCGCCGTCAGGGACGTGTGGCGCAGATCGTAAACGCGCTTACCGAGGGGCGAAGCGAATTCCTCGGGCAGTAGGACTTCCTTTCGAGCGGTCCGTCAGGCGCGGCGGAAGACCGAGCCGGAGAGAATCTCTCCCTTTTCGCCGGGAAAGAGCAGATCCCCAGGCTTCAGCCCCTCTGCCTGGATGTGATCGCGAAGAATGCGAGTGAGCGACGGCCGACACGGCACGACGCGGGTGTCGTGCTTGGCCCTGCCTTTGAGCCCTCGTTCCTCATGGACCTGCCCCGTGCCCGTCCACTGCTTCCCCACCTCAGGCTGTGCGGTGTGGAACAGCAGCCCCCTGAATGACATCAACGACAGCGGACGGCCCCAGCGTTGAGCGATGGTGATCCAGGCTTCGCCCTGGTGTCGGCCGGTGCCGGCTCGTGCCGAGTGGCGCGGTCTACTCAGCGTCGAGCTGGTGGTCGGCCCAGATGTAGCTTTCGGGGAGCAAGTCGGCGATAAGGACAGTTCGCTCGCGGTCGTCTTCACCGACGATGACCTTGAGGGTGGGGAAGTAGTCGAGAAGGACCTGACGGCACCTGCCGCACGGGGGGACAACCCCGCGGTCGCGGTCGCCCACGGCAACGATCGTGTCCAGGTCGTAGATGCCCTGGGCGGCTGCCGCGCCGATGAGGACCAACTCGGCGCAGGGCCCTCCGGTGAAGTGATAGGCGTTCACCGCCGTGACCACCCGGCCGTCCCGAGCGCGGGCCGCGGCCGCCATGGTGTGGTTGTCGCCCCGGCAGCGAGTGTGAGCGACCTGCGCCGCGGCCTGGATGAGTTCGTGGTCGACGTGGTGAATCCGGGTCGTCATCTTCTCTGCCTTCGTCAGGTGTCAGGCGACGTTGGCCCGAGTGACGATGGTGTGCAAGCGAATTTCGGCGGTGTGCTTGCTCCGGCAGAAGATGTAGCGGCGGTAGTGAGAATCCGTCCTTCCGGCGGCCCCATGGCTGCAGACCCGTTGCGTCGGCCAGATCATGTGGGCCTGCAACGAGGAGCACATCAACGAACTCGTGGTAGCTCCTGAGCGGCGCGAACCAGCTCCGGCCGGGAAGGTACTTGTGCGCCTCCGTAGCTGGAGACCACGGAGCCCCACCCGCTGGACGCGGCTGGAGCTTTGCACTGCCTGGACGCCTCTACTGGCTGCGCTGGTCCTCAGCCTGGTTGAGGCCCTCGGCGAATGCCGCCATGTACTCGGCGGTGCCCAGGGACTTGCACACCTCGGGGGTTTTGGGGTTCTTTTCCCAGCCCTCCACCCTCATGCTCGAGTTCTCCCAACCCGGAGCCGCTTCGGCGACGGCTGCAGTGCACTGTGCGATGGCCTCGGCCTTGTTCACCGGCGCGGATTGTGTGGCCGGGGTGGTGACCGTCTCGACGGGGCCGGTCCTGCTGTCGGTGCCGCTGCCGACGCCGCAGCCTGTGAGCAGGAGGCTGAAGGTGAGCGCCGAGGAAGCAGCGCCAGTGCGGTTGCGCATGGTGTCCCCAATGGGCGTGCGGGTGCGTGGGTGCATCATGCTCGGTATGGGGGCTTATATGACAGAACGGTGCCTCCTCGTGTCGCCCCTCCCACTCCGCCGGCCCACATTGGAGGCCGCACCGCGGGTCGAAGGTCAGCCGCCCTCAGACGGTCGGCCCGCGCGGATCGGCTACTGGGGCACCACCGCGGACCAGGCGTGTCCGAGGAGCTACTTCCTCCCCCGCCCCAGGCCCCGCCGCAGCCGTGCCGCCGGGCCCACGGATGTGCCGCCCGGCAGGTCGAGTTCCGTCAGGCGGGCCGTGGGGAAGTAGCGGGTCGTCTCCGTGTCGTCGGCGCGGTCGGTCAGCAGCCGGGCGGTCCCGGGCCGCAGGCCGGGGTGGATCTTCGGCTGCATGCAGTGGCCCACCGCGCGGACCAGCGGCGCCAGCGTCGCCGGTGCGGCGCCGGGGACGGCCGGCGTGGCGCCCGCGGTCAGGTCCGGCACCAAGTGGTCCACGATCGTCAGCGGCATCCGGTTGCTGTTCTCGTACGGGGTGAGCCGCTCGAGGACCATGCCCGTGCCCACCCGTGCGATCGGGATGTCGTAGTACACGGAGGCCGTGAACATCGCCGTGGAGAAGCAGCCGACGACGAGCTGCGGGCGGCAGCACTCGTAGAACGTCTCGGCGAGCAGCGGGCTGTCCAGGACGGTCAGTTGCACCCCCGCCTGCGCTGCCTCCTCGTGCAGGGCCAGCGAGTAGCGGGCAGGTGCCGTCGGGTGCGGCTTGAAGACGACGGAGCGGTGGCCGGACGCGGCCGCGCCACGCAGCATGCGGATGTGCAGGTTCTCTTCCTCCTCGGCCGTGAGGATGCCGAGCGCAGCGAGGTACTGGCCCAGCATCAGGGCGGTGGGGGCCGCTGCGACCGCCTCCCTCACCTGCCGGTCCTCGGCCGCCGACTCGGCGATCTCCGCCAGCACCTTGCGGAACGCGTCGTCCGGTACGAGCTCGGGCTCGACCCCGTACTCGGTCAGGAGCAAGGGACGCAGTCCCGGCACCAGGTCGAGGTGGAGGAGCCGCTGGATGCGGCACGCGGTCAACTGGGGAAGCTCGTCGCGGGTCGGTCCGTAACTCATGAGGCCGTCGGCGTACACATGGACGGGGCTCTCGGCGAAGATGGCGGCGAGCGCCCGGCCGGGGTTGACCTGGATGGACTCGACGATCACCTCGACGGGGCCGCTGCCCAGTGACCAGGCCCTACGGAACACCCGCTGCCACAGCGGGACTTCCTCCGGTCGCGGCCCCCACCCGCCGGGGTGGTGGGGACGGATGGCCTGGTTCCAGTCGACGACGTCGTCGAACCGCGCGGCGATGCGGCCGTAGCCGGTCATCTCGTCGAGCCGCAGGGCCGTCTCCGCGACTTCCGCGTTGTTCGAGACGAGCAGTATTCGGCGGAATTCCTCGCGTGGGCCGAACTGTCCGGCGTCGATCGCCGCAGCCAGGGTGGCCGCTCCGTAGAGCGTCGACACCTGGAAGATCTGAATGCGCTGCATGTCCATGGTCAGGCGGCCCGTCTCGTGTCACGCAGACGCTGGAGCATCGTTCTGCGGGTGGTGTCCATCGTTGCCAGGGTCTCGTCCAGCACCTGCTGGGGCATGCGCCGCAACGCGTCGGTCACGTCGTGCCTCAGACGCTTGGCGACGGCCGGTTGGTACTGGTCCGCCTTGGCCATGTGGAAGGCGATCATCGCGCAGTAGGTCCGCACCGCTTTGGGCAGGAAACGGTCGGCCTCGCGGTCCGCTGCCACGTCCTCGAGCAGGAGGTCGTACGACGGGATGAAGTCCAGTTGCCGGTTGTCCGTGATCTGGGTGAGGGACGTGGTGACACCTCGCCGGTAGAAGACACCGTGCAGGGACAGAGCCGCGTACGACGTCGCCTTCAGATGCAGCCGCCAGACCCACAACCGGTCCTCCGCGGTGCGCAGTTTCGTCTCGAACCGCGATGCGCCGTTCTCGAAGAGACGGCCGCTGTAGATCCCGAACGGGACGAACGGGTAGTCCACCATCGTCACCATGTTCGCGGGGGCGATCCCGTCACGTGGATCCATCACCGTGTCGCGCAGCTTCGCCGGCGCGTAACGGACATGGCGTGACCGGCCGTTGGACTGCACGTGGTCCGTACGGGCGAAGTCGCAGCCCAGCGCCTCGATGCCGGCGACCATGGCGTGCAGGTGTCCGGGGGCGTACCAGTCGTCGCCGTCGAGGAACGTGACGTAGTCCCCGGTCGCCGCGTCGAGTCCGGTGTTGCGCGCCTGGGCCACGCCGCGGTTCGTATCGTGGCGGATCACCCTGGCGTGGGGGATCCGCTTCTCCCAGTGTTCGAGCACGTGCGGGGTGGCGTCCGTCGAGCAGTCGTCGACCAGCAGGAACTCGAAGTCCGGGTCGGCGTTGGCCTCGAGACTGCGCATGGTGTCCGGGGCGTAGGCCCCGACATTGTGGAGCGGAACTATGACGGACAATTTCGGCACACGTAATCCAAACACTCGAACGCCTGACTTCTCGGCAGAATATTCACCCTGACACCACGCCAGACGAGTCATATGCGTACTCCGGGTGAACTGTTGTCGGCCCGCTGAGGAACCTGTGAAGGCTCATGGGTTCACGGTCGCCGCCGGTTTCCGGCGTGCACGCCGGTGCAGAATGCCGATGGCCACGAGGGCGGCGAGGGCCGCCGCGCCGACGGCCGTGCCCAGCCTCAGTCCGGGAGGCCGGTACGTGCAGTCGGCCGATGTCGCTCTGCCGTCCAGGGGGACCGCGAGCAGGCCCAGGTACCGGCCGGCCGGAGCGGGAGCCGCGTCGCCGGCGGCGCAGGTCCATCCGGAGATCCGGGGTACGGCGATCACGGCGGTTCCGGTGCTGCCGGCCGGGAGTTCGGCGGAAATGCCGTGGCCCGAGACGCGCACCTCGACGGCGGCGGTCTCCGTCAGCTGCCGCACCGCCGCGTCGAGCCGGTCCCGGACGAGGCAGCCGAGCGGTCGGCGGGGCAGGGCGACAGCGGCCTGTGACGTGAGCTCGATCCGGACGGTTCCGGACGCGGGGACGGTGCCGAGCGATTGCATGGCGCCCTGCACGGCAGGCGGCTTGGCGAAGAAGGCGACGGGCTGCCGCCCGCCGAGTGCCGCGGTGCCGGAGAAGCGGGGTGCCCAGAGGAAGACGTGCGAGCCGGCGGGGCAGGCGGCGGTCAGCGTGGTGCCGCCCTTGGCACCGTCCTTACGGGAGAGGTCGGCCGGGATGTCGTACACCGTGGCACCGAGCAGCAACTCCTGGTTGGCGAAGGCGGATTCGCCGAAACGGGCCGGCCTGCCGGTGGGGGACACGTCCGGGCGGACGGTGACCAGCGGCGGGACGGGCATGTCCGTGGTGGTGACGCCGGCCTCGGGGAGCTCGTCGGTGCGCGGCGGCGCCGCCGGCGAGGAGTGCGTCCGGGTGCCGATGGAGAAGAGGGCGTCGGTCACCGGGTTGTCCATGCCGACCGGGCGGCGGCCCTTGGCGTAGTAGCCGAAGCCCAGGGAGGACAGCGTGCTGGAGTACACCTGCGAGGTGAGGCTGCTGTAGTACTCGGCGCCCTGACCGCCGACGATCATGCCGTCGTTGCCGCCCGGGACCTCGCCGGGTTCCGTCCGGTGCCGCGGCCAGGCGTCCTTCTCGCCGGTCGCCCGTGCCACGTCCGCATGCCAGGGGCCGAGCCGCGGGGACCAGGAGACCTGCTCCAACTGCTGTTGCTCGATACGCATCCCCGTCAGAGCGGTCTCGCCGGCCTGGGCGAGGAGCAGGAGTCCGACGGCCACGAGCGGCAGGATCCGCGTACCGACGGCGTACCTCTTGACCAGCAGCACGGCGGCGCCGGCCGCCACGGCGAGCGCCGCGGCTGCGGCGAGGGCCGGGTACGTCCACCGGTCGACGACCGCGCTTCCGCGGGCCGCGAGGGCCGCCGTCGTCAGCAGCGTGGCGGCGCCCAGCAGCGCGGGCAGCCGCGGCAGCCCCTGGGCCGTGGACAGCCAGGCGGCGATCAGCAGCAGCCCGCAGAGCACGAAGGTCTGGCGGTAGGGGATGCCGTTGGGGGACGCGCCCGCATGCCAGAGCAGATGGGTGGGCTCCCACTGCAGGGACAGCGCCACCAGGCACACCGCTGCGGTCCACGCGATACGGACCCTGGGGGCGAGAGCCCGGTTGAACGGCAGGGTCAGGGCCAGCACGAGCGCCGGGGTGCCGATGTAGAGCGCGGGCGTCGCCACGCTCGACGTGGCCGGGAGCAGCCTGGCGAACACCTCGGTCCAGGGGACGGCGGCGAAGGTGATCTCGGGGGTCGGGTCCGCGACGCGGGTGGCGGCGTGGACGACCGCGACGACGGGAGCGGCGAGGCCGATGCCGACGGCCACGCCCCGGGCGCCGCGCAGCAGTCCGGCCAGCCGCTCGCGGCCCGTGTCGTCGGCCGCCAGGAGGCGCACGACGAGCACGACGGCAGCCCCGAGGGTGGCCATGTAGGCGGTGTAGAAGTTCGCGAACCAGGCCAGTGCGACCACGAGCGGGCCGAGCACGGGGCGGCGCCCGGTGCGTGCCCACTCCCCGACGAGGCACAGCAGCGGGAAGGCCAGCAGCCCGTCGAGCCACATCGGCACGGAGGCACCGTAGTTGAAGGTCCATCCGGAGAGCGCGTACGCGGCCCCGAGTACGGCGGCCACGGGCCAGGGGCCGCGGCGCAGCTTCAGCAGGAGGAGCGCCATCGCTGCGCCGGCGGCGGTGATCTTGGCGGCGGTGACGGCGAAGAGGGCCAGTTCGATCCGGTCAGCCGGGAACAGCACGACCAGCAGGGCGAACGGGCTGCTCAGGTAGGTGCCGAAGTCGCCGAGGAAGTTGGATCCGAACCCCGAGGTCCAGTTCAGGAACATGTCGCCGTCGGTCTCGCCGAGCAGCAGCTTGCGCCAGTACGCATGGAAGGGCAGGTACTGGGTGCCGACATCCACGGTGTTGCGGGTCGTGGGCCCGAACGGATGGCTGCCGGCGGCGTACGCGGAGAAGCAGAACACGAGGCAGGTCAGGACGGCGGCGCCGGCGGCGGCCCGCAGTCCTCTGCTGCGCCGGGCTCCCGGCAGGAGCCGGCGCAGCGCGCCGGGCGTGCGTTCGGCGGGCACGGGGCCGCCGTCCGCCGTCCCGGGGCCGGCCGTCGTGCCGCGCCGGCGCTGCTCCTCGGCGGGCACGGCCTCGGTGGCAGGGGGCACGTGTCCTCCGGGTGTGGTGTCAGCTCGGCACGCGGATGCGCGGAACCCGGTGGTTGTGTCCTGCACGGGCCGTCGGCCATTACCGCCGGGCGGGGCGACCCGCACCCGGACACGGGGCGAACCCCGGGCACCTCGGAGGTGAATTCGCGGCGTCCGTGGCGCGGAGGGCGGGCATCCGTTGAACGCCCCGGCCCTCCTCGCCGTATTCACCCCTGCGTGCCGTGCCAGCCGCAACAGACCCGCTCCCGATGCCCAGTGCCCGAAAGGAACCCTTCTCCATGCCCAACCGGGAGGCATCATGCGTCCGAATCGACGCGCAGCGCGGTCCTATGGGTCGATGCGGGTGGCCGCAGTCATCACTGCCGCCGTGGCCGCCATCGCCCTCGTGTTCATAGCCGTACAGAGCGGCAGCGGCGAGGCGGAGGCGGGCTCGTCCGCCTCCTCCGCCGGGACGTCGTTGCACGGTGGCCATGCCGCGGCCGGGGCCGCGGACTCCGGGGCGGCCGGTCAGGCCGCTCAGGCGCCGCAGCCCGTGACCGAGGTCGACAAGACGTTTCTGGTGAAGGTGCGCCAGGCCGGGCTCTGGGAGATTCCCGCTGGCCGGCTCGCCCAGACCAACGGCTCCAGCGAGGCCGTGAAGCGGGCCGGGCTGCATCTGCTCGACGGCCACAGCAAGCTCGACCAGCTGGTCCGCGAGGACGCCAAGATCCTCGGTGTCGCGCTGCCCAACGAGGCGACCGCCGAGCAGCAGGGGTTCGTGAGGCAGCTGGAGAACGCCCAGGGCGCCGAGTTCGACCGGGTGTTCGCCAATCTGCTGCGTGCCTCGCACGGCAAGATCTTCGCCACGATCGCCGAGGTCCGCGGCGCCACCCAGAACGACCTGATCCGGCGTCACGCACGCCAGGCGAACCAGACGGTGCTCGACCACATGGAGGTCCTGGAGGACACCGGGCTCGTGGATGCCGCGACCTTCCAGGAGGTCGAGGCGGCCGTCGCGCCCAAGTAGCCGCGGGTAAAGGGGATTCAAAAAGTTGGTCCCCACCAGGGGGAGCCAAATCCCTTGCACTGTGCAATGCTTCTCGCGGTGGAGGACCCGGCACACGCTGCCCTCTGCCCGGGAGCGGCACTGGCACGGTGACGCAGCTCAATCGGGCAGGCCGACGGCGTCGACCGGGTCCTCCCCGCCAAGCGTCCCGGGGCACACCGCTCGGGGTTCGCCGGCGCAATGTGCCGGCCTCGCCCGTCGGGCACTGCCGCTGCGCAGTGCGCTCAGCGGGAGCCGCCCTGCACGATGTCCGACCATCCGAGCGGGTAGAGCCCTCCGTCGGGTTCGTCGACGGCGGGCTCCGCGCCGGCCTCGGTGAAGGCGCCCAGCGCGCCGATGAGCGCAGCCCTCTGCCCGGGGTCGAGCCGCGCCACGATCGCGGCGATCTCCTTGCGGCGCCTGCCGGTGACGTCCTCCACGACGCGCCGGCCCTCGGCCGTCAGCCGCAACACCGTCTCGCGACGGTTGTCGGGATTGACCTGCCGGTCGGCCAGACCCGCGGCGATCAGCCGGTCCATCATGCGCAGGGCGGTCGACGGGTTCACCCCGAGCCGCTCGGCCAGCGAGACCAGCTTCCCGGGCCCCTCGATGTGCAGCACCATCAGCAGGCGGAACTGGGGCAGTGTCACCCGGTCCTCCACGGCCGCGAGCGAGCGGGCGGTGACGGCCACGAGCAGCCTGGACGCCGTCAGCACCGCGCGGGTCACGGCGTCGACGTCGTCCATGTCGCGGACCGCGTCGCCGTCCTGTGCGGGGTGGACTGGTTGGTTCATGTCATCTTTCTACCGCGCCGGGTCGCGCTCCCGGCCGCCGGTACCTGGTCAGGAGCATCGCGGCGTCGTCGTGCGCCCGGATGCGCCGCCGGGCAGTTTCTGAGGCTCGGCCGGGCACGGCCGAAGCACGCCTACGGCAGTGCGGCGCAGACCAGCAGCACGAAAGCGGCAAGGATCAGCAGCGTACGGACCAGGTGGAGCCGGTTCCACCTGCTCTCGAACGCCGCGCGGACCTCGCTGTCGGGCACGGGCGGGTCGGCCTGCTCGGACGCCGCCAGCGCGTTGTTGAGGGGGATGTTGCCGGCGACGGTGACGAGGTGATTGAGGGCCGCACACACGAGGCCCGCGACGATCAGCCACCGGTCGCTGCCGGTGCGGCCGTCGACAGGAACGGCGAGCGCGGCGATCGGGAACGCGATGATCGCGAGGAAGACCACGAGGAAGATGCCACGCGGGACGGTCTCGTTGAGCCGGCGCATCGCGGGCACGAACTGTTCGTCGGTCAGCCGTGCGAGCCCGGGCATGATGCCCGTCAGGAAGATGAGCATGAAGCCCGCGTACAGACCGGTGGACACGACAGAGAGAGCGAGCAGCAGGGTGGCCATGGGCACATCATGGCGCGGCCCTGCGGCGCGGCGCACCAGAGTTCGGGCATGGCGCGCGGGCGGATCGTGTTCCGGTTGTCCGGTGCAACGGGACAACCGGAACACGATCCCGGGGCGGTCGCCCGGGACACGCCGCGAGGACGGGCAGGCGGCCCTGCCCCCGTACGCGCCCCGGTGGTGCGCGTACGGCGTCAGCCCTTCAGGCGTTTCGCCCGCTCGATCGTCTCCGCGAGCTCCCGCACCGCGCCGTCCTCCGTCGAGTCGGCCAGCGCCCGTGCCCGGGCCTGCAGTTCGCCCAGTCCCGGCGAGCCCGGCAGCGAACCGCCGCGCAGTTCGTCGGCGAAGTACGCGGCGACCGCCGTGACCTGGAGGCGCTTGGACCCGCCGCCCCATAGAGCGCCGTCGATGGCGTCGGTCTCGACCGAGCCGGTCTGCTCGTGCGGCGCCCGCGTCGCGGGGTCGAGCCAGCGCACGGTCGCGGTCGCGACATGACCGCTCGCGCCCTCCCGCAGCCGCACGGCGTACAGCGCGGTCACGGTGTGGCCGGGGCCGACCTCGCCGCCGTCCACGCGGTCGTTGCGGAAGTCGTCGTCCGCGACCGCCCGGTTCTCGTAGCCGATGAGCCGGAACTGCTTGACCGTCTGCGGGTCGAAGGCGACCTGCGCCTTGGCGTCGCGGGCGCGCAGCTCGATGTTGGCGGGCAGCTGCTCGACGAAGACCTTCCGGGCGCCCTCGCTGTCGGAGACGTAAGTGGTGTGTCCGTCGCCCTTGTCGGCGAGGCGCTCCATCAGTGCGTCGCCGTAGTCGCTGCCGACGCCGACGCCGAAGAGCGTGATGCCGTGCTCGCGGCGCGCGTCGTCGATCCGGTCGAGGATGGCGTCCGCCTCGGTCTCGCCGGTGTTGGCGAGCGCGTCGGAGAGCAGGACGACACGGTTGGTGGAGCCCTTGCGGCGGCCTTCGACGGCGACGTCGTAGCCGGTGGTGACGCCGGCCTCCACGTTGGTCGAGTCGGTGGGCTCCAGTTCGTCGACGACGTCATGGGCCCGCCCGCGGTTACCCGCGAGGCGGGTCATCGGCAGCCGGGTCTCGGCCTCGTCGCTGAAGGTGACCACGGCGATGGAGTCGTCGTCGCGCAGTTCGTCGATCAGAGTGCCGAGGGACTCCTTGACGAGATCGAGCCTGCCGGGCTCGGACATCGAACCGGAGATGTCGATGACGAACGTGAGCGCGGCGGGCGGCCGTGCGCTCGCCCGCTTCGCGGTGCCGGTGGACAGCCCTACGCGTACGAGCGACCAGTCGTCGCCTGCGTCGTCCGCCTTCACCGCGCTCTCGCCGTGGATCTCGCCCTCGGCGCCGGGATCCTCCACGGAGCTCTGCGGCCGTGCGCCGTCCACGGTGACCGAGAAGCCGTTGCCGTCGGGGCGCTCGTAGTCCTGCCGGAAGCTGTTGATGAACTCCTCGGGCCGTACCTCGCTCGCGTCGGGCAGCCGCCCGTCCTTGATGGTGCGCCGCGCGTATCCGTACGAGGCGGTGTCCACGTCGAGCGCGAACGTGGACAGATAGTCGGCGGGCGGCGCCGACTCGCGGGCCTTGCCGCTCTCGTCCCCGGACTCGGGGGCGCCCTTGCCTCCGTCGGGGACCATCGGCGCGGGCAGGGCGTCCTGCTTGCTGCCTTCGGCGTGATCGGTGGACATGTTCTCCGAACCGGCGCAGGCGGCCGTCAGGAGCATCCCGCCGGCCAGCAGCGCGGCGGCCGCACCCCTGCCCGCCCTTGTGCGCGTTCCTTTGCGGCGCGTCACTGTACGGCGCATTCCTGTACGGAGTTTCATCCGTCCCCCCTTGCATCGTCGGCACTTGTGAATGTGACGTGCGAGGGGGGCCGAAGGAGCAGACGAAGGCGTTGCGGAAGCGTCTCGATGCGGCAACGGCCGGCCCGGTCCGTCCCGTTTCATACGGCTACGACACGATGTCCTTGCGGGAGAAGTTCCGGAAGGCGAGGGCGAACAGCACCAGCGCGTACGTCACCGAGACCGACGCCCCCTTCACCATGCCGGTCCATTCCAGTTGCGGCTGCAGCGCGTCGATCCAGGCGAACTGCCAGTGCGCGGGAAGCACTTCGCGCCAGTCGCCGAGAGCCGTGACCGCGTCCAGCACATTGCCGATGATCGTCAGGCCGACCGCACCGCCGACCGCACCGAGAGGCGCGTCCGTCTTGGTGGAGAGCCAGAACGCCAGCCCTGCCGTGACGAGTTGGGACACGAAGACGAACGCGACGACGAGCCCGAGCCGGCCCAGCGAATCCGCGGCCCCCAGCGAACCGCCCGTGGGCAGCTCGAGCGGCCCCCAGCCGTACGCGACCGTGCCCGTGACAAGCGCCACGATCGGCAGCAGCAGCATGGCTGCCGCGCTGAAACCGAGCGCCACCGCCAGCTTGGACCACAGCAGCCGCGTCCGCGGGACGGGTGCGGCCAGCAGATAGCGCAGCGACGACCAGCTCGCCTCCGAGGCGACGGTGTCGCCGTGGAACAGCGCCACCGGCACCACCAGCAGGAAGCCGGCCGAGACGAACAGGCAGGTGGCCGCGAAATTGGCACCCGAGGCGGTCGCGGTGTCCATCAGGGTCACCCGGCCGTTGTCCCTGCCGTCCGGCGTGCCTCCGATCGCGAACGCCGCGATGAGGATGAGCGGCAGGGCGGCCAGGATTCCGGCCATCACCAGGGTCCGGCGGCGTTTGAGCTGCCGGATCGCCTCCACGCGCAGGGGGAGGGTGTGTCCGGCACGATAGCCGGGCGCCGGCCCGACGGGCACGGCCGGGGAATCGACCACGGGCGCGCTCATGCGGAGCCTCCGATCAGGGTGAGGAACGCGTCCTCCAGGCGTCGGTGCGGGCCGACGCCCGTCAATGGCACGTCCAGGCGGACCAGTTCGACGATCATCCCGGTGGCGCTCAGGCCGTCCAGACGTACGAGCAGCCCTTCGTCCGTGCGGACGGCGGAACCGATACCCGGCAGGGTGGCGATCTTCTCGACGACGGGCTCGGGCAGGTCGCCCGCGGTGGTGACGAGGAGGGTGTCGCTCTCGCCGGTGATCTCGGCGACCGGCCCGGCCTGCACCAGCCGCCCGCGGTCCATGACCACGAGGTGGGTGCAGGTCTGCTCGACCTCCGAAAGGAGGTGACTGGAGACGATGACGGTCCGGCCTTCGGCCGCGTACCGGATCATCACGTCCCGCATCTCGCGGATCTGCGGCGGGTCGAGGCCGTTGGTCGGTTCGTCGAGGATCAGCAGGTCCGGCATGCCGAGCATGGCCTGCGCGATGGCCAGGCGCTGCCGCATGCCCTGCGAGTAGGTGCGCACCGCGCGGGCGAGGGCGTCGCCGAGGCCGGCGATCTCCAACGCCTCTTCGATGTGCGCGTCGTCGGCGGGGCGGCCGGTGGCCTGCCAGTACAGCTCCAGGTTCTCGCGACCCGAAAGGTGCGGGAGGAAGCCCGCTCCCTCGACGAACGCGCCGACCCTCGACAGCACGGGCGCCCCGGGCCTGATGGCGTGACCGAAGACCCGGATCTCGCCCTCGTCGGGCCGGATGAGGCCCATCAGCATGCGCAGGGTGGTCGTCTTTCCGGCGCCGTTGGGTCCGAGGAGTCCGAGGACCTGGCCCTTCTCGACGCGGAAGGACAGGTCGCGTACGGCGTACCGGTCGGCCGACCTGGCGTACTTCTTCGTCAGTCCGGTGATCTCCAGCGGCACGTCGGCGCGCTCGGGGTCGGGCGCCGGAGCGACCGCCCGGCGCCGGGCGGTGATCAGCAGGACGGCCGCGACGAGCGCGCCGGCGGCGGGCAGCGCCCACACCCACCAGGCGAGCGCGGCCGCCTGTGTCCTCACCGCGGGTGCGGTGGGCACGGTCAGCTGTCCGGGGCCGGCCAGGGACACGGTGTACGTGGCGGGTTCGGCCGGGGACGCGTAGCCGAGGTCGGTCGCGGACAGGACGAGGCGCAGCCGGTGCCCGGCGTCGACCTCGTGGTCCACGGCGGGGAGTCGCAGTGTGACCTCCTTGCCCTCCTTGGCGTCCTCGACACGGACGGGGGCGACGAGCTGGGCGGGCAGCACCTGCTGCCGGCCGTCGGGCCCGACGTCGTACACCTTGCCGAACAGGACCGCTTCGCCGTTGTCCGACGCGACCTTCACGGTGACGGTGGGGGAGCCCGTGATGCGGGCGGAGGTGGGCAGCGGCGCGGAGCTGAAGCTCGCGAACTGACCCGGGAAGTCGAGGGACAGGCCCACACCGAACGAGGCCAGCGCGCCGGCGCCGCCGCTCAGCCCGGGAACGGAGGAGACGGCGGCCGGGTTGGCGCCTGCCGGGTTGGCGAAACTCTGCTCGCGGCCGGTGAGCGCGAACTGCCGGGCGCCGCTCGCGAGACCGGGATAGCGGTCCGAGGTCGCGCCGCGCAGCAGTGCCTGGCCGTCGGTGGAGTCGACGCCTCCGGCCCGGCTGACGCGGAACGCGGGCCCGGTGTCCGTGCCCTTGTCCTGCTTCAGGTAGCGGTCGAACCAGTCGCCGATACGGCCCTCGATGCGGTCCGTCTCGCGGTCTCCGCCGTCGTGCCCGCCGGCGATCCAGTCGACGGCAACGGGTGAGCCGTTGCCGGCGACCGCCTTTGCGATGGCGTCGGCGTGCGAGAGCGGGAACAGGGAGTCCGACTGCCCCTGCACGATGAGCGCGGGCACGTCGATCCTGTCGCCGACGGCGGAGGGGCTGCGCTCCTCCAGGAGTTCCCGCGCCTGAGCGTCGGGCTTCCCGGCGACGGCGACCCGCTCGTACATGACGCACAGCTGCGGCGCGAAACTGCCGCAGCCGGAGGGGTTGCGAGGCGTGTCGGCGGTGCGGTCCGCGGCGACGCCGCCGGCCGGCGGCCTCTCCGGCGTCGTCACCGCACCCGGCTCGCCGGCGCTCCTCTCCCCCAGCGACCCCGTCGAGAAGAAGATCCCGGCCCAGAGCTTCTTGTAGACGCCGTCGGGGAAGAGCGCGTCGGCAAGGTTCCAGTACGTGATCTGGGGCGCGACGGCGTCGACACGCTTGTCGTACCCGGCGCCGAGGAGGGAGACCGCGCCGCCGTAGGAACTGCCGGTGAGGCCCACGCGCGGATCGCCGTCCGCGTCGAGCTGCACCTCGGGCCGCTTCGCCAGCCAGTCGATGAGGCGCGAGACGTCCTTGACCTCGTACCGCGGATCGTTGAGCCCGATGCGACCGGTCGACGCGCCGAAGCCGCGGGCGGACCAGGTCAGGACGGCGTAACCGTCGCGGGCCAGCTTCTCGGCCTGGGCGCGCACATCGGCCTTGGAGCCGCCGAATCCGTGCCCGATGAGCACGGCGGGCCGCCGCTCGGTGCCTCCCGCGGTGAAGAAGGAGGTGTCGATCTTCGCTCCGGGCATGTCCTGCACCCGGTCCTCGCGTTGCACGGCCGGGGGGCCGTCGTCGGCGACGGCGGTCCAGGTGCCGGCGCCCGCGAGCACGGCGAAGGCCGCCACGCCGGCGAGCCATCGGCCCCGGGCCGCGGGCCGGGGAAGTCGGATCTGCATGCTGGAAACCCTAAGCGGACACCCTGTGCGCTCTCGGCTGCCGCCAGGGGGAACTCATGAGCCTCCTCGGGTAGTACGCCGCCGCTCCCCGTACACCAGACGCGGTACACGGTCGCGGACGCATTTCGGGCCGGTGACGCGTGTACACAAGATCCGCACCTCATGACGGTCGCCCATATCCCTTTGTTTCAGGGTCAATTACCGACAGGTCGCGGTCTTGTGTCGCACGTCACACCCCGGCACTCTGGTTCGCACATGCGCACGTCCTGGCACCATGCACGCCCGTACTTGTCCGTAACCCGGCACAACGAAAGGTCAGGTGCACGAGATGAGAGTCTCAGCCCGTCGCGTCGGGGCGCTGATATCCGCGCTCGCCGTTGCGACCGGTCTCCAGGTCGCCCTCTCCCCCACCGCGCAAAGCGCGGACATCGGCGATCTTCGTCTCGCCCCCACTGCAACTGCCGTACAGAACAGCTGGATCGTCGTCCTGAAGGACGGCAGCACCAGCGCCGCCGACTTCGGCGTCACCCCCAAGCACACCTACCGCAATGTCCTGACGGGCTTCTCCGCCGCCATGTCGGGGGCGAAGGCCAAGGCCCTGGCGGCCGACCCGCGCGTGGCGTACGTCGAGCAGAACTCCATCGTGCGGCTCAATGACACTCAGCCCAACGCCACCTGGGGCATCGACCGCATCGACCAGCGGAACCTGCCGCTGTCGAAGACATACACGCACAACACGTCCGCATCCAATGTGAATGCGTACATCATCGACACCGGGATCCGCACCTCGCACAGCGAGTTCGGTGGCCGCGCCGTCATCGGCAAGGACACGGTGGGCGACGGCCAGAACGGACAGGACTGCCAGGGCCACGGCACGCACGTGGCGGGCACGGTCGGCGGCAAGAACTACGGCGTCGCCAAGGGCGTCAAGCTGATCGGCGTCCGCGTCCTCGACTGCGAGGGCTCCGGCACGAACGCCGGCGTCATCGCGGGCGTCGACTGGGTGACGGCCAACGCCCAGAAGCCGGCCGTCGCCAACATGAGCCTCGGCGGCAGCGCGAGCGCCGCGCTCGACAACGCGGTGAAGAGGTCGATCGCCTCGGGCGTGAGCTACTCCATCGCTGCGGGCAACGGTCTCCCGATCCTCGGCATCCCCGCGAACGCGTGCAACTACTCGCCCGCCCGCGTCCCCGAGGCGATCACGGTCGGCGCGACGGACAGCGCGGACCGCCGTGCCTCGTTCTCCAACTACGGCACGTGCCTTGAC
Source organism: Streptomyces sp. NPDC043812 (assembly GCF_056436245.1). Classification (NCBI taxonomy): domain Bacteria; kingdom Bacillati; phylum Actinomycetota; class Actinomycetes; order Kitasatosporales; family Streptomycetaceae; genus Streptomyces; species Streptomyces sp. NPDC043812. Next base: position 289,850 of record NZ_JBWKCY010000003.1, read on the forward strand.
CTGTTCGCCCCGGGCGTGGACATCACGTCGGCCTGGAAGGACAACGACACGGCCACGAACACCATCTCGGGCACCTCCATGGCGACCCCGCACACCGCGGGCGTGGCGGCGCTCTACCTCTCGACCCATCCGACGGCGACCCCGGCCCAGGTCCGGGACGCGCTGGTGAACAACGCGACGTCGGGCAAGGTCCAGAGCCCGCTGACGGGTTCGCCGAACAAGCTGCTGCACTCGCTGTTCTAGCGGCTACGGCACAAGATGCCCGAGGAGCTCCGGACCCGCCGGGTACGGCCGCTCCTCGGGCATCAGGCGTGCCGCACCTGCCCGGTCGCCCGCGCGGACGAGCCCGTGGATCTCGTGCGCGAGCGGCGTCACGTCCGTGATGGAGACCGTCCACTCGTCGGCGTACCGTCCGGCCGACTCGCCCGCGAGGCCCAGCTGGAGCGAGCGGTACGGCAGGGGCTGGAGCCCGAGATCCCGTTCCGGATCCCACTGCACCCGCGCGGGTGCCTGACGCAGCTCCCTCTTCCACGCCTCCTGGCTCTCGTGCACGTCCGGCTTGTAGTGGGACAGGCACGCGTTCCGCAGCGCCCACTCGAACCCGTCACGCCGGATCTCGATCGCCAGGACCGTCTCCTGATCGGCCTTCGTGCCCCAGCCGCAGCGGTACATCATCCACAGGAACGACGGCTTGATCCACGTCATCCGGTCCCGCTTCCAGGCAGCGGGAAACCGCCCACTGCGCGCGGCAGGGCCGCCGATCGCCGGGTGGTAGGCCTGGTAGACGGTGACGGTGTCGTCGGAGTGAACGGCACGGATGCGGTACCGGGGTTCGTCGGTCATGGCGCACAGCGTGCGCACAAACCCCGTTGTCGGGCCACCGGATTACGTCCTAGGCTCGCGCCCATGACGAGGAACATCTCCGGAGGCCGTGCCGCGTAGGCGGCCCGGGCACGTCCGCGCCGAGCAGCGGGTGCGGGAGCGGTGCCGGAAGAATCGGATGCAGGCCATTGACGGGGTCTCGCGGCGCACCCTGTACGAGATCGTGCGCATCGAGGAGACCCGTGGCTACCTGTGGGCGGACGCCGTGAGCGAGTCGCTCGCGCTGTGGCGGGGCTTTGTCGGCCGGCCGAACCGACGGCTGTGGCGCGAAGGCGAGGACGGCTGCACCGAGTGGCTCTGCTGCGGTGATCCTCTGCGCGCCCGCGAGATGCTCGAGGGCGCCATGCTCGCCCTTCCCCGCCGTGCCGCGCGCGAACTGCGGGCCGTCGTCCTCGCGTTGGACGCCCGGTACTGAAAAGCGGCCCGTACGGGATCCGCACGGGCCGCCTCACACGCGTCTCAGTGGTTGCGCGGGAAACCCAGGTCCACACCGAGGTGGCCCTCGGAGGGGTCGGGCCAGCGGGTCGTGACGACCTTGCCGCGGGTGTAGAAGTGCACGCCGTCGTTGCCGTAGATGTGGTGGTCGCCGAAGAGCGAGTCCTTCCAGCCGCCGAAGGAGTGGTAGCCGACGGGGACCGGGATCGGCACGTTCACGCCGACCATTCCCGCTTCGACCTCCAGCTGGAAGCGGCGCGCCGCGCCGCCGTCGCGGGTGAAGATCGCGGTGCCGTTGCCGAACGGCGAGCCGTTGATCAGCGCCACGCCCTCCTCGTACGTCTCCGCGCGCAGCACGCACAGCACCGGGCCGAAGATCTCGTCGCGGTACGCGTCGGACTCCGTGGACACGTTGTCCAGGAGGGAGAGGCCGATCCAGTGGCCGTTCTCGTGGCCGCCGACGGTGTAGCCGGTGCCGTCGAGGACGACGTCGGCGCCCTGGGCGCCGGCGCCCGTCACGTACGAGGCCACCTTGTCGCGGTGGGCGGCGGTGATCAGGGGGCCCATCTCCGACGTCGGGTCGTTGCCGGGGCCGATCTTGATCTTCTCGGCGCGCTCACGGATCTTGTCCACCAGCTCGTCGCCGATCGCGCCGACCGCGACGACCGCGGAGATCGCCATGCAGCGCTCGCCGGCCGAGCCGTACGCCGCCGACACCGCAGCGTCGGCAGCCGCGTCGAGGTCCGCGTCGGGCAGGACCAGCATGTGGTTCTTCGCACCGCCGAGCGCCTGGACGCGCTTGCCGTTGGCGGAGGCGGTGGTGTGGATGTAGCGGGCGATCGGGGTCGAGCCGACGAAGGAGACGGCGGCGACGTCCGGGTGCTCGAGGAGCGCGTCGACCGCGACCTTGTCACCGTGGACCACGTTCAGCACGCCGTCGGGCAGGCCCGCCTCGGTGGCCAGTTCGGCGAGCAGGTTCGCCGCGGAGGGGTCCTTCTCGCTCGGCTTGAGGATGAAGGTGTTTCCGCAGGCGACGGCCAGCGGGAACATCCACATCGGGACCATCGCCGGGAAGTTGAACGGGGTGATGCCGGCGACCACGCCGAGCGGCTGCCGGATGGAGGAGACGTCGACCCGGCTGGAGACCTGGGTGGACAGCTCGCCCTTGAGCTGGGTGGTGATACCGCAGGCCAGCTCCACGATCTCCAGGCCGCGGGCGACCTCGCCCAGCGCGTCGGAGTGCACCTTGCCGTGCTCGGCGGTGATCAGGGCGGCGATGTCGTCGCGGCGGGCGTCGAGCAGGGCGCGGTAACGGAACAGGATCGCGGTGCGCTGCGCGAGGGACGAGGTGCCCCAGGCGGCGTACGCATCCTTCGCCGCGGAGACGGCCGCGTCGACCTCGGCCACGGAGGCCAGGGCGACCTGGGTGGTGACCTCACCGGTCGCCGGGTCGGTGACCGGTCCCCAGTTGCCGGACGCGCCTTCGACGGTCCTGCCACCGATCCAGTGGTTGACGGTCTTCGTCATGGCGAATTGCTCCTTCACAGATGGCGGCGGCGGGATGCGACGTTCCGGTCGTACTCCTCCCGGGCCTTGACCGCCGATGGTCGGGTGGCGGTCTCGGCCACAGGAACATCCCACCACGCCTGCGCTGTGGGCGGGCCCGACACAGTGTCGGGCGTTCCGGTCTCGACGTAGACACATGTGGGACCGTCCGCCGCACGCGCATCGGACAGGGCTTCGTGCAGGTCACGCACGCTGCGGGCACGGATCACGCGGATACCGAGCGAGGCGGCGTTGGCCGCGAGATCGATGGGCAGCGGTGCGCCGGTGTAGGCCCGGTCGGGGCCGGTCCGGTGCCGGTAGGCGGTGCCGAAGCGCTCGGCGCCGACCGCCTCGGACAGGCCGCCGATGGACGCGTACCCGTGGTTCTGCAGGATGACCATCTTGATCGGGACGCCCTCCTGCACGGCGGTGACGATCTCGGTGGGGTTCATCAGATAGGTGCCGTCGCCGACGAGGGCCCACACGGGGCGGCCGGGTGCGGCCATCGCGACGCCGATCGCGGCAGGGATCTCGTAGCCCATGCAGGAGTAGCCGTACTCGACGTGGTACTGGTCGGCGGACCGGGCGCGCCACAGTTTGTGCAGGTCGCCGGGGAGGGATCCGGCGGCGTTGATCAGGATGTCGTCGTCGGTGACCAGCTCGTCGAGGACGCCGAGGACCTGGGACTGGGTGGGCGGCGCGTCGGGGTCGGGGGCGGTGAAGGCCGCGGTCACCCGCTTCTCCCAGTCCGCCTTCGCCTGTCCGTACTCCGCCTCGTACGCGGCGTCGACCCGGTGGTCGTGCAGCTGGGCGACGAGCGCACGGAGTGTTGCCCGTGCGTCGGCGACCAGCGTCCGGCCGGACATCTTGTGGGCGTCGAAGCCGGTGATGTTGATGTTGAGGAACCGTACGTCCGGGTTCTGGAAGAGGGTGCCGGAAGCGGTGGTGAAGTCGGTGTAGCGGGTGCCGACGCCGATGATCAGGTCGGCGGTACGGGCGAGGTCGTTGGCGGTGGCGGTGCCGGTGTGGCCGAGGCCGCCGACGTCGGCCGGGTGGTCGTAGCGCAGCGAGCCCTTGCCCGCCTGGGTGGAGGCGACGGGGATGCCGGTCGACTCGGCGAAAATCCCGAGCGTGGTCTCGGCCGCGCTGTGGTGGACCCCGCCGCCCGCGACGACCAGCGGCCGCCGGGCGGCCTCCACAGCGCGTACCGCCTCGGCCCACTCGTCGGGATCCGGCTGCGGGGCACTGATCCGCCAGATGCGCTCGGCGAAGAACTCCTCCGGCCAGTCGTACGCCTCCGCCTGCACGTCCTGCGGCAGGGCAAGGGTGACGGCGCCGGTCTGTGCGGGGTCGGTGAGGACGCGCATGGCCTGGAGTGCGGCCGGGATCAGCGCCTCGGGACGGCCGATCCGGTCGAAGTAGCGCGAGACGGGCCGCAGACAGTCGTTCACCGACACGTCCCCGGCGTAGGGCACTTCGAGCTGTTGGAGGACGGGGTCGGCGGGGCGGGTGGCGAACGTGTCGCCGGGGAGCAGCAGCACCGGCAGGTGGTTGATCGTGGCGAGCGCGGCGCCGGTGACCAGGTTGGTGGCGCCCGGGCCGATGGAGGTAGTGACGGCGTGCGCCGACAGGCGGCGGGACTGGCGGGCGAAGCCGACGGCCGCGTGCACCATGGCCTGCTCGTTGCGGCCCTGGACGTACGGCATGTCCTGCGCGGATTCCAGCAGCGCCTGACCGATGCCGGCGACGTTGCCGTGCCCGAAGATGCCCCAGGTCGCGGCGATCAGCCGCTGCCGTCGGCCGTCGCGCTCGGTGTACTGCTGGGCGAGGAAACGCACCAGGGCCTGGGCCGTGGTCAGCCGGGTCATCGGTAGCCCTCCGTGTGGTCGGGGTGGAAGCGGATCAGCCACTCGCGCTCGGCGCCCGGTCCCGCCATCACATTGAGGTAGTACATGGTGTGGCCCGGCTCCGCGATGGACGGGCCGTGCCAGCCGTCGGGGACGAGCACGGCGTCGCCGCCGCGGACCTCGGCCAGCACATCGGCACCGCCGGGGCGCGACGGGGACACCCGCTGGTAGCCGACGCCGCCGCGGTCGATCTCGAAGTAGTAGATCTCCTCCAGCTCGCTCTCCTCGCCGGGGCGGTGCTCGTCGTGCTTGTGCGGCGGGTAGGAGGACCAGTTCCCGCCGGGGGTGATGACCTCCACGGCGATCAGCCGGTCGCACTCGAAGACCCCGGCGGCCCCGAAGTTGTGCACTTCGCGGGCCTGGTTGCCGCTGCCGCGGGCTTCGACGGGTACCTCCGGCGCGGGGCCGTAGCGAGCGGGGAGTCGGCGCTCGCACCTCGCTCCTGCCAGGGCGAAGCGGCCTCCCACGCCGGAGGCGATCTGGGCATGGGCGTCCCTCGGCACATAGGCGAAGTCGCTCACTCCGCCGAACACGCCGTCCCGCCCCTGCAGTTCAAACATCTCGCCTTGCGTGTGCACGGTGCAACCGCCGCTGAGCGGCAGCACGATCCACTCGCTGTCGCCGGTCGTCAGCAGATGCGATCCACCCGCCTCCAGCTCCAGCACGCGCAGGCTCGCATACCCCCAGCCCGCCCGCTCGGGGCTGATGCTCAGGGCGTACTCACCGCTCGCCGCGCTGCCCGCCGGGAGGTGGAGTCCGTGCAGTTTGCTGTCGTCGCTCATGTCTGCTTCGTACCCCCTACAGCAGGCCGACGGCCGTATCGACCGCGCCCGCCACGTCGCCGCGGGCCGGATAGAGCAGCGAGCGTCCCACCACGAGTCCCTGCACCGTGGGCAGTTGCAGCGCGCCGCGCCATTTCTCGTACGTGCCGTCCTGGTCCTTCCCTATGTCCCCGCCGAGCAGCACCGCGGGAAGGGTTGAGGTCTCCATCACGGCCCGCATGTCGTCGGGATCGTCGGTCACCGGAACCTTCAGCCAGGTGTAGGCGGACGTGCCGGCCAGACCGGACGCGATGGCGAGGGAACGGGCCACGGCCTCGGCCCCGAGATCGTTGCGCAGCCGGCCGTCGATCCGGTGACAGATGAACGGCTCCACGAAGACGGGAAGCTGACGCTCGGCCATCTCTGAGATGGCGAGGGAGGCGGAGGTGAGGGTGTCCAGGGAGGCCGGGTCGTCGTAGTCGATGCGGAGCAGCAGCTTGCCCGCGTCGAAGCCTCGCCGCACGAGGTCGTCCGCGCGGTACCCGGTGAAGCGGTCGTCCAGCTCGAACGCCGCACCTGCGAGACCGCCGCGGTTCATGGAGCCCATCACGACCTTGCCGTCGAGGGCACCGAGGAGCAGCAGGTCGTCGAGGATGTCGGCGGTGGCGAGGACGCCGTCGACGCCGGGACGGGACAGCGCGAGACACAGCCGCTCCAGCAGATCGAGCCGGTTGGCCATGGCGAGCGGGCGGTCGCCGACGGCGAACGCTCCGCGGGCGGGGTGGTCGGCGGCGACGATCATCAGCCGCCCGTGACCGCTGTCGTCGAGGAGCCGCGACCGCCTGCGCCGCCGCCCGGCGGCTTCGGCGACGGCTTCGGGGTGCCGGGTGCGGATACCGACGAGCTCCCCGATGTCGACGCGAGTCATGACGCGCCCCCGCGCGGCGCGCGCGACTCGGTCCCGGCCCGGCCGGCGGACGGGCCGGAAGGCGCGGGGCCGGGGCGCAGGTGGCTCTCGGGTGGGGTGCCGGGCCGCGGGCCGGCGGCCTCCGCCCGGGGAGCGGGACCGTTGCGCTGCCCACTGCCGGGCGCGCCGCCCCGACCTGCCTCCTGGTACGGGCCGTCGTCGGCCACGGGGCCGGAGGCATCGGCCCGGCCCCCGGCCGCACCGGAGTCATCGGCGGCCGTACGGCTCGGGTCCGGGGGGACCGGGCCGCCCGCGAGGACCTGGGTCACCTCCGCCTCGTAAGGCATGGCCGTCGAGCAGGCGAGGCGCGCCGCGACCACCGCTCCCGCAGCGTTCGCGAAGCGCATCACGCGCTCCAACTCCCAGCCCGCGAGCAGCCCGTGGCACAGTGCCCCGCCGAACGCGTCCCCGGCGCCGAGGCCGTTGACCACGTCCACCGGCACGGGCGGGACCTCGGCCCGGGTGCCGTCGCGGTGCACCGCGAGCACGCCCTTGGGGCCCTGCTTGACGACGGCCAGCTCGACCCCCGCGGCCAGCAGCGCCTCGGCGGCCGCGGCCGGTTCGCGCTCACCCGTCGCGATCCCGCACTCCTCCAGATTGCCGACGGCGACGGTCGCCCCGGCGAGCGCCCGCGCGTAGTGCGATCGCGCGGTATCCGGGTCCGCCCAGAACATGGGTCGCCAGTCCATGTCGAAGACGGTGATCCCCGCCTTCGCCCGGTGGTCGAGCGCGGCGAGCGTCGCCGTACGGCTCGGTTCGGCACACAGGCCCGTGCCGGTCGTCCAGAAGACCCCCGCCGCCCTGATCGGCTCCGGCTCCAACTCGTCTTCCCTGATCTCGAGATCGGGCGCCTTGGGCTGCCGGTAGAAGTAGAGGGGGAAGTCGTCCGGCGGGAAGATCTCGCAGAAGGTGACCGGTGTCGGGTACGCGGCGACGGATGTCACCCAGCGGTCGTCCACGCCGAAGTCCCGCAGGGCGCCGTGCAGATATTCGCCGAAGGGGTCCTGCCCGGTGCGGGTGATGACGGCCGTCCGTCTGCCCAGCCTGGCCGCCGCGACCGCGACGTTCGCCGGCGAACCGCCCAGGAACTTCCCGAACGTGTCGACCTGCGCCAACGGGACCCCGGTGCGCAGCGGATAGAGGTCCACCCCGATCCGGCCCATCGTGATCACGTCGTACGGCTGAGGTGGCTGAGGGTCGTACGCCTGAGGCATGCGTTTCCCTTCGGTCAGGAAGTGCCCCCAGGTCTAGCCCTCCCCGATGAACCCTGTCAACATTTTGTCCGGACATTCGGACGAACCCTTGACACCTTTCTCCGGCGGCCGGAAAGCTGACCGGCATGACCTCATCCGCCCCCGCCCTGAACCGCATCCGGGTCGGCTCGGCCCCCGATTCCTGGGGGGTGTGGTTCCCCGACGATCCCGAGCAGGTCCCCTGGCAGCGCTTCCTCGACGAGGTGGCGCAGGCCGGATACGAGTGGATCGAGCTCGGCCCTTACGGCTATCTCCCGAACGACCCCGCCCGCCTCACCGAGGAGACCGCGAGCCGCGGACTGAAGGTCTCGGCCGGCACCGTCTTCACCGGACTGCACCACGGCCCCGGCGTCTGGGACGAGACCTGGGCCCATGTGTCGGACATCGCCGCGCTGACCCGGGCCATGGGCGCGGAGCATCTCGTGGTCATCCCGTCCTTCTGGCGCGACGACAAGACGGGCCGGGTGCTGGAGGGCCGCACCCTCACGCCCGCACAGTGGCGCGACCTCACCACCCTGAGCGAACGCCTGGGCCATGAGGTCCGCGAGCGCTACGGACTCCGGATCGTCGTCCATCCGCACGCGGACACCCATATCGACACCGAGGAGAACGTCAGTCGCTTCCTCGACGCCACCGACCCCGGCCTCGTCTCCCTCTGTCTGGACACCGGTCATTACGCGTACTGCGGTGGCGACAGCGTCAAGCTCATCGAGACCTACGGGGAACGGCTCGGCTACCTCCATCTCAAGCAGGTCGACCCCCGGATCCTCGGCGAAGTCGTCGCGGACGAGGTGCCGTTCGGTCCGGCGGTCGCCCGCGGTGTGATGTGCGAGCCACCGGCCGGCGTCCCCGCGCTGGAGCCGGTACTGGCCGCGGCCTCGGCGCTCGACATCGACCTCTTCGCCATCGTCGAGCAGGACATGTACCCCTGCCCACCCGACAAGCCGTTCCCCATCGCCGAACGCACACGCGGATTCCTGCGCTCTTGCGGCGTCTGAACCACCTGCATCACGTCTGTCACCGTTGTCCCCACCTCATCACGCATGTCTCCATTACGCGGGTCTTCCGTCACAGGAGATCGACAGCCCTGATCCAGCCCCGGCCCGCCGTCGTTCACGGGGCACAGGCTCAGTGATCGCCAGCGTCCGCGCGGCAGCTCCCCCGAAGGCATCCCGCCCGCCGCTGCTGCGCGCGCAGGGAGGTACCACACATGACGGACAGAAGACTCTGGTCCTACAAGGACATTGCCGCACATATCAAGGTGCAGCCGGACACGGTCCGCTCGTATCGCAAGCACGGCCTCCTTCCGCCTCCCGACCATGTGGAAGCCGGGAAGCCTTACTGGTACGCAGACACCATCCGCGTGTGGGTGGCCAACCGGCCCGGAAACAGGGGCCGCAGGGAGTGAGCTCCGTCGGGGACACGAGGCCCTGGGCACGGGACCACCCGGCCAAGTGAGGCAACGGCCCCGCACCCCATGGGTGCGGGGCCTTCCCGTGCCGTCAGACCCCGGCCGTGTCCCGGCTCGGTGACGGCGCCCCGCCGGAATCCGCCTCCGCAGGCACATCACGCACCGCGGCGACGGCCCCGGCCTTCGGTATCTGCTCCCCCTCGCTGAGGCCGAACCGCTCCTGGAAGCGACGCAGCGGCCCCGGCGCCCACCATGTGGGGGCGCCCATCAGCTTCATCACCGAAGGGACCAGCAGGCTGCGCACCACCATGGCGTCCATCAGAACCGCCAGGGCGATTCCGAGGCCCAGCATTTTGGTGTTCGTCACCCGTGAGGTGCCGATTCCCACCATCACCACGGCCAGGATCACGGCCGCGGCGGTGATCAGCCCGCCCGTGCGCTGCAGGCCGAACCGCACGGCCTGTTCGTGGTTGCCGCTGCGGTCGTGCTCCTCCTTGATCCGGGAGAGCAGGAACACGCCGTAGTCCATGGAGAGTCCGAAGGCGATGCAGAACATCAGCACAGGCAGCGTCGTCTCGATGTCCCCGGTCGAGGTGAAGGACAGCAGCCCCGACAGATTCCCGTCCTGGAAGACCCAGACGACGGCTCCGAACATCGCGGTCAGGCTCAGACCGTTGAGCAGGACCGCCTGGACGGGGATCAGCACACTGCCGGTGAGCAGGAAGACGAGCAGCAAAGTCACCACGATGATGATGCCCAGGGCGAGCGGCAGCTTGTCCGCGATCGCCGCCTTGGAATCCTCCAGCACCGCGGCCCTGCCCGTCACGGATGTCTCGAACGGGGCGGGCACATCGCGCAGTTCCTGCACGAGTCGCTGCGCCTGCTCCCCCACCGCCTCCCCCTCCGGCAGCACGGTGAAGTAGGCGAGGTCGCCGGCGGTGGCCGGTCCGTCGACCCGGAGCACCCCGGGCAGGGAGGCGATGCGGTCGCGGTACGCCGCGTACTCGGCGGGCGTCGGAGCGGGTGCTCCGGAACGGGCGGGCTCGGCGAACACCTCCAGCCCTCCGGTGGGACTGCCCGCGAAGCCGTCCCGTATCTGCTGCTGCACCACATGGGATTCGGCGCCTGCCGGCAGCTGACGGTCATCGGGCGTACCGAACTTCACGCCCAGGAAGGGCAGTCCGAGCAGCACCAGTGCCGCGACGGTGGCGAAGGCGAAGAGGGGGGCGCGACGCATCACGAGGTCGGCGAACCGCCCCCAGCCGGCACCGGACTCGGCTCCGTCCGATCCTTCCGGGCTGCCTTCCCCGGCATCACCGCCGCGTTGCCGCCCGCGCCGGAACAGCCTGCGCAGATCGAGGGCGTTGACCCGGTGGCCCAGCAGCATCAGCGCGGCGGGGAGCAGGATCAGCGCCGCGGCTGCGGCAAGGAGCACGACCGCGATGCCGGCGTAGGCGAACGAGCGCAGGAAGTACTGAGGGAAGACCAGCATCGCCGCGAGCGACACGGCCACCGTCAGTGCCGAGAACAGGACGGTGCGGCCGGCCGTGCGCAATGTGGCGCCCACCGCTTCGCGCACCTCGGCTCCTGCCGCCAGCTCCTCCCTGAAGCGGCGCACGATGAACAGGGCGTAGTCGATGGCGAGTCCGAGCCCCAGGGCCGTGGTCAGGTTCTGTGCGAAGACCGAGACATCGGCGAACTCGGTGATACCGCGCAGCACCGCGTTCGTCCCGAGGATGGCGACGATGCCGACGAGCAGGGGCAGCAGGGCCGCGACGGCGCTGCCGAACACCATGACCAGCAGCACCAGCGTGATGGGCAGGGCGATCAGCTCCGCCCGCAGCAGGTCCTCCTGGATGATCGTCGTCATCTCGTGCTGAACCGGCACCGGGCCGCCCAGCGTGACCTCGACGGGGCCGTGCTGCCCCCGGAAGTCGGGCGCGATCCGCTCCAGGACCTCGGCCGCGGTCTTCTCGTCGCCTTCGATACGGGCCGCTATCAGGGCCTGCCGCCCGTCATCCGCACGCAGGGCCGGAGACTTGGTCCCCCAGTACGAGCCGACGCCGGTGACGCCGTCCTCGGCGGCGAGCCGCTGGGCCAGACGCGTCGCCTCGGCGGCCACCGCCGGGTCGTCGACGCTCTTCGCACCGCTGTCCACCAGCAGGAGCAGATTGGGCTGCGAGGCGGGGAAGGCCCGCTCCACAGCCTCGGTTGCGTACGTCGACTCCGCCCCCGGGTCCTCCCAGCCGCCGCTGCCCATCCTGTCGGCGACCCCGCTGCCCGCGAGGACCGCGAGCGCGGTGAGGAGAAGGGCCGCCATCAGTGCGAGCCGGGGCCGCGCCATGACGAAACGGGTCCACCCCCCGAGGCGCGGCGCACCCTTCACCGGGGACGGACCCGCCGCGTGGGGCGGGCTGTTGACTTCGGACATGGTGCGGTGTCCCCTTCACCGTGACCCGTGCGCAGGCTTCCAGGCAGGCAGCATGGGTCGACCGTTGCCATAGACTGGCAAACACGAGCCATCGCTCGCATTACTCAAGAATGCGAGCGACCACTCGCGTTTGTCAACAGGGTCAGGAAGCTGGGGATTTGACGTGCCGGAGCCCACCAAGGCGGAGCCCGCAGAACCGGAGCCGACGAACCGGGGCGCCGCGCGAAGGCACGCGGTCGCCACACCCACCACGCACGCCCGGACGGGCGACCCGCACGAGGCCCCCGGGACAACGCCTCCCTCGGACACGGCAGGCGGCACAGCCGCCGCAGGCAGCGCCAAGCCGCGGCGCCGCCAGGCCCGGGGCGAGCGCCGCATCGCACAGTTGCTGGACGCCGCAGCCAGCGTCTTCTGCTCAACGGGCTACGCCGCCGCGAGCACCAACGCCATCGCCCGCGAGGCGGGCGTCTCGCCGGGCACGCTCTACCAGTTCTTCCCGAACAAGGAGGCCATGGCCTTCGAGCTCGGCGACCGCCTCATGCACCAGTGGCGCGAGTCGCACGGCACCGCACTCGCCGCCGCCACGCTCGACCTGCCCCTCGACCAGCTGCTCGACGCGGTCCTCGACCCGCTCATCGCCTTCAACCACGAGAACCCGGCGTTCGCCGTCCTGATGCACGGCCCCGACATCCCCGGCCGCGTCACCCAGGAGTTCGAGAACGTCCACGACGGCCTGCTCACCCGGATCCAGGAAGTCATCGCGGGCTATCTGCCCGGCACTCCGGAGGACGAGATCACGCGCATCGCCACCATGTCCTTCGCCGTCTTCAAGGCGGGGCTGGACCTGATCCTGGCCCACGAGGGCACGGAGCGCGTGGCGTACATCGATGAACTGAAAGCGGTCATGTTCCGTTATCTCGAGCCGTTGCTCGGCGACTCTTCCCGCGCCTGCTCGCGTTGATACCCCCTAGGGGTATAAACTCGGCAGAGTCGGGTCGCCTCGGCCGCCCCCGGGCACGCACCCGGCACCCGCAACGCGCACGCCCGTTCCGCTGATGAGGAGAACGCCATGACCGTCGAGACGAAGATCGAGATCGCGACCGCGCAGAGCACCGGCTCCTGCTGCTCGGCCGACGGCACCTGCCACGACACCTCGGCGGACGCACAGACCGGCGGCATCACCACCGCCTACGAGGTCTCCGGCATGACCTGCGGCCACTGCGAGGGTGCCGTCAGCAGTGAGATCTCCGAGATCGCCGGCGTCACCTCGGTGCAGGCCGTCGCGGCCACGGGACGCGTGACCGTCGTCTCGGACGCTCCCCTCGACCAGGCCGCAGTGCGCGACGCCGTGGACGAGGCGGGCTACGAGTTGGTCGGCCAGGTCTGACCACCACCGGACTCCCTCGGACCGGACGGCCGCCGCCCGGTCCTCCCGCCCCCCGGGGCCGGGCCGTACGCGACCGGTCGGATACTGGTCCCGTACGGCCCGGCCCCTGCACATGTGGAGTCCCGACAGTGGAAACAGCCCAGGTCGATCTCACCATCGGCGGCATGACCTGCGCCTCCTGCGCGGCCCGCGTGGAGAAGAAGCTGAACCGCATGGAGGGCGTCAGCGCCACCGTCAACTACGCGACCGAGAAGGCACGCGTCAGCTACCCGCGGGACATGCCGGTCGCCGACCTCATCGCCACCGTGGTGAAGACCGGCTACACCGCCGAGGAACCGCCGCCTCCGGCACCCGTGCCGGATACGGATACGGACACTGATGACTCGGCCGCCGCGCCGTCGCACGACCAGGACACCCTCCGGCAGCGGCTCGTCGTCTCCGCCGTCCTCGCCGCACCCGTCGTCCTCATGTCCATGATCCGGCCCCTGCAGTTCGACAACTGGCACTGGCTTTCGCTCACTCTCGCCGCCCCCGTCGTCGTCTGGGGCGGGCTGCCCTTCCACCGGGCGGCCTGGACGAATCTGCGGCACGGCGCCGCCACGATGGACACCCTGGTGTCGACGGGGACGCTGGCCGCCTTCGGCTGGTCGCTGTGGGCCCTGTTCTTCGGTACGGCGGGGATGCCCGGGATGCGGCACGCCTTCGAGCCCACCGTGGCACGCACCGACGGCACCGCGACGATCTATCTCGAAGTGGCCGCCGGGGTGGTCGTGTTCATCCTGCTCGGACGCTGGCTGGAGGCACGTTCCAAGCGCCGGGCGGGCGCTGCGCTGCGGGCGTTGATGGAACTGGGCGCCAAGGACGTGGCAGTCCTGCGCGGCGGCAGGGAGGTACGCATTCCGGTCGACGATCTCGCCGTGGGCGATCGTTTCGTCGTACGCCCCGGGGAAAAGATCGCCACCGACGGCACGGTCGTCGAGGGCACGTCGGCCGTCGACATGTCGATGCTGACCGGCGAGTCCGTGCCGGTGGACGTGACGGTGGGCGAACCGGTCACCGGCGCGACGCTCAACACCGCGGGCCGGCTCGTCGTCGAAGCCGGCCACGTCGGGGCGGACACCCGTCTGGCCCGGATGGCCGAGCTCGTGGAGAACGCGCAGAACGGCAAGGCGGAGGTCCAGCGCCTGGCAGACCGCGTTTCGGCCGTCTTCGTACCCGTCGTACTGCTGATCTCACTCGTGACGCTCGTCGGCTGGCTGCTGACGACCGGTGATGCGACGGCTTCGTTCACCGCGGCCGTAGCGGTCCTGATCATCGCCTGCCCGTGCGCGCTCGGCCTCGCGACGCCGACCGCGCTCATGGTCGGCACCGGACGCGGTGCTCAGCTCGGCATCCTGATCAAGGGGCCCGAGGTCCTGGAGTCGACGCGCAGGGTCGACACGGTCGTGCTGGACAAGACGGGAACGGTCACCACAGGCAGGATGACCCTGCTGGGCGTCCACCCGGCCGGCACATCCGACGAGGCCGAGCTGCTGCGTTTCGCCGGCGCCCTTGAGCACTCCTCGGAGCACCCCATCGCGCGGGCCGTCGCCGCCGGCGCCGAGGCGCGCACCGGCCCGCTGCCCGCCACCGGGCACTTCACCAACGTGCCCGGCCTCGGCGTCCGGGGCACCGTCGAGGGCCACGAGGTGGTCGTCGGGCGGGCGGCTCTGCTGCGCAGCGCGGGCGTGGAGGTGCCGGACGAACTGGTGGCGGCCGCGGCCGCCACCCCCGGCCGTACGGCCGTGTACGCCGCACGCGACGGCAAGGCGCTCGGCGTGCTGACGGTCGCCGACGCGGTCAAGGAGACCAGCGCCGAGGCGGTGCGCGACCTCAAGGCCCTCGGGCTGACCCCGGTACTGCTCACCGGCGACGGCAGGGCGGTGGCGGAGGCGATGGCGGCCGAGGTCGGCGTGGACGAGGTCTACGCCGAGGTCCTGCCCGAGGAGAAGGTGAAGATCATCGAAAGGCTGCGTGCCGAGGGCCGCACCGTCGCGATGGTGGGCGACGGGGTGAACGACGCCGCCGCGCTCGCCACGGCGGACCTGGGCCTGGCGATGGGCACCGGCACGGACGCGGCCATCGAGGCGGGCGACCTGACCCTGGTACGTGGCGATCTGCGCGTGGCGGCGGACGCGATCCGTCTCGCACGTCGGACTCTGGCCACGATCAAAGGGAATCTTTACTGGGCCTTCGGCTACAACGTGGCGGCACTGCCTCTGGCGGCATTTGGCCTGCTCAACCCCATGATCGCGGGCTTCGCCATGGCCTTTTCGTCCGTATTTGTCGTGTCCAACAGTCTCCGCTTGCGCTCCTTCTCGTGACTACAAACAGGTCACAAGACCTTCACAAGGAGACCTAGATCACAGATATTGAGGGGTAACCATTGAGGCTCCTCGCGAGTCTTAGTGGGCGATGCCGAGAACGTCTTGGGGGACGTTCATGGAATGTCTTGGGGGACGTTCCAGGCAAGCGTTGGCCGGGGCACGTGCCCGGGGAGCTTTGAGCGGCCCTCCCGTGCGTACGTACCCCGGCAGACCGCAGAGGGAGCGACTGCATCCCAGCAGACGCCCGGCCGGATCCCGTGGGGGGAATCCGCTCCGGGGATATGGGAAGCGCCCCGCCCGCCGACCCGTGGGGGGATCGGCAGCGGGGCGCTTTCCGCGTTACTGCTCCGCGCGCGTCCGCGACTAGGCCCTGTCCGGGCCTAGCGGGCCTCGACCGGCACGAAGTCGCGCAGGACCTCGCCCGTGTAGATCTGGCGCGGGCGGCCGATACGGGACCCGGGCTCCTTGATCATCTCGTGCCACTGGGCGATCCAGCCCGGCAGGCGGCCGAGGGCGAACAGCACGGTGAACATCTCGGTCGGGAAGCCCATCGCGCGGTAGATCAGGCCCGTGTAGAAGTCCACGTTGGGGTAGAGGTTGCGCGAGACGAAGTAGTCGTCGGAGAGCGCGTGCTCCTCCAGCTTCAGCGCGATGTCCAGCAGCTCGTCGGACTTGCCGAGGGCCGAGAGGACGTCGTGCGCCGCAGCCTTGATGATCTTCGCCCGGGGGTCGAAGCTCTTGTAGACCCGGTGGCCGAAGCCCATCAGGCGGACGCCGTCCTCCTTGTTCTTCACCTTGCGGATGAAGGAGTCGACATCGCCGCCGTTGGCCTGGATGCCCTCGAGCATCTCCAGCACCGACTGGTTGGCGCCACCGTGCAGCGGGCCCCACAGGGCGCTGATGCCGGCGGAGATCGAGGCGAACATGTTCGCCTGCGAGGAACCGACCAGGCGCACGGTGGAGGTGGAGCAGTTCTGCTCGTGGTCCGCGTGCAGGATCAGCAGCTTGTCGAGCGCGGAGACGACGACCGGGTCGAGCTCGTACTCCTGCGCCGGGACCGAGAAGGTCATGCGCAGGAAGTTCTCCACGTACCCGAGGTCGTTGCGCGGGTAGACGAAGGGGTGGCCGATCGACTTCTTGTACGCGTAGGCCGCGATGGTCGGAAGCTTGGCGAGCAGCCGGATCGTCGAGAGGTGGCGCTGCTTCTCGTCGAACGGGTTGTGGCTGTCCTGGTAGAAGGTGGACAGCGCGCTGACCACGGAGGACAGCATGGCCATCGGGTGGGCGTCACGGGGGAAACCCTGGAAGAAACGCTTGACGTCCTCGTGCAGCAGCGTGTGCTGCGTGATCTCGTTCTTGAACGTGGAGAGCTCGTCCACGGTCGGAAGCTCGCCGTTGATCAGCAGGGACGCCACCTCGAGGAAGGTGGACCGCTCGGCCAGCTGCTCGATGGGGTATCCGCGGTAGCGCAGAATGCCCCGCTCGCCGTCGAGGTAGGTGATCGCGGATTTATAGGCGGCGGTGTTGCCGTATCCACTGTCCAGGGTCACCAGACCGGTCTGGGCTCGGAGCTTCCCGATGTCGAAGCCCTTGTCGCCGACGGTGCTCTCGACCACCGGGTAGGTGTATTCACCGTCCGCGTACCGCAGTACTACAGAGTTGTCGCTCACGTCATCCCTCACCGACGTAGTGCCTCTAACTTCGAGGTGCCCTGACTGTCTCTACCATCCCCCATTTGGCTCAGGAGAGTGCACTCGGGGTCGACCATTGGGCCCATCGGCGGCACTCAGTGCCGCCAACCTGCTCATCTTGCCCCCTCCACCCTGGTTGTGAAAGCCAAGGCGGGGTCGGGGTGGTGTTTCCCACCCTGCGGGGCGGCCGAACCGCCCCCGCACGGCTCACCCGGCCGCAGGCCCGCCGACCAGCCGGTGATCGAGAGCGGTGAAGCGTCTGCCGGCGGACACCGTGCGCACCGCCTGGCCTATCGCCTTGCGCGAGCCCACCAGTACGACGAGCTTCTTGGCGCGGGTGACGGCCGTGTAGAGCAGATTGCGCTGGAGCATCATCCAGGCCCCGGTGGTGACCGGGATCACGACCGCCGGATACTCACTGCCCTGGGAGCGGTGGATCGTGACCGCGTACGCATGGGCCAGCTCGTCCAGCTCGTCGAAGTCGTACGGGACTTCCTCGTCCTCGTCCGTGAGCACGGTGAGGCGCTGATCGTCCGCGTTCAGCGCGGTGACGACCCCGACGGTGCCGTTGAAGACGCCATTACGCCCTTTGTCATAGTTGTTACGAATCTGGGTGACCTTGTCGCCGACACGGAACACCCGGCCGCCGAACCGCTTCTCCGGCAGATCCGGCCGGGCAGGGGTGATCGCCTGCTGGAGCAGCCCGTTCAACGTGCCCGCACCGGCGGGGCCCCGGTGCATCGGCGCGAGGACCTGCACATCGCGCCGCGGATCGAGCCCGAACCTCTCCGGGATACGACGCGCCGCCACGTCCACCGTGAGCCGGCCCGCGTCCTCCGTCTCCTCCTCCACGAAGAGGAAGAAATCGCTCAGCCCCGAAGTGATGGGCTGCACACCGGAGTTGATCCGGTGCGCATTCGTCACGACACCGGACTGCTGGGCCTGCCGGAAGATGCGGGTCAGCCGGACGACCGGCACCGGCCCGCCGTCCGCGAGCAGATCTCTCAGCACCTCGCCCGCGCCGACGCTCGGCAGCTGGTCCACGTCCCCGACGAGCAGCAGATGGGCGCCCATCGCCACCGCCTTGATCAACTTGTTGGCGAGCAGCAGGTCGAGCATCGACGCCTCGTCCACGACCACGAGATCCGCGTCCAGCGGCCGGTCCCGGTCGTACGCCGCGTCCCCGCCCGGCTTGAGCTCCAGCAGCCGGTGCACTGTGGACGCCTCGGCCCCCGTCAGCTCCGCCAGCCGCTTCGCCGCCCGGCCTGTGGGTGCCGCGAGCACCACCTTCGCCTTCTTCGCCCGCGCCAGCTCCACGATGGACCGGACGGTGAACGACTTGCCGCAGCCGGGCCCGCCGGTCAGCACCGCCACCTTGCTGGTCAGCGCCAGCCTGACCGCGGCCTCCTGCTCGGGCGCCAGCTTCGCCCCCGTACGCTCCGCGAGCCACGCCAGCGCCTTGTCCCAGGCCACGTCCTGGAACGCCGGCATCCGGTCCTCGTCCGCCCGCAGCAGCCGCCGCAGCTGGCCTGCGAGCGACAGCTCCGCGCGATGGAACGGCACCAGATACACCGCGGTGACCGGCTCCCCGCCGTCCGGGCCGGGCACCTGCTCCCGTACGACCCCCTCCTCGTCGGCCGCGAGCTCGGCGAGGCACTCGATGACAAGGCCCGTGTCGACCTGGAGCAGCTTCACGGAGTCCGCGATCAACTGCTCCTCGGGCAGGAAGCAGTGCCCCCGGTCGGTGGACTGGGAGAGGGCGTACTGCAGCCCGGCCTTGACCCGGTCGGGGCTGTCGTGCGGAATGCCCACGGCCTGGGCGATCCTGTCGGCGGTCAGGAACCCGATGCCCCACACGTCGGCGGCGAGGCGGTACGGCTGGTTCTTGACGACCGAGATCGACGCGTCCTCGTACTTCTTGTAGATGCGCACGGCGATCGACGTCGACACCCCGACCCCCTGGAGGAAGACCATCACTTCCTTGATGGCCTTCTGCTCCTCCCAGGCGGCCCCGATCAGCCTGGTCCGCTTGGGCCCGAGCCCGGGCACCTCGACGAGACGCTTCGGCTCCTGCTCGATCACGTCGAGGGTGTCGGTACCGAAGTGGTCGACGATCCGCTCGGCGATACGCGGCCCGATCCCCTTGATCAGCCCGGAGCCGAGATAGCGCCGTATGCCCTGGATCGTGGCCGGCAGGACGGTGGTGTAGTTCTCCACGGTGAACTGCTTGCCGTACTGCGGATGCGAACCCCAACGCCCCTCCATCCGCAGCGACTCACCGACCTGCGCGCCGAGCAGCGATCCGACGACGGTGAGCAGATCACCCGCGCCGCGGCCGGTGTCCACGCGCGCGACGGTGTAGCCGTTCTCCTCATTGGCGTACGTGATCCGCTCGAGAACGCCTTCGAGGACGGCGGGGGTGAAGCCGGGTGTGGCCGCCGGGCGGCCGGTTGCCGGAGTGGACATGAGACGACGTTATCGCCGGGGTCGGACAGGGGCGGGGGCGCCTGTGGACAACCCGACACCCCACCCCTCTAACGCGCCCTCCCGCGCAAGCGACTCTCGGCGACCCGCTTGACGTCCCGCAACGACTCGGTCAGACGGCAGGCAAGGTAGTGCAGCTCTGCGTGCGTCACGCATCGGTCCGCCAGCAGTTCCTCGGCGTGGTCGAGCAGCTCGCCCGCCATGCCGAGCTGGACACTCTCGACCCCGTCCGCGACGCGCGACACCGGGCCGGTGCCGTCACCCAGGACGTAACAGGGCCTCCCCTCCGGCCCGGTCCACGGCAGGAGCCGGGCCCACTCGTACGGCGACGTCCCGCTCACCCGGTCACCTCGACCCCGCGGATCGGGTGTGGGCCGACGTCCACGCCGTGCCCGGCTAGCCACAACGCGCCTCGCCGGGCGCGCTGTTGGCGTTCGTACTCGATGAGATAGGGACGCACCAGCGCACTGTCCTCGCCGCGCAGCGGGCTCCCGCCCGTGCGTCGTGTGGTGGGGCCGGGGATGTGAGGGCGGGAGTACGGCGGCGGGGGCGGCGTCAGCGTCCTGGGCAACAGCCGTGCGGCGAGACGTTTGAGGAATCGGGTCATGGGGGCGACCTGCTCTCCGGGTCAGCGCGACTGCGTTCTGTCGCGAGCTGCTCACAGAGTGGGGTCGTCGCTGGCTACGCTGCCAGTACCGAGAGCTTGACAGCACGCCCGTCAGGTTGGGGAGTTGGTCGCGTATGGAGCAGAGCCGTAGGGCACGAACGCCGCGCACTCCGCGCGAGAAGTACGGGGAGGAGGAGGCTGCGGCGGATAGCGACCGAGCTCACCCAGGAGGCACTGGGCGAACAGGTCGTGTGCTCACCGACGCTGATCAGCCACTTCGAGGCGGGCCGGCGGCTACCCGGCCCGGACGACGCCGCGCGTATCGACCGGGCGCTGGGGACGGACGGGTTCTTCGCGCGGTGGCTGGAGGACCTGGACACGAAGTACGTGGATCACTTCGCGGCAGTGGCCCAACTGGAGCTGCAGGCGCGGCTGATCCAGCAGTTCGCCCTTTCCCTCGTTCCCGGACTGCTCCAGACGGACAGCTACGCGCGCGAGCTGTTTCGCGCGTATCGGCCGAACCACCAGCCTGAGGAACTTGACAGAGCCGTTGTCATTCGAACGGAACGTGCCCGAATCCTGGACGAGCCGTTGACACCCGTCATGTGGACGCTGCTGGACGAGGCAGTTCTGCGACGAAGCGTCGGCGGTCCACAGGTGATGGCGGAGCAGTTGGGCAAGATCGCCGACATGGCCGCGGTGGGGAGACTGCGGCTTCATGTGCTGCCGTTCAGCGTCGGCGCGCACGCATTGCAACAGAGTCTGCTCACCCTCATGAGCTTCGAGGATTCGGCACCGATCGCCTACGTGGAAGGGCTTTTCACCGGCCACCTGATGGACGAACCTGCCCTGGTGAGCGCCAGCCAGACGGCCTACGCTCTTGCGCTGAGCGACGCCTTGTCGCAGCAGGAGTCACTTGCCCTGGTGAGGGCGGCAGCAGAGGAATACGAACATGCCCCGCAGTGAGCCCACCGTCCGCGACTCGTCGACCGTGACCGGGTGGTTCAAGTCCAGCCACAGCGGCGGCGACCAGGGCGAGTGCCTGGAAGTCGCCCGCGGCCACGCCGCCGTCCCCGTCCGGGACAGCAAGGACGCGGCGGGGCCTGCGGTCGTCTTCTCCGCGGAGGGCTGGTCGACGTTCGTCACCGCGATCAGGAGCGGCGACCTGTCCGCCTGAGAGACCGGACACAACGGCGGGCTTTGCGCCATCGTGTCCGATGTTCTTCGTTGCTGTCGGGAAGTCGGCCGTGACAGCATTCGGCGGGTGAGTGACAACGGGGATGACATAGCGAGACCGCAACGACCCTCGCGGCTCGCTGACTTGGCCGAGATGTCGGCGCCGGAAGGACCACCGGCGCCGACGACCGCCTCGCCGACGCCGCCGGTCGACGAGCCGGCCAGGGCGCGGCGTCGGTTTGCTCGTTTGCTGGGTGAGTTTCGGCGTTCGGCTGTGCTGGTGCCGTTGGATGCGTCGGGGTGTTTGTGGTCGGCGGATCAGGGTGGGGTGCGGTGGATCTGTGCGTTCTCCGACGAGGAGGCGTTGGCCCGGTTTGCTGGTGCGCAGGGTGATGCGGGCCGGGAGTGGGAGTACCAGAGAGTTCTGGGTGCGCGGCTCTTGGATGTGATGGTGCCGATGCTGCCGGGTCCGGCCGGGGTGGCGCTGGATGCGGGCAGTGAGGACGGGGTGTTGCTCCCGCCGGTGGCGGGGATCGTGCCGGATGCGGTGGCGGTTGATCTCGGGGGGATGCAGTGAGTGGGAGCGAGCCGGTGCTGCAGGCACCGCCGTCGGCGTTGGTGGAGATCGCGAAGGGCATCGATCTGGCGCATGCGGAGCTGAAGGACCTCGGCATGATCGGGGAGGCGTCGACGGGGCGGGGGTTCGCGGATCTGGCGTTGTCGGGGCTGGAGTTGGGGCACGGCGCACTCACATCGGAGTTCGGCACGTTCTGCGAGCGGTGGGAGTGGGGCGTGCGGGCGCTGACGCTGCGCGGGAACGCGTTTGCGCAGGGTGTGGGCCTGTCGGCCGGCGCGATCGCGGAGCAGGAACGGTACGTCAAGGACTTGATCAAGATCGGGGTGAACTCGCTCAACGGGAATCCGCATCTGTCCGAGGACGAGGTCAAGCAGATGCGCTGGGACACGATCCGTGACCAGCATGCGTGGGACAACGCGGACTGGAGTCCTGAGTCGTTCTCCCAGGCGCATGGCGAGGTGAAGCAGACCTGGCAGAACACCGCCTATGACGTGGAGGACGCGCTGCTGGACTCGATGGAGCGGTCGGGGGCGCTGGATCCGCAGCTGCGGGAGGCGATGGATGAGGAGTTGAAGGAGACCCTCGATCCGGATCAGGCGACGATCGATCAGGCCGAGCAGCCGCGGTGGGGGGAGAGTCGCTGATGGGGGACTGGGGGATCGTCGGTGATCTGGCCGGGAAGGCGACCGACAAGGTCGTCGACACGGTCGATGCGGGGATCGACAAGGGCAAGGAAATTGTCGGTGAGGGCATCGACAAGGCCACCGACAAGATCGGCGAAGGCCTGGAGCACTACGGCTATGACAAGGCCGCCGACGCCGTAACAGACTGGGGCGACGAGACCGCGTCGTCGCTCGGCGCGGAGATCGGTGAGCAGCAGCTCGGGCAGACCGAAGAGGCGAACGAGCTGATCCACGGCAACCCGTCGAAGATCGCGGCGACGGTGAAGAACCTGCGGGACTTCCAGAAGGCGTTCGATCTCGTCGGCGGCGGGATGAAGAAGCTCGACTCCAGCCACTGGAAGGGCGAGGCGGCCACCACCTTCCGCGACAAGTTCGAGACTCTCCCCACGGACTGGCTGCGCGCCGCGGACGCGTTCGAGGACGCCGCCAAGGCGCTGGAGACCTATTCGAAGGCGATCACCAGCGCGCAGGGCAAGGCCCGTGAGGCGATCGCCCTCTACAAGGAGGGCGACAAGGAGTCGAAGACGGCGGCCGACGCGTACAACAAGAAGGTCGACGCCTACAACAAGTCCCTCACCGGCGACAGTCCGCTGCCGGACCCGGGCACGTTCTCCGACCCGGGCAAGGCGAAACGGGCTCGTGCGCGGGAGATCCTCAGCGACGCCCGGCGTGCCCGTAACGACGCCGGTGACCTCGCCAAGAGCGCGGTCACCGCGGCGATGGCGCATGCGCCGAAGGAGCCCACCGGCCGGGAGAAACTCAAACTCGAGTTCCAGGACTTCCAGATGGCGCAGGGCGTGGAAGTCCTGCACCTGGCCGGAGGCGTCACCAAGGGCGTCGCCGGCATCGTCAACTTCGTCCGCTCGGTCAACCCGCTCGACGTCTACAACCTGACCCACCCCGCCGAGTACTACAAGGGCGTCAACATGACGCTCGCCGGCCTCGCCTCCACCGCCGCCAACCCCGACCGCGCCCTGAAGAACGCCTGGGACGCCGCCAAGGGCGACCCCTCCGAATTCATCGGCCGCCTCATCCCCGAACTCCTCGGCACCAAAGGCGCAGGCGGCATCCGCACCGTCATCCGCAACTCCGTCAAGCACGGCGTGGATGCGGATCCCCCGGGCCCTGGGCGCAAGGGGGTTGAAGACCCTGCGGATCCGTCCCGGACGGAGCGCAGGGCCGACGACGACCCCACGGACCCGATCGACCTCGCGACCGGCGCGATGTATCTGCCGCAGACGGACATCGTCCTGCCCGGCACACTCCCACTGATCTTCCGCCGCCGTGTCGCGTCGGACTACCGGGCCGGCGGCTGGTTCGGCCCGTCCTGGGCCTCCACCGCGGACCAGCGCCTGGAGATCGACTCCGAGGGCATCGTGTTCGTGGGCGAGGACGGCCTGCTGCTCGCCTACCCCCACCCGGCACCCGGCGTCCCGGTCATGCCCAGCCACGGCCCGCGCTGGCCGCTCGACCGGGACGTGGACGGCGACTACACGATCACCGACCCGGACACGGGCTGCGTGTGGCACTTCGTCACGCGCCACGACGATCTGGCGCTGCTCGTTCAGATCGACGACCGCAACGGCAACTGGATCACGTTCGAGTACGACGAGGCCGGCACACCGACGTCGATCGTCCACCACGGCGGCTACCACCTGAAGCTCACCACCAGCGACGGGCGCATCACCGCACTGCACCTCGCGGGCGCGGCTCTCGATGGCACGGACCAGGAGATCCTGCGCTACGGCTACACCGACGGCCACCTCACCGCCGTCACCAACTCCTCTGGCCTGCCCCTTCAGTTCGCCTACGACGAGCGCGCTCGGATCACGTCGTGGACCGACACGAACGGCAGCCGGTACGACTACACGTACGACGATCAGGACCGGTGCATCGCCGAGGGCGGCGTCGGGGGCCACTTCTCGCTGCGGCTCGACTACGACGGCACCGACCCCGAAACCGGCATGCGCGTCACAACCGCGACGACCAGCGGCGGAGCCGTACGCCAGTACGTCATCAACGACACCCATCAGATCGTCAAGGAGATCAACCCACTCGGCGCCGTCACCCGGTACGAACGCGACCGCTACAACCGGCTCCTGAGCACGACCGACCCGCTCGGCCGCACCGTCAAATTCGAGTACGACGAAGCCGGTCACCTGACCACCGTCGTCCGGCCCGACGGCCGCGAGGCCAAGGCGGAGTACAACGCGCTCGGACTCCCGACACGCGTGGTCAACCCGGACCGGACGACCATCCGCCAGGAATACGACGAGCGCGGCAACCGCACCAGCGTCACCGACCCCGGCGGGACCACCACCCGCTACGTCCACAGCGAAGCCGGTCACCTCACCACCGTCACGGACGCCCTCGACAACACCACATGCATCCGCAGCAACGCGGCCGGCCTGCCCGTCGAGGTCACCAACCCGCTCCGCGCGACCACCCGCATCAACCGGGACGCCTTCGGCCGCCCCGTCGAGGTCACCGATCCGCTGTGCGCCACCACCCGCCTGGAATGGACACCGGAAGGCAAACTCGCTCGCCGCACAGGCGCCGACGGCACGGAGCAATCATGGACGTACGACGGTGAGGGTAACTGCCTCACCCACACGGACGCGATGGGTGGGATCACCCGCTTCGAGTACACCCACTTCGACCTCATGGCCGCACGGACCGGTCCGGACGGGGTGCGGTACGAGTTCAGTCACGACCACGAACTACGCCTCACCCAGGTCCTCAACCCCCAGGGCCTGACCTGGACCTACTCGTACGACCCGGCCGGTCGACTCATATCCGAGACCGACTTCGACAACCGAACCCTCACCTACGAACGCGACGCAGTAGGCCGACTCGCCGCCCGGACCGACGCCCTCGGTCAGACGATCCGTTACGAGCGCGACGACCTCGACCGCCTCCTCCGCAAGGACGCCGCTGGGGCCATCACGACCTTCGCATACGACTTCTCCGACCGGCTCGCGGAAGCCGTCAACGCGGACGCCACCATTACATACCTGCGCGACCGGTACGGACGCCTCAAGTCCGAGACCGTCAACGGCCGCACCATGTCGTACGAGTACGACCAACTCGGCCGCCGCACCAGCCGCACCACCCCGACCGGAGCGGTCAGCACCTGGACCTACGACGCAGCAGGCCGCCGCACCTCGCTCACCACCTCGGGCCGCACGCTCACCTTCGAACGGGACGCAGCCGGCCAGGAGATCACGCGCCATATCGGGGATACCGTCACTCTGGCCTCCCAACACGACGCGATGGGTCGCCTCACCACCCAGCAAGTCACAGGCGCGGGCCGAAGCATCCAACGCCGCGACTACACCTACCGCGCCGACGGCAACCTGATCGGCATCGACGACCAACTCGCGGGCACCAAGACCTTCGACCTCGACGCGGTCGGCCGCGTCACGGCCATCAACGCAGCGGGCTGGACGGAGCGCTATGCCTACGACGAAGCGGGCAATCAGACGGAGGCGTCCTGGCCAGCGGCACATCCGGGCCAGGAAGCAGTCGGCTCCCGCGTGTACTCCGGCACCACGATCACGCGCGCAGGCAATGTCCGCTACGAACACGACAGACTCGGCCGCATAACACTACGCCAAAAGACGCGCTTGTCACGTAAGCCGGATACCTGGCGATACGAATGGGATACGGAAGACCGAATCGCCGCCGTCACCACGCCCGATGGCACCCGGTGGCAATATCAGTACGATCCTTTCGGTCGCCGAATCGCCAAGCGACGGATCGCCGACGACGGCCTGACTGTGCTAGACCAAATCTCTTTCGTCTGGGACGGCAATACGCTTTGCGAGCAGACCGACACAGCAGCCAATCAGACGAACATTGTCACTCTCACATGGGACCACTCAGGTCTACACCCAGTCGCCCAAACGGAACGCATCTCGGTTGCGAACTCAGGCCAAGGGGAGATCGACGAGAGATTCTTCAGCATAATTACCGATCTGATCGGCACGCCGACTGCGCTCATCGGAGAGCAGGGGGAAATTTCATGGCACACACGGGCCACTCTCTGGGGCAGCACGGCGTGGAACGTGGACGCGACCGCCCATACGCCCCTTCGCTTCCCTGGACAATACTTTGATCACGAGACGGGCCTCCATCACAACCTGCACAGAAATTACGATCCTGAAACAGGGCGATACCTGTCGCCAGATGCGTTGGGGCTTGCACCAGCACCCAACCCTGCGACATACGTCGAGAACCCGCATGCCTGGTCGGATCCACTGGGGCTTTCACCTTGCCCCGGAGAGCCTACATATCTTGACGACCCCCGGGCCGGCGTCGCTCAGCCTATCGGCAATATCAGACAGGATGGCACAACCGTAATTCACGGCCACGGAGGATACCGAGGTGACGGTGTCATCCAGGTTCCCGACGGGACTTGGCTACACATGTACGTCGACGACGGCAAGCGCCTCGATGCACATGTAGGACTCAGGATCGCAGGGCCAGGTGGTCACCGCGTGCCCCCTGTGGAGACTTTTGGTCCCGGCGACACCATGCCTAATTACACCCTATCTCCGCTCGGGTGGCATCCACATAATGGACTCCCAATGAAGTACCGAGAAGGGTCAATCATCGTGGACGAACCAACACTCCTCGGTGATATACTCGAACCAAATATGGGCGTATGCCACTGGGTGGCCTGTCGGAGACCAGGGTTCGGAAATGGCTGAGTACCGAGACTTGTCCAACTACACCTACAGCGACTGCCCGATACCAATGAGAAATATCGGATGGCTGGGCCTCAGGCATGGAATAGACACACGTCAATCTGAACCCACAGCGGCCTTCCTGGCAACCCTCAAGCATGAAACTAGGAAGACTCGAAGCCTATCCCTCGGGACGCACGAGTGTGAGTTCTGCCCAAACGGCACAAAGATTGAAGGAAATGGCGAGATCCACTTCTACGGAAAGCAGGGTCTCGTCTATTCCGCGCCAACAATGCTCGGGCACTACATGATCAAGCACCACTATGCACCCCCTCACGATTTCACCAATTCCCTTTCCCCTGCTGGCGACTTGCCCTGGGATGGCCGTGCCCAGACATTGGTCGACCTTCTGGCCGACTCAGAGTCGGACCTGGGTTGGCGCGTGAACGCCCTCCTAGATCTGCCAAATTGGTCTGACGCAACCGCCTACAAGGCAGTAGCACATGCCGCTACAGATGAAGAGCTCGCGGAAATTGCGGATTACGAGATCAGTATTTCGTTGAGCGAATTCTGGATTCGCGCCCAATCGATCGACAGCGACACCCTCAGGCGCCTATCGCCAGCCATTAGAGCTCACCTCCAGGGGGAGATGGAGAGACAAGGGAGGGGGGGCATGCTTGGCAGCTTTGGCTGAGTTTCCGAACGCCAACATCAGGTGAATTGGCCAGAAACCGGCAGGGAAAGGCCTGACGAACCGCCTTCATCCAGGGCGTGCCCCTAAAAGAAAAATGATCAAAACACCTCCGTCACAAACCGCCCCGCCGTCTCCTCCAGCACCTCCTCCCCCTCCCTCCCCCACAACCCGTCGTTGAACAGCTCCACCTCGATGAAGCCCGTCCACCCCGTAGCCTCGACCATCTCCCGCCACGCGGGCAGGTCCACGGCGCCGTCCCCCAACTGGCCACGCCCGTTCAGCACTCCCGCCGGCAACGGCGTCACCCAGTCCGCCAGTTGGAACGAGTGGATGCGGCCCTGCTCCCCCGCACGAGCCACCGCCGACGGAGCCGTGTCGTCCCACCAGATGTGGTACGTGTCCACCACCACGCCCACCTCCTCCGCCGGGAAGCGTTCCGCCAGCTCCACCGCCTGCGTCAGCGTCGAGACCACGCAGCGGTCCGACGCGAACATCGGGTGCAGCGGTTCGATCGCCAGGCGGACGCCGCGCTCCCCCGCGTAGGGAGCCAGGACAGCCAGCGCGTCCGCGATGCGTTCGCGGGCCGCCGCCAGGTCGCGGCTGCCTGCCGGGAGGCCGCCCGAGACCAGGACCAGCGTGTCCGTGCCCAGCGTCGCCGCCTCGTCGATCGCCGCGCGGTTGTCGTCCAGCGCGCGGGCCCGCTCGTCCACGTCCAGAGCCGTGAGGAAGCCGCCGCGGCACAGCGACGTGACCGTCAGCCCCGCGTCCCGGATCAGCTTCGCCGTCGCCTCCAGGCCGTACTCCGCGACCGGTTCGCGCCACAGGCCCACCGCCGGGACGCCGAGGGTCGCGCATGCGTCGGCCAGCGCCGGCAGGGACAGCTGCTTGACCGTCATCTGATTGATGCTGAAGCGGGAGAGAGAATCGTTCATTGCGGAACTCCGTAGACGCCGAGCAGGGACTTCATGCGGGACTCCGCCATCGCCGGGTCCGGGAACAGGCCCAGGCCGTCGGCCAGTTCGTATGCCCGCGCCAGATGCGGCAGCGAGCGCGCCGACTGCAGGCCGCCCACCATCGCGAAGTGCGACTGGTGGCCCGCCAGCCATGCCAGGAACACCACACCCGTCTTGTAGAAACGGGTCGGTGGCTCGAAGAGGTGACGGGACAGGGCGACCGTCGGGTCGAGGAGCTTGCGGAAGCCGCCCACGTCGCCCGTGTCCAGGACCCGCACGGCCTCCGCCGCCAGCGGGCCCAGCGGGTCGAAGATGCCGAGCAGCGCATGGCTGAAGCCGCTTTCGTCGCCCGCGATCAGTTCCGGGTAGTGGAAATCGTCGCCCGTGTAGCAGCGCACGCCCTGCGGCAGTCGGCGGCGCAGGTCCACCTCCCGCCCCGCGTCCAGCAGCGAGACCTTGATGCCGTCGACCTTGTCGGGGTGCGCCGCGATGACGTCGAGGAAGATGGAGGTCGCGGCGTCCAGGTCCGTGGAGCCCCAGTAGCCCTCCAGCGCCGGGTCGAACATCGGGCCCAGCCAGTGCAGGATCACCGGTTCCGAGGCCTGGCGCAGGAGATGGCCGTAGACGTCCAGGTAGTCGTCCGGTGACGAGGCCGCCGCGGCCAGGGCGCGGGACGCCATCAGGATCGCCTGCGCGCGCGACGCCTCGACGACCGCGAGCTGTTCCTCGTACGCCGCTCGGACCGACGCCACAGTGGCGGGGCCCGTCAGCTGGTCGGTCCCCACCCCGCACGCGATCGCGCCGCCCACCGCCTTCGCCTCGGCCGCAGAGCGGCGGATCAGTTCCGCCGCGCCCGCCCAGTCCAGGCCCATCCCCCGCTGCGCCGTGTCCATGGCCTCCGCCACGCCCAGGCCGTGCGACCACAGATGGCGGCGGAAGGCGAGCGTGGCGTCCCAGTCGACGGCCGCGGGAGACTCGGGGGTGGTGTCCGCGTACGGGTCGGCCACCACGTGCGCGGCCGAGAAGACCGTGCGGGAGGCCAACGGGGCGCCCGGTGTGAAGCGCAACGGCTCGGTCCTCGGCACATACGCCGTCGTCGAACCGTCCGCGCGCGGGAGTCGCATCGTCACAGCGTCAGCTCCGGCACGTCCAGCCGCCGGCCCTCCGCCGACGAGCGCAGCCCCAGCTCGGCGAGCTGCACTCCGCGCGCGCCCGCCAGCAGGTCCCAGTGGTACGGCGCGTCCTGCGCGACATGGCGCAGGAACAGCTCCCACTGCGCCTTGAAGCCGTTGTCGAAGTCGCGGTTGTCCGGGATCTCCTGCCACTGGTCGCGGAAGGACTCGGTGACCGGCAGGTCCGGGTTCCACACCGGCTTCGGGGTGGCCGAACGGTGCTGGACGCGGCAGTTGCGCAGGCCCGCGACCGCCGAGCCGTGGGTGCCGTCGACCTGGAACTCGACGAGTTCGTCGCGGTTGACGCGCACCGTCCACGAGGAGTTGATCTGGGCGACCGCGCCGCCCTCCAGCTCGAAGATGCCGTACGCGGCGTCGTCGGCGGTCGCCTCGTACGGCTTTCCGTTCTCGTCCCAGCGGCGTGGGATGTGCGTCGTGATGTGCGCGGACACCGAGGTGACGCGGCCGAACAGCTCGTGCAGCACGTACTCCCAGTGCGGGAACATGTCGACCGTGATGCCGCCGCCGTCCTCGGTGCGGTAGTTCCAGCTCGGCCGCTGCGCGTCCTGCCAGTCGCCCTCGAACACCCAGTAGCCGAACTCGCCGCGCACGGACAGGATCTGCCCGAAGAAGCCTCCGTCGATCAGACGCTTCAGCTTGAGCAGGCCCGGCAGGAAGATCTTGTCCTGGACGACGCCGTGCTTGATGCCGGCGGCCGCGGCGAGACGGGCCAGGTCGAGGGCGCCCGCGAGGTCGGTGGCCGTCGGCTTCTCCGTGTAGATGTGCTTGCCCGCGGCGATGGCCTTCTTCAGCGCCTCCACGCGCGCGGAGGTGACCTGCGCGTCGAAGTAGATGTCGACGGTGTCGTCGGCGAGGACGGCGTCGAGATCGGTCGAGAACTCGGTGAGGCCATGGCGGTCGGCGAGCTCCCGCAGCGCGTGCTCGCGCCGGCCGACGAGCACGGGCTCGGGCCAGAGCAGATCGCCGTCGCCGAGGTCGAGGCCGCCCTGTTCGCGGATCGCGAGGAGTGAACGGACCAGGTGCTGACGGTGGCCCATCCGTCCGGTGACGCCGTTCATGGCGATCCGCACTGTCCTGCGTGTCACGAAAGTTGCCTCCATGTTCGAGTTGTTCAACGACTTCGAACAAGTTCCACTCGGTTTTCCCGAGTTCCCTCGTTATGAGCGTAGCAAGCGCTTTCTACGCGGTATGAAGCTAGCCTGCCGACAGCGGCCCGGACAAGGGGCCGGTTCCATCTCCCGCGGAGGAAAGCGATGACAGTCACCCTGGCGGATGTGGCGGCGCGCGCCCGGGTGTCCCCGGCCACCGTCTCCCGCGTGTTGAACGGCAACTACCCGGTCGCCGCATCGACGCGCGACCGCGTGCTGCGCGCGGTCGACGAGCTCGACTACGTACTCAACGGCCCGGCGAGCTCGCTCGCCGCCGCGACCTCCGACCTGGTCGGCATCCTCGTCAACGACATCGCCGACCCCTTCTTCGGCATCATGGCCGGGGCAGCCCAGACCGAGATCAGCGGCCAAGAGGGGTCCGGGCGGGCCGGCGGCGAGAAGCTCGCCGTCGTCTGCAACACCGGGGGCTCCCCCGAACGCGAACTGACCTACCTGACCCTGCTCCAGCGCCAGCGGGCCGCCGCCGTCATCCTGACCGGCGGAGCGCTCGAGGACCCCGACCACATCGCGGCGATGAGCGCGAAACTCACGAAGCTCGCGGACGCCGGGACGAGGGTCGTGCTGTGCGGGCGGCCGCCGCTGCCCGGCAGCGACGCGGTCGTCGCCTCGCTCGCCTTCGACAACCGCGGCGGCGGGCGGCGGCTGACCGAGCACCTGATCGCCCTCGGCCACCGCCGGATCGGGTACGTCGCCGGGCCCCTGGAGCGCACCACGACCCGGCACCGGCTGGAGGGACACCGGGCGGCGCTGGCCGCGGCGGGCCTGTCCGGCTCCGCCGCCGAGCAGGACCGGCTCACCGTGCACGGGCCGTACGACCGCCGTTCGGGCTACGACGCCACGCTCGAACTGCTGCGCAGGGACCCGTCGCTGACGGCGATCGTGGCGGCCAACGACACGGTCGCGCTGGGCGCGTGCGCGGCGCTGCGCGACCAAGGACTGCGCATCCCGGACGACATCTCGGTGGCGGGCTTCGACGACCTGCCGTTCTCGGTGGACGCGATGCCTGCGCTGACGACGGTACGGCTGCCACTGTTCGAGGCGGGCGCACGGGCGGGGCGGCTGGCGATGGGCAACGAAGCGCCGCCGCCGGGGGGTATCGCCTCGATCGGGGCGGAGCTGATGGCGCGGGACTCGACGGCGCCGCCGGCGCGCTGACGCGCGCAGCGGGGTGCGGCCGCTCGGGTGCGGAACGGGCCCGGGCGGCAGCGGTGGCGGGGGCGGTCGGCGGCTGGCGGTCGGCGGTCGGCGGTCGGGTGCACACGGGCCCCGGGCGGCCGCGGGTCGGGTGCGGAACGGCCCCGGGCGACATGGTGTCAGGGGTCAGGTGCACACGGGTCCCGGGCACAGGGTGGCGGCCGTCAGCGGTCAGCGGTCAGGTGCGGAAGGGCCCCGGGCGGCCTCGTATCGGAGGTCGGGGTCGAATGCACACGGGTCCCGGGGCCGCCTGTCGGGTGCGGAACGGCCCCGGACGACTGGACGTCGACAGGGGCGACGCACCACGTGCCGGCTCGCGTGGTCGCGAGCGCAGCCAGGGCGCAGAACAGGCCAGTCCGGATATGCCATGGCCATCGATTTTCGCGTGAACAACTCGGACCTAAAGATCAACAAGGCAGGTCGGGGCCGCATCTCCGCACCGGCACGGCCCGAAGCCTTCATGCGATTTCGAGCCATCGGGGATCAATAAACTTTGCGGAAGCCGAGCCACCCGCCTTTAAGATCACGAACAAGGAGGGGGGTCCTGTGAATCTTTCTGCACGGTCCGTTGCACGGAGGGCCTTCGTCGGCGCCGTCGCCGCCGACGACTGCCGCGGCTTCACGCCGGTAGGCCCCGATCGCAATCGGGCAATGGTGGATTTCTCTCATCAGTAACGGCACTCCACCCGTTGACCGCCAGCACATTGTTCATTCGCTTTGAATCCCAACAGGAGTGTG
Organism: Streptomyces sp. NPDC043812; assembly: GCF_056436245.1. NCBI lineage: Bacteria > Bacillati > Actinomycetota > Actinomycetes > Kitasatosporales > Streptomycetaceae > Streptomyces > Streptomyces sp. NPDC043812. Next base: position 323,042 of record NZ_JBWKCY010000003.1, read on the forward strand.
TTTCCCATGGCCATGCAGACCGCATTTCGGGTGGCCCTCGCCGCCACCGCCCTGACCACGCTCGGCCTCGCAGCTCCGCAGACGGCCGTTGCCGATACGCCGCAGGCCAAGTTCACCGTCGCGTCCGGCGCCTCGGCGGAGACGAAGCAGATCGTCGCCGCGAACACCAAGGCGGCAGCGGCCGCGTCCACCGTCTGCGGTGCCGGGTACACCCAGATCATCGAGGCCGAGCGTCTGCCCGACGCCCGTCGCTACGCCACCGTGTACGTCTACACGAACGGCAAGACGACCGGCTCGAGCTACTACGACCGACCCACCTGCGGCGTGCTGCACAACGAGACGGGCTCCGCCCGCTACATGGGCATTCGCCTCAACGACAACTACACGGCCACGCCCGCCACCCAGGACTTCGGCACGTACACCACCTACGCCGGGCCGGTCTACCAGAACAAGGGCTACTGCGGCACCGTCTACTCCTACATGAAGCAGGGCAGCACCGTGGTCGTGGACGCCCTCAGGACCGTCGGCTCCTGCAACTGACCTTTCCTCAGCATCGGCAGACGCTCCTTCAGAGCGCTCTGAAGGGATCCGATCCTGGCCTGCGCGGCCGGGATCGGATCCGGCCCGCGCGGCCGGACGGATGCCACAGGGGGCCCGGTCCCCGGCTCCTCCGGTACGGCGCGGGGACGCGAGGCCGCAGCGTTGTGCACGGGCGGTCTCGGCGATCCGTCGGGTGCCGCGGGACGGGCAAAGCCCGACCGCGGACAGCTCGCCGAGGCGAGGCGAGGGGCACCGTCCGCCGGGTGCCGGCCGGCACCCGGCCGGGCGCCGCGAGGCGGGTTGCCCCCGCGAGCCCGGGCGGGGTGACCTGGGGATCGTGCAGCGCCACGACGCGCTGTGCGCCGCCGAGTACGGGTGAACGACGAGTGCGCGGACCCGGCCCGGGTGACCGGCTGGGGCGCACGGCCGTGGATTTCGCGCGCCGGGCGGGGTACCAGGACATGGTGTTGTGGACGAACGACGTGCTGGCGGGGCCCGCCGGATCCATCTGCGGGCCGGGTTCACGCGTCGCCGAGACGCCCCCTCGCTCGTACGGAGCGGGTCCGGTCGGCCAGGACCGGCGGCTGCCCCTCCAGGAAGGACCGACCCCATGAAGTTCGCCTTCTCGACGCTCGGCGTACCGGGCATGCCCCTCGCCGACGTCGCCGCGCTCGCCGCCTCCACCGGGTATCAGGGCGTGGAGCTGCGCACCCACCCCGAGGAGCCCGTGCACCTCGGACTGAGCACACCCGAACGGCTCGCAGCGGCAGAGGAATTCTCACGCGCCGGGGTCGAGCTCCTGACGGTCGCCGGGTACGCGCGGATCGCGGCGGCGGGCGACGACGGCCCGGTCCTCCAGGAACTCGACCAGTTGGTGCGCCTGGCCGGAGACCTCGGCGCATCCTTCGTGCGCGTCTTCCCGGGCGGCGGGGACCAGGACCCCGCCGATGCGGACGCCGCAGCGGCCCGCCGGCTGGGCGCGGCCGCGGAGACCGCGGCGAGCGTCGGCGTACGGATCCTGCTGGAGACGCACGACTCGCACCGCACGGGCGCCGATGTCTCACGCATCCTCGGCACCGTCGGGCACAAGCACGCGGGCGCGCTGTGGGACGTGATGCACCCGTGGCTCGGCGGCGAGCCGCCGCGGGTCACGCACGCCTCGCTGAGCCCGTTCCTCGGCTACGTACAGGTCAAGGACATCGCGTCACGGGACGACCTGACACCGCTGCCCCTGGGGGCGGGGCTGTTGCCGCTCGCGGAGTGCCTGTCGCTCGTGGACCCGGACGGCTGGGTGTGCTGGGAGTACGAGAAGCGCTGGTACGAGCAGGTGCCCGAGCTGCCGGGGCTGCTGGCGGCGGGACGGGAGCACCTGCAGTCGCTCTGAAGGCGACGGACGCCGGGACCGGACGTCACGTCCGCACCACCGGGGCCACCTCCGCCCGAGACGGCCCGCTCGACGCGGCAGGCCCCGTCGGCTCCCCGCCCCTGCGTCCGCCACCCGCCAGCGACGTCAGTGCCACACCGCCCACCAGCAGTGCCGCCGCGCACCAGCGAAGAGGGCTGATCGACTCATCGAGGAACAGGGCCGCCGAGGACATGCCGAACACCGGAACCAGCAAGGAGAACGGGGCCACCGACGACGCCGGGTGGTGACGCATCAGGAAGCCCCAGGCGCCGAAGCCGAAGATCGTGGTGATCCAGGCGACGTAGACGATGACTCCGACGCCCGTCCAGTCCAGTGACCGCAGCGCCTCGAGGTCGCGGTCCGCGCCCTCCGTGAGGAGGGAGAGGCCGACCAGCGGAACGATCGGGACGGTGCTGACCCACACCATGAAGTTCAGGGCGTCCGGCGGGGACGCCTTGCGGGTCATGACGTTGGAGACTCCCCAGCAGGCCGCGGCGGCGATGCACAGCAGGAAGCCGAGCAGCGGCCCGGACGTGCCCTCGTCGATCGCGGCGACCGCGATGCCGGACAGGGCGACGACCATGCCCGCTGCCCGTACGCGGCCGGGGCGTTCGCCGAGGGCCACGAAGGCGAACAGGGCCGTGAAGACGGCCTGGACCTGGAGGATCAGCGAGGACAGGCCGGCCGGTGCGCCCTGGTCCATCCCCGTGAACAGCAGGCCGAACTTGGCGACGCCCAGCACCAGTCCCACGCCGATGATCCACTTCCAGGCGACCTTCGGGCGGCCGACGAGGAACACCGCGGGCAGGGCCGCGGCGAGGAAGCGCAGGGCGGAGAAGAGCAGCGGCGGGAAGTGGTCGAGCCCGATCTCGATGACGACGAAGTTGACGCCCCATACGGCGGCGACCAGGGCGGCGAGGGCGATGTGTGCCGGTGGCATGGCATGAGCGGGACGCATGTCATCGAGCATCGGCCCGCGCGACCATGTAGCACCAGCGCGGATTCCTTCATGATGGGATGTAGCGCTGCTGATGAAAGGATGTGGTCGTGCTCGATCTCGGCCGACTGCGTGCTCTGCACGCCGTCTCCGTCCATGGCACGGTCGGTGCCGCGGCCGCCGCGCTCGGGTACACACCGTCCGCCGTGTCCCAGCAGATCGCCAAGCTGGAGCGGGAGACCCGTACGACACTGCTGGAGCGTCAGGGCCGGGGGGTCCGGCTCACCGTCGAGGCGCAGCAACTGGCGCAAACCGCACAGCAGTTGCTGTCCCTTGTCGAGGAGGCGGAAGTACGTCTGGAGGAGCAGCGCGGCGTCCCTTCAGGGCGGCTCGCGATCGGCTGCTTCGCCAGCGCCGCCCGCGGCCTGATGCCCTTCGCGCTCGCCGACCTCGCCCGCCGCCACCCCTCCCTCGACGCCCGGCTGCACGAGGTCGATCCGCATCTGTCGGTGGACCTCGTCGCCCGTGGCGTGATCGACCTGGCGGTGGCGCACGACTGGGACATCGCCCCGATGGCTGCCCCGCCCGGCGTGGAGCAGGCCCTGATCGGCGACGACCTGTGCGATGTGCTCGTTCCGGCCGGCCATCCGCTGGCCGCGGAGGAATCCGTGCAACGTGAAGACCTGAAGGACGAGCGGTGGATCACCCAGCCGCCCGGCACGGTCTGCCACGACTGGCTGATGCGCACGTTGCGGGCGGCGGGCTGCGAGCCGCTGATCGCGCACCAGGCCGAGGAGAACCACACCCATGTCGCGCTCGTCGCGGCCGGCCTCGGCGTCGCACTGGTCCCCCGGCTGGGCCGCGGCCCGCTGCCGCCGCAGGTCGCGGCGGTGCGCCTGAGGCCGGTGCCGATGCGGAGACTGAGTGCGCTGTGGCGTACGGGGGCGGCGCGGCGGCCCGCGATCACGGAAACGGTTCGCACGCTCCAGGACTTGTGGCCGCAGGTCGCCGGCCAGGCCTGAGAACAGGCCGCGCCGGGCGAGCCACGCGGGGCGGGTCCGCGCAGAACGGGGTCATGGGAGACCGGGCCGCATCTGAGGACAGGGCGCCGGTCAGAACCGGGAAACGTAGTGGACGACTCGGGCGAACCCCCGAGACGTAGTGGACGTCTCGGGCGAACCCCCGCGTCCGGCCCGGCCAACAGCACGCACACACCTGGTTACGCGGATTGCGATCGGAAAGTCGGCCGTGCTTGGATGCCGCGCATGGTCAGCAACGGGGACAGTGTGCGCCGGGACGAGGAGCCGGGACGGCTCCACCCGCCGAAGCAAGTGGATCATGGGGTTCATGATCATGGACCGTCGGTCGCCGGTCCGGCCGACGGAGACGCGGAAGCGGACCGCATCCGTCGCGCCAAGCGTGAGTTTGCTGCTTTGCTGGGCGAGTTCAGGCGAACCGCCGTCCTCGTTCCGCTGGACGACCGACAGGACGTGATGGCCGCGGAGTTGGGCGGCATCCGCTGGATCCTCGCCTTCTCGGACGAGAGCGCGCTCGCCCGTTACGCCACCGCCCGCGGCGAGACCGGCCGGGCCTGGGACTACCGCACGGTCCTCGGCGCCCGTCTCCTCGATGTCGCGGTCCCGCGCGCGGGCGTCCCCTGCGGCGTCGCGCTCGACCCCGGCAGTGCGGACGGCACGCTGTTTCCGCCCGTGACCGGCATCGTCCCGGACGAGGCGGCCGTGGCATGACCGATCCCGATCTCGCTGCTTCCCAGCAGGCCCTCGCCCGGATCACCAAGGGCATCAACGGTGCACTCGGCGAGCTCAAGGAGCTCGGCATGGTCGGCGAGGCGAGCATGGGCCGCGGCTTCAGCGACCTTCAGCTCTCCGGCATGGAGACCGGGCACGACGGACTCACCGCCACGCTCAAGTCCTATTGCGAGCGCTGGGAGTGGGGGGTGCGCGCCCTCGTGCAGGAGGGCAACAGCTTCGCGCAGGGCGTCGGGCTGTCCGCGGGCGTCGTCCATGAGACCGAGCAGTACATCGGCGACAGCTTCAAGATCCTCACCAATTCGGCGATCGGCAATCCGTACGCCTCCGAGGAGGAGATCGCGGGCAAGGACTGGGACGAGGTCCTGTCGAACAACGCGTACACCCAGATCCGCGACGCGGACTACAGCGCCGAGTCCTTCGAGCGGGCGGGCGAGAACAGTCTTCAGGCCTGGAAGAACACCGCCTGGGACGTCTCCACCTCCAAGGTGTCCCTCCCCAACCAGGTCATCGACGCGGCCGGACTGCGCGACGACGTGAACGAGCAGATGCGCGAGACCCTCGGGCCGCCGCCGGAAGAGGGCAGGTAGACATGGGGCTCGGGGATCTCGTCAACGATGGTCTCGGCGCGCTCGAGGACGGCTGGGAGGCCGGGAAGAAGGCGGTCGGCGAAGGCGTCGACTGGACCACGGACCGGATCGGCGACGGGCTGGAGTACGTCGGCGCCGAGGGCCTGGCCGACACGGTCGAGGACTGGGGCGACGAGGTCGCCTCGGATCTCGGCGCGAGCGTCGGCGAGCAGCGGCTCGGCGAGACCGAGGAGGCCAACGAACTGGTCCACGGCAAGCCCGACAAGATCCGCGAGAGCGCGAAGCATCTCAAGGACTTCCAGGCCGCGTTCGACAACGTCGGTGAGGGCATGCGCAAGCTGGACGCCTCGCACTGGAAGGGCGAGGCGGGCAACGCGTTCCGGGAGAAGTTCGCGATGCACCCGGCGAAGTGGCTGCACGCCGCCGACGCCTGCGAGTCCGCGGGCAAGGCCCTGGAGACGTACGCCACCACCGTCACCTGGGCGCAGGGGCAGGCGCAGGACGCCATCGACCTGTACAAGAAGGGCAAGGACGCCTCGGACAAGGCCGTCGACACGTACAACTCCAAGGTCGACGACTACAACGCCAAGGTCAACGCGGGACAGGACCCCGGTCCGAAACCCGAGCCGTTCAAGGACCCGGGCAAGGCGCAGCGCGACCGGGCGCAGGAGATCCTCGACGAGGCGCGCCGACAGCGCAACGAGGCGGCTTCCACCGCGCAGACGGCCGTCGACGCCGCCATGGCGCACGCGCCGCAGGAGCCGCCGCCGCTGGACCGCGCCGGGGCACTGGTGCTCGACGGCTACGGCGCGCTGAACATCGAGACGGCCCATGTCGTCGGCGGTGTCGTCAAGGGCACCGCGGGCATCGTGAACTTCGCCCGCGGGCTCAACCCGATGGACGTCTACAACCTGACGCACCCGGCCGAGTACATGCAGAACGTCAACATGACGCTCGCCGGTCTGGTCTCCACCGCCGCGCACCCCGAGCGCATCCCGGGCGCGCTGATCGACAGTTTCAAGAAGGACCCGAGCGAGGGCCTGGGCCGGCTGCTGCCCGAACTGATCGGCACCAAGGGCCTCGGCACCCTGCGCGGCGGTGTCCGTGTCGCCGCCAGGGAGGGCATGGAGGAGGCCGCGGAGAACGCCGTCCGCAAGGCCGTCGACGACGGCCCGAGCACACACAGCCGTGTCCCGGACGGTGTCGAGTCGGGGCACACCGACCCGGTCGACCTGGCGACGGGCCGGATGTACCTGCCGCAGACGGATGTGACGCTGCCGGGCGTGCTGCCGCTCTCGTTCACCCGGCGCGCGGAGTCCGGCTACCGCTACGGCCGCTGGTTCGGCCCTTCGTGGTCGTCCACCGCGGACCAGCGGCTCGAAGTGGACACCGCGGGTGTGGTGTTCGTCCGTGAGGACGGGCTGCTGCTCGCCTATCCGCATCCGGCGCCGGGTCTGCCCACCGTGCCCGCGCACGGCCCCGGCTGGCCGCTGGAGCGGGAGAGCGACGGCGGGTATCTGCTCACCGATCCGGCGACCGGGCAGGTGCGGCACTTCGACGAGGACGGCACGCTCCGGCAGATCGACGACCGCAACGGCAACTGGATCACGTTCGGCCACGACGAGCAGGGCACCCCCGCCACGATCACACACAGCGCCGGCCACGAGCTCCTGCTGACCTGCGCCGAGGGCAGGATCACGGCCCTCGCGCTCAAGGGCGGCGGGGAGATCGCCCGTTACGGTTACACGGACGGCGACCTGACCGAGGTCACCCCCGCGTCCTCGACGGCGCCGACCCGCTTCGCCTACGACACCGGTGGCCGGATCACCTCCTGGACCGACACCAACGGCCGGCGCTACGACTACACCTACGACGAGCAGGACCGCTGCCTCGCCGAGGGCGGCACCGAGGGGCATCTCGCGGCGCGGATCGAGTACCGCGAGGGTCTGACCCTCGTCACCGATTCGCTGGGCCGCACCACGCGCTACACGGTCAACGAGGCGCTGCAGATCACCGCCGAGACCGACCCGCTCGGCCACACGGTGCGCACCGAGCGGGACCGCTGGAACCGGCTGGTCGCCACTACCGACGCGCTGGGCCACACCACGCGTTACGCCTACGACGCCACCGGCGCGCTCGCCACCGTGACCCGCCCGGACGGGCTCGGGCAGGCCGCCGCGTACAACGCGCTGGGGCAGCCGACGGCGGTGACGACCGCGGACGGGGCGCTGTGGCGGCAGGAGTACGACGCGCGGGGCAACCGTGTCTCGGTCACCGCCCCGGACGGCTCCGTCACCCGCTACGGGTACGACGAGGCGGGCCGGCTCACCTCCGTCACCGACGCGCTCGGCGCGACGACGACTGTGCGCTGCGACCCGGCCGGTCTGCCCGTCGAGGTCATCGACCCGATGGGGGCGACCACCCGCTACGAGCGCGACGCGTTCGGCCGACCGGTTGCCGTCACCGACCCCCTGGGGGCCGTGACCCGGCTGGAGTGGACGGCCGACGGCCGGATCACCCGGCGGACCGCGCCGGACGGTTCCGCCGAGTCGTGGACGTACGACGGCGAGGGCAACTGCACCTCGCACACGGACGCGAGCGGGGGCGTGACCCGCTTCGAGTACACGCACTTCGACCTGCTGGCGGCCCGCACCGGTCCCGACGGGGTGCGCCACGAGTTCACGCACGACACGAACCTGCGGCTCACCGGGGTCACCAACCCTCTTGGTCTGACGTGGAGCTACGCGTACGACGAGGCCGGGCGGCCGCTCACCGAGACCGACTTCGACGGCCGCACCGTCCGCTACGAGCACGACGCGGCGGGCCGGCTGGTCTCGCGCACCGATGGCACCGGGCGCACCGTGCGCTACACGCACGACACGCTCGGACGGGTCGTCTCCAAGGACGCCGACGGCGCCGTCACGCTCTACACGCACGACCGCGCCGGACGGATCACCCGGATGGTCTCGGCCGATTCCGAGGTGTCGTACACCTACGACAGGGCGGGGCGGATCACGGCCGAGACGGTCGACGGCCGCACCCTCACGTACACGTACGACGCGTCGGGGCGGCGCACGAGCCGGACGACGCCGAGCGGCGCCACGTCCACGTGGACGTACGACAGGGCCGGCCGGCCCGTGGCGCTCGACGCGGCCGGGCACGCCGTCTCGTTCGACCACGACGCGGCGGGCCGCGAGACGTCCGTCCGTTTCGGTGACGCGCTGACCCTGGCCCACGAGTTCGACGAGCTCGGCCGGATGAAGGGCCAGCACCTCACCGCGGGCGACCGCATCGTCCAGCAGCGCTCCTGGTCCTACCGCGCGGACGGCGGCGTCACCGCCGTCGACGACCCGCTGCTGGGTGCGCGCAGTTACGAACTGGACGCGGCCGGCCGGGTCACCGCGGTGAGCGCCGAGGGCTGGAGCGAGCGGTACGTCTACGACGAGGCCGGCAACCAGACCGAGGCGTCCTGGCCTGCCGCACACCCGGGCCAGGAGGCCATGGGTGCGCGCGAGTACACCGGCACGCGCCTCCGGCGCGCCGGGCAGGTCCGCTACGAGTACGACGAGCTGGGCCGCACCGTGCTGCGGCAGAAGACGCGGCTGTCCCGCAAGCCCGACACCTGGCGCTACGCGTGGGACGCCGAGGACCGGCTCACCGGCGTCACCACCCCCGACGGCACCCGCTGGCGTTACCACTACGACCCACTCGGTCGGCGCACCGCCAAGGAGCGTCTGGCGGCCGACGGTTCGGACCGGGTGGTGGAGCGGACCGACTTCACCTGGGACGGCGCCACCCTGTGCGAACAGACCACGAGCGCGGACGCGTTCCCGCTGCGGGCCACGCTCACCTGGGACCACGACGGCGGGCATCCGCTCGTCCAGTCCGAGCGGATCACGGACGCGTCGCAGGAACAGGTCGACGAGCGATTCTTCGCGATCGTCACCGACCTCGTCGGCACACCCACCGAACTCGTCGACGAGCAGGGCACGATCGCCTGGCGCACCCGCGCCACGCTGTGGGGCACCACGGCGTGGAACGCGGACGCCGCGGCCTACACACCGCTGCGCTTCCCCGGCCAGTACTTCGACCCGGAGACCGGCCTGCACTACAACGTGCACCGGCACTACGACCCGCAGAGCGCGCGTTATCTCACCCCGGACCCGCTGGGTCTGATGCCGGCGCCGAACCCGGTCGCCTACGTCTCCAACCCGCTGTCGTTCACCGACCCGCTGGGCCTCGCCCCCTGCACGGCGGGCAAGAAGGAACCGCTCGCCCTGCCGCCGGGCTCGGGAACCCCGCCGAACCTCCCGGGCCCGGACATCCTGTCCCGTCTCGCCCGGCCGGGCGAGGAGTTCAACATGGTCATCTCGCGCGGCCAGTCGCCGCACTCCCCGGGCGGTTTCGGTACCTTCGACGACGTGCCGAACCAGCAGTTCGTCCGCGACCAGCTGGCAATCCGCTCCGACTGGAAGGACGACGTGTCGCTGCTGCAGCGGTACAAGTTCCCGGAGGACGGCGAGCCGATCCGGATCCAGGAGTCGATCATCGGTCCTCAGCACGACCCGGTGCTCGGCCGTGAACTGCCGGGCGGCGGCACACAGCTCGAAATCATCAACCGAGCGGACCGCCAACGGCTCATCCCGGTCGGCGATCCGGTGGAGATCCCCCAGTGAGCGAAACGATCGACGTCCGGTGGAGCCACGGCGAGCGGACCGTGCGCTGGCAGCACGGCGGGCAGACGGTGGAGAAGGAGTACGCCGCGGCTCCGCTCGCCGCCGTGGCCTGGGACGGCCATGTGCTGGTCGTCGAGGCGCTCGACTACACGCCCTTCACGGCGACGGACAACGCCGTGGTGTACGACGCGGACGGCACCGAGAGGGTGCGGTTGACGCCGCCTCGGGGGCTGGTGGCCGAGCCGGTCTGGGTGTTCGGGTTCTACACGGCGCACCTGGACGGTGCGGGCCGTCCGGTCGTGGTGGTCACGACGCAGGTGGGCGACTTCCAGGGCCGGCCCGACCTCGCGGCGGGCACGCTCACGGACGTGACCGGTTGGCGTTAGGGGCTTTCGTTTGGATCCGGCCTGATCCAAACGAAAGCCCCTGAGCCCCCGGCGGGCCTGCCCGTAACGGTCGCGGCGCCCGCCGGACCGGTGAGTTTTGCGTGGCGCGCTGCCAATTCTCCGCCGCACCCTTGACCTGGCAGTTAGTTTCCGGATATCCGTGACTCCTTGGAAGTTTCTTTCAACTCCCTTGTGCAACTCCCCTGTCGAGCAAGGCCGGAAGGAGCACCAGTGCACGACCGGATCCTCTCCAGACGCACCCTTCTCACGGCGACCGCTGTCGCCGCCGGAGCCATCGCCACCGCGTCCCCCGCCGCGGCCCACCCCGCGCAGCGCGACCGTCTGAAACGGCTCATCGCCCGGATGAGTCTGGAGGAGAAGGTCGGCCAGCTCTTCGTGATGCGGGTCTACGGCCACTCCGCCACCGCTCCCGATCAGACCGACATCGACGCCAACCTCCAGGAGATCGGCGTCCGCACGGCCGCCGAGCTGATCGAGCGCTACCACGTCGGCGGCATCATCTACTTCGTCTGGGCGCACAACACCCGCGATCCGCACCAGATCGCCGACCTGTCCAACGGCATCCAGCGCGCGGGTCTCGCCGGGCCCACGCCGTTGCCGCTGCTGATCTCCACCGACCAGGAACACGGCATAGTCGCCCGGGTCGGCAAGCCCGCCACGCTGGTTCCCGGTGCGATGGCGCTCGGCGCGGGCGGTTCGCACTCCTCCGCCCGTACGGCGGCGCGGATCGCCGGGACCGAGCTCGCCGCCGTGGGCATCGTGCAGAACTACGCGCCCGTTGCCGATGTGAACGTGAACCCGGCCAACCCCGTCATCGGCGTACGGTCCTTCGGGTCGGACCCGGCCGCGGTCGCCCGTATGGTCACGGCGCAGGTCAAGGGGTACCAGAGCGCGGGCATCGCCGCGACGAGCAAGCACTTCCCGGGCCATGGCGACACCACCGTCGACAGTCACACCGGCATTCCCGTCATCACCCACACCCGCGAGGAGTGGGAACGGATCGACGCGCCGCCGTTCAGGGCGGCGATCGCGGCCGGGATCGACTCGATCATGACGGCGCACATCCAGTTCCCTGCGCTGGACGCGAGCAACGACCCGGCGACACTCTCCCGCCCCATCCTCACCGGCATCCTGCGCGAGGAGCTGGGCTACGAGGGAGTGGTGGTGACCGACGCGCTCAACATGCAGGGCGTGCGGGACAAGTACGGCGACCACCGGGTGCCGGTGCTCGCGCTGCTCGCGGGCGTGGACCAGCTGCTCAACCCGCCGGACCTGGCAGTTGCCTGGAACGGCGTGCTGGACGCGGTCAGGAGCGGCGAGCTCAGTGTCGCCCGCATCGAGGAATCGATCCTTCGCATCCTGCTCCTGAAGGAGAAGCTCGGGCTGTTCCGCGACCCGTTCGTCACCCACCGGGGCGTGGACCGGACGGTGGGCGTCCGGCAGCATCTGGCCGCCGCCGACCGGATCGCCGAGGAGACGACCACACTGCTGACGAACCCGGACGGACTGCTGCCACTGAGCAGACGCGCACGGCCGAACCTGCTGGTCGTGGGCGCCGATCCGGCCTCCCCCAGCGGTACGACCGGCCCGCCCACGACGGTGCTGGCGAACGCCTTCACCGAGTTGGGCTTCCGCGCGGGCGCGCTGTCCACCGGTACGGCGCCCACCAGCGCGAAGATCGCAGAGGCGGTCGCCGCGGCCGAGGGCAAGGACGTGATCGTGGTCGCCACGTACAACGTCACGGCGGCCAGTTCGCAGCGCACGCTCGTGGACCGGCTGGTCGCGACCGGGGTGCCGGTGGTGGCGCTCGCCATCCGCAATCCGTACGACATCGCGCAGCTGAACGGTGTCGGGGCGGCCGTCGCGAGCTACTCGTGGACGGATGTCGAACTGCGCGCCGCGGCCCGGGTGATCGCGGGCCGGGCCGATCCCGAGGGCCAGCTGCCGGTACCGGTGCAGCGTGCGGACGACCCGGCGCAGGTGCTGTTCCCGGTCGGGCACGGGCTGTCGTACGACTGACCCGCACCGACCGGCAAATGCACAAGGGCTGTGTCCGCCGTACCGCGGACACAGCCCTCACTGCTGAGCAGGTGTCACGGACGCAGTGTGCGCTCCGTGTCCCGCTTGTCGAGCTTCGCGTCGGCCTTCGCCAGCGGCCTGGCCTTCGCCGGGTCGGCCTGCACGGCGGCCGGGGCGACGCCCGCCCACTTCAGGATCGCCGCGGTGGCCTTCGCCTTCTGGTCCGCGACCAGCCCGGCGACGTTCGCACCGTGATTGGCACCCGGCGCGGTGTAGACGTAGGAGTCACGTGCGCCCTTGCCGACGCGGAACGGCTCGGCGCCCCACGGGTCGTTCTCGCCGTAGACGAACATCATCCGGGTGGCGTTGTGCCGCACCCATGTGTCGACGTCGTTCATGACCCACGGCTTGAAGCGCATCGGGATGTCACGCGGCACGAAGTTCCGCGGCGGCTGGTAGCCGTAGCGGCTCAGGCCGTCGAGGTGCGGCTGCTTGATGTCCGGCGAACCGAGCTCGGTGCCTGCCTGGTAGTAGTACGGCGTGTAGGTCGACAGCCCCTGGTCCGCGTAGGCGGAGAAGCCGGAGATCCCGTCGATGCTGTCGAAGATCTCCTGGTCGGAGGCGGTCGCCGCGGCCGGGATCGCAGCGCAGTCGGCCAGCAGGCTGTACTGCCAGAACGCCCACGTGTAGTCCAGGACGACCGCCTCGAAGGCGCGGTCGAGGCTGCCGACGGTGTCGAACGTGTAGCCGCCGTCCGCCGCGTACTTCTCGTAGATCGCCTCCAGCGGCTCACGGCGCACCAGGGCCTCGCGCTGGACCGCGTTCAGCTTGTCGCGGCACTCCTTGGTGCCGACCTTCTCGAAGAAGCGGTCGTACGCCTTGTCCTCGTTGTTGACGACGTCGTTGGGCGCGACGTACGCGACGACTCCGTCCATGTCACGCGGATAGTGGCGCTCGTAGTACGTGGCCGTCATGCCGCCCTTGGAGCCGCCGGTGGAGAGCCACTTGCGGTCGTAGATCTTCTTCAGCGCCGAGAAGACCCGGTGCTGGTCGCTGGCGGCCTGCCAGATGTCCAGCTTGGACCAGTCGGCCGGGGCGGGCCGCGACGGCGTGAAGTAGCGGTACTCCAGGGAGACCTGGTTGCCGTCGATGATCGTCGTCGGCTCACTGCGGCGGGGCGTGGTGGACACGTTGTAGCCGGAGGTGAAGAAGACGGTGGGGCGGTTGGTGTCCTTGTGCAGCAGGGTGATCCGCTGCTTGAACGTGCCCTTGCCCGGGTGCCGGTGGTCGACCGGCTGTGTGTAGTTGAGGACGAAGAACCGGTAACCCGGGTACGGCTTCTCCTCTATGAGACTCATGCCCGGAATCGCCAGGATCCGGTCCTTGATGTCCGTGCCGGCCGTCGGCTCGGCGGCGGTGGCCGCACCTGCCGTGGCGCCGGCGGCGCCCACGGTGCCTATGAGCACCACGAGCGACAGCAGCCATCTGAGCGTCTTGCGCATTCACCCTCCCCTGGAGATCTCCCCTTGAGATCAAGTGGTCGCGGGTGAACCTAGTGGCGTCAACGCTCCGACCGCCACCCCCGGTTGACTGCGCTCCGGCTCAGGAGGCTCCCTCAGCACAGGATCCAGCCGGTCGAACGGGAGGTACCGGACACGGAACCGGTGGCCCGGACGCAGCGCCCCCTCGACTGCACGGTCACCGGTCCCGCATGGCGCGTGAACCTGCCCGTGGCCGTGTCCGCACGGCCGCCGCGCGCCTGGAGGGAGACGGACATGGACCGCCGGGTGCCGGGATTCCTGGCGAGCGTGACGGCGCAGATCTGCTGGCGGCTCTGGTAGACGCGCAGCTCACCGGTGGAGAACGAGACCGACTTGGCGAGGCGCCCCGCGCACGGCGCCGCCGCGTCCGCGCGCTGGATCCCCGGCCCTGCGACCGTGAACGAGGCCGCGGCGACGAGCACCGCGAGGGCACGGGCGAGCGCCCGGACCGGACGTCGACCGCCCATGTACCCCACCTTGTCGAACACGTTCGCTCCCCACTGCCACTGCTCCGTACATGCGTACGACGCGTACGGGGTGCGATTGGTTGCGACTACTGTCCGTGCCGCCGGCGGTGTCGCAGGAGAACGATGCCGCCGCCCGCCGCGACTGCCGCCGCCGCGGCGCCCGCGAGGGGAAGGGCCGAGCCGGAGCCGGTGGACGCCAGGTTGCCGCCGGTCGTCGCGGTGCCGGTGCCGCCCGCCGTGGACGAGGACGATCCGCCGCTCGACGAACCACCCGTCGACGAGCCGCCCGACGCGGACGAATCCGAACCGCCGGTGGTCGTCGAACCGCCGGTGGAGCCGCCGGTGGCCGAACCCGAACCACCGGAGCCGCCCGTGGACGAACCGCCGCCCTTCGCCTCGATCACGATCGCGGCCTTGTCGTTCTCCGGGTTCTTGTCGAAGGGACGCGGCTCACCGACGAGCGCGATCGTGCCCTTGGCGCCCGGCGCCACCTTGTCGACCTTCAGCTTGAACGGGAGGGCGGCCTTGTAGTTCGCGTTCACCCACGACTGCCAACTGCCGCACTCGTAGCGCCCCGGCTTGTCCGTGGCCTTGCACAGCCCGGGGATCTTCACCGCCTTCGTGCCGGCCGGGAGCGTGACGATGATCTGGTGCGCGGGCGTGCCCGCCTCGTGCCCGACCCAGCCCGGTCCCGCGTTGGTGAACGACAGGTCGGCGGTCACCGTGTCGCCGGCGCGGGCCTTCAGCCGCGCGCCGCTCACCTGGAAGTCGGCGGTGCTGTCCGCGGTCACCGGCACGGTGACGGAGTCCCACATGAAGTCCGCCGCTCGCGCTGTCGCGGCCTGCTCGACCAGCTTCTGCGCCGGGCCCGTGCCGCGCACGGGCACCGCACCGCTGTCGCTGGGTGCGAGGTCGTAGTTCCCGACCGACACGCCGAGCCGGTCCTGCAGCGCACTGTCCTTCGCGTCGATCGTCAGCGGCTTCTCGGGGGCGTACACCACGCCGGGCTCGACGGGCTGCTCGTACTCGCACACGGCGACGGAGCGAGGCTGCATCTCGTCGTAGGGCGGCACGTCGTAGCGAAGGCAGTTGGACGGCAACTCGGTGTGGGCAAGCCCCAGGCTGACGGAGTACGAGAGCCAGACCTTGGGGAGCGCCTCGTTCGTCTTGTTCTTCACCGTGACCGGCACCTCGAAGCTGCTGCCCGGCTTCAACCCGTCGACGGACGCGAGCGTTTCCAGGGCAAGGCCGTCGTCGGCGCCCTCTGCGGCGGCGGGCCCGGTGCCGAGAGCGACCAGTGCAGCGGCGCCGGCCGCGCCGATGACGGAGCGGAGAACGGGCGCGCCACCGAGGGAACGCCGACGGGCAGGACGAGCAGACATGAAGGCCCCCAGGGTGCACCGGGAAAACGGACGGGAAAACGCCGATGAACGCGCTTTCCCTACACGAGACAACCCTCGGAACCGAAAGGTTGTAGGCCCGCCACCGGCCGTCACACAGCCGCCGGTTCGTCCTCCCCTATCCCTATGAACGTCCGCCACAGCGCGGCGTAGTGCCCGCCGCGCGCCAGCAGTTCGTCGTGTGTGCCGTCCTCGGCGACCCTGCCGTGGTCCATCACCACCACCCGGTCGGCGCGGGCCGCGGTGGTGAGCCGGTGGGCGACCACGAGCGTGGTGCGGCGGCCGGTCAGCCGGTCGGTGGCCTGGTTGACCTGCGCCTCGGTGGCGAGGTCCAGTGCGGCTGTCGCCTCGTCGAGCAGCAGCACGTCGGGGTCGACGAGTTCGGCGCGGGCGAGCGCGATGAGCTGGCGCTGTCCGGCGGACAGGTTGCGGCCGCGTTCGGAGACCTCGTGGAGGTAGCCGCCGTCGAGCGTGGCGATCATGTCGTGAGCGCCGACCGCCCGGGCCGCGGCCTCCACCTCGGCGTCGCTCGCACCGGGACGCCCGTAGGCGATGGCGTCGCGGACCGTTCCGGCGAAGAGGTACGCCTCCTGGGGGACGACTCCGAGGCGGTGCCGGTAGGCGGTCAGATCGAGATCGCGCAGATCCGCGCCGCCCCCGGAGCCGTCGGAGCGGTGGGCGCCCCCGGAGCCGTCGGAGCGGTGGGCGCCGTCGGAGCGGTCGGAGCCGTCGCCCCGGGGGTCGTCGGCCAGGGTGACCGTGACACGGCCGCTCGTGGGGTCGTAGAAGCGCGCGACCAGCTTGACGAGGGTCGACTTGCCCGCGCCGGTCTCTCCGACGAACGCGACCGTCTGGCCGGCCGGGATGCGCAGATCGATGCCGCTCAGTGCCTCCTCCTCGTCGCCGTAGGCGAAGGAGACGTTCTCGAAGGCGATGTCGCCGCGCAGTGCCCGCACCTCACGCGGCCGATCGACCGTGGCCGTCGAGGTCGGCTCGCGCAGCAGCTCCTGCACGCGGCCCAGCGAGACCGCGGCCTGCTGGTAGCCGTCGAAGACCTGCGAGAGCTGCTGCACGGGCGCGAAGAACAGGTCGATGTAGAGCAGGTAGGCGACCAGCGCGCCCGTGGTGAGCGTGCCCGCGTCCACCCGGCCCGCGCCGACGATCAGCACGGCCGCGGCGGCCACCGACGACAGCAGCTGGACGAAGGGGAAGTAGACCGAGATCAGCCACTGGCCGCGGACACGGGCCTGCCGGTAGCTGTCGCTGCGGGCCGAGAAGGCGGCCACGCCGTCGCCCTCGCGACGGAACGCCTGCACGATCCGCAGACCGGACACGGACTCCTGGAGGTCGGCGTTGACGACGCTGATGCGCTCGCGGGCCAGCTCGTACGCCTGCACGCTCTTCCTGCGGAAGAAGTACGTGCCGACGATCAGGACCGGGAGGGTCGCGAAGACCACCAGCGCCAGCTCCACGTCGATCACCACGAGGGCGACCATGATGCCGAAGAAGGTGACGACCGAGACGAACGCGGTGACGAGGCCCGTCTGGAGGAACGTCGACAAGGCGTCCACGTCCGTCGTCATCCGGGTCATGATCCGGCCGGTCAGTTCGCGCTCGTAGTAGTCGAGACCCAGCCGCTGGAGCTGGGCGAAGATCTTCAGGCGCAGCGAGTACAGGACCCGTTCGCCGGTGCGGCCCGTCATCCGGGTCTCACCGATCTGCGCCACCCACTGCACGACGACCGTGCCGAGCGCGAGGAACGAGGCGGCCCACACCGCGCCGAGCGCGACCTTCTCCACCCCGTCGTCGATGCCGTGCCGGATCAGAATGGGCAGCAGCAGACCCATGCCCGCGTCGATGGCGACGAGCAACAAACTGACCAGCAGGGGCGGACCGAAGCCGCGCAGGATCGCGCGCAGCCGGCCGCCCTCACCGGCGCGCGTGTCGGCCGGCTCACGGCGCACGGCCCGCGCCTCGTCGATGTCCGGGGTGTCGATGGCCGGGGGCAACGCCTCGACCTGGGCGCGCAGTTCGGGAGTGGCACCCGGGTCCTCCTTCGCCGCCCGCGCCTCCTCGGACCGTTCGTCGCGGACCCACAGACGGCGGGTGATGCCGCGTTCGGCGTCGAACTCGGCGTCCAGCTCGTCCCGTACGGTGCGGTCCTCGTCCGGTTCCCGCACGGACTGCCGAAGGATGTGGCCCGGTGACACACCGCCCAGCTCGTCCGGATCGGTCAGCAGCCGCCGGTACAGCGCGGAACGGGCCTGCAACTCCTCGTGGGTGCCGATGTCGGCGAGCCGGCCCGCATCCAGCACGGCGATGCGGTCGGCGAGGCCGAGGGTGGACCGGCGGTGGGCGATCAGCAGGGTCGTGCGCCCGGCCATCACCTGCTTCAGGGCTTCGTGGATCTCGTGCTCGACCCGGGCGTCGACGGCGGACGTGGCGTCGTCGAGCAGCAGCAGGCGGGGGTCGGTGAGGATGGCGCGGGCGAGTGCGATGCGCTGGCGCTGGCCGCCGGAGAGAGTGAGCCCGTGCTCGCCGACCGTGGTCTCGTAGCCGGCGGGCAGGTCGGCGATGAAACGGTCCGCCTGTGCGGCGCGCGCGGCGCGCTCGATCTCCTCCTGGGTGGCGCCGGGCTTCCCGTAGGCGATGTTGGCGCGGACGGTGTCGGAGAACAGGAAGCTGTCCTCGGGCACCATCCCGATCGCGGCGCGCAGCGAGTCGAAGGTCAGCTCGCGCACGTCGTGGCCACCGACGAGGACGGCGCCGTGCGTGGCGTCGTAGAAACGCGGGAGCAGGAGCGAGACGGTGGACTTGCCGCTGCCGGACGCTCCGACGACGGCAACGGTCTCGCCGGGCCGGATCTCGAGCGAGAAACCGTCCAGGACCGGCCTGCCATCCGCGTACGAGAAGCTGACGTCGTCGAACTCGACGCTCGCCTCGGCGTCCGCCGGCAGCTCCTTCGTCCCCTCCTTCATGGTCGGCTCGGTGTCGATGAGCTCCAGCACGCGCTCCGCACCGGCGCGGGCCTGCTGCCCCACGGTGAGCACCATGGCGAGCATGCGGACGGGTCCGACGAGCTGGGCGAGGTAGGCGGAGAAGGCGACGAAGGTACCGAGCGTGATCTCGCCCTTGGTCGCCAGCCAGCCACCGAGCGCGAGCATGGCGACCTGGCCGAAGGCGGGCACGGCCTGCAGGGCCGGTGTGTACTTCGCGTTCAGCCGGATGGTCCGCAGCCGCCCGGCGAACAGCCTGCGGCTGACCTCTCGGAGCTTCCCGGTCTCCTGCTCCTCCTGCCCGAAGCCCTTGACCACGCGTACACCGGTCACGGCCCCGTCGACCACGCCGGCGACAGCCGCGGCCTGACTCTGCGCGTACCAGGTGGCGGGGTGCAGCCGGGTGCGACTGCGCTTGGCGATGACCCACAGGGCGGGGGCGACGGCCAGCGCGACCAGGGTCAGCGGCAGCGACAGCCAGGCCATGACGACGAGGGAGATCAGGAAGAGCAGGATGTTGCCGATGGTCATCGGCAACATGAAGAGCAGCCCCTGGATGAGCTGCAGGTCGCTGGTGGCGCGGCCGACGACCTGCCCGGTGGACAGCTCGTCCTGTCGCCGCCCGTCGAGCCGGGTGATCGTCCCGAACATGCCGGTGCGCAGGTCGTGCTGGACGTCGAGGGCGAGCCGTCCGCCGTAGTAGCGGCGGATGTAGGTGAGGACGTAGACGGCGACGGCGGCGGCGATCAGCAGCCCGGTCCATACGGCGAGCGACCGTCTCTGCGCGCCGACGACGTCGTCGATGACGACCTTGATGATGAGCGGCACGAGCGCCATGACGGCCATGCCGCCGAGCGAGGACCCGAGCGCGAGCATGACGTTGAGGCGGTACCGCCAGGCGTAGCCGGCGAGCCGCCGTGCCCATCCTTGCGCTTCTGGTGCCGCCGTCACGTGGTGCCTCCCCGTTGATCCCGAACCGGCCCTGCGGACCTGATCTTCCGGAAGGCACCAACGCGGCGGAGAGCGGATTTCATCCCTCCGCAACAATTCACGGTCGCCGGCCCCGGGACCGTGCTTGGGTGTCGGGATGCGAATCCCCCGCCAAGCGGCACGCGTCGCCGTCCTGGACCCCGACGGCTCGGTATTCCTCTTCCGGTACGACAACGAGGAGGTCGGCGTGCACTGGGCGATGCCCGGCGGCGGCCTGGACCCGGGCGAGAGCCCGCGCGAGGGCGCGCTGCGGGAGGTCCGCGAGGAGACGGGCTGGACGGACGTGGCCCCCGGCCGGCTGCTGTGCACGTGGGAGCACGACTTCACCCGTGCGGGCGTCCCCGTGCGCCAGCACGAGCACATCTACGTGGCGAGAGGCCCGCGCCGCGATCCCGCGGACGAGGCGTCCGCCGCCCGCGCGGAGGACAGGATCGTGCACTGGCGCTGGTGGACCCGGGAGGAGCTGGCCGCGCCGTCCGAGGCGCTGTGGCCACCGCAGCTGCCGGCCCTGCTGGACCGGCTCCGCGACGACCCGGACACGGAGCCGGTGGACCTCGGGTTCGTCGCGAACGGGAGGCAGCCGGCCGGCACGGGCTGAGCGGGCTCAGGCCGTGTCGGCCGGCTCCGCGTCCGTGGCGAGCCGGGCGTGCAGTTCGACGTCGTGGCGGACGCCGTCGTACTCGAGCTTCTGCCGCTGCCGCCCCTCGACGACGAACCCGGCGGCACGGGCCACCCGGCACGACGCGGGATTGTTCAGCCGATGCCCCAGCTCCAGCCGGAACAGTCCCGCATCGGCGAACGACCACCGCGCCAGCGCGCGGCACGCGCCGCTCGCCACACCCCGCCCGCGGGCCGCGGCCGTCGTCCAGTACGACACCCAGCCGACGGAGTGCCGCCGGTCCACGGGCCCGACCGAGACGTTCCCCAGCACCTCCCCCGAACCGTCCGCCACCGCGAAGGCGAAGGCGGTCCCGGCGTCCCGCTGCTCCCCCCGGTCCGCGATCCACCGCGCCGCGGCGTCCTCGGTGCCGACGGCGACGGCGGCCTGCCCTCGCATCAGGGGGTCGGCGAACGCCGCGAGCACGGCGGGGGCGTCGTCACTCCGCCACGGCCTCAGAACCAGCCCCGCCCCGACTTCCACGTGATCACGCACTGGTTCCGCCCCCGGTTCCGGTTCTGCAGTCGTCCTGCCTCTGGACCGACTCTGCACATCTTCCAAGGGTGCTCATGCCGGGCGAACGCCGCCCCACGGCCCGCGCGTAGCGCGCGGTCCGGCGGCGACGTGCGGGGTCGCCCGGCCCGGCAGGGGGTGCTCAGCAGAAGGGACTTGACCTCAAGCGCACTTGAGCTACGAGGCTTCCCTCATGGACATCGAAGAGATGCAGCGCGAGCTGCGCGCCCTGGCCGACCGTGCCGAGATCACCGACCTGCTGGACCGCTATCTGCTCTCCCTCGACGAGGGTGTGCTCGATCCCGACGGCTTCGACGAGGAATGGGCGCGGGCCTTCCACACCGAGGACGTCATGGTCGAGTGGCCCGTCGGAACGGTCCGCGGCCAGAACGCCGTGCTCGGGGCCGTCCGGCGCGGGATGGCGCCGTTCGACCGGACCGTGCACATGGGAACCAACGCCGTCATCGAGGTCGACGGCGACCGGGCCACCGCCCGCGGCGCCCAGCTGAGCACGCACATCCTCGCGGACGGCTCCGGGGACGGAGAGCTGTTCGTCTCCGCAGCACGCACCAGCACCGAACTGGTCAGGACCGCCGACGGCTGGCGCATCGCAGCCACGGGCCTGCGGGTGGTGTGGACACAAGGCCGTCCGCCGGTCCTGCAGCCTCCCGTGTGAGACGTCGTTCCCCTCCCCCCTGCGCGGCCCCGCCACGCGCGCCAGTCCGGTTGTCAGTGCCCGGTGCCACGATGCAGGGGATCGCACACAGCAGAGCGCTGTCAGGCGGACCGGCACGAACAGCACGCCCGGCACCGACAGCACGAAGCGCGGCACAAGGGGGATGGCATGGGCACCTGGGACACGGGGCACTTCGACAACGACACGGCTGCGGACTTCGCGGGTGATCTGGACGATGCCGCGGAGAGTGAGCGTGCGTGCCTGATTCGGCAGGCCCTCCTGCGCACGGTCGGCACCACCGACCACCTCGACAGCGACGTGGCCGTCGAGGCGGTGGCCGCGGCCGCGCTGATAGCGGCGCAGTGCCCCGGGGGTGACCCGGTGACGACGGTCTACGGCCCCGACGAGCCCATCCCTGGCCTG
Organism: Streptomyces sp. NPDC043812; assembly: GCF_056436245.1. Lineage (NCBI taxonomy): Bacteria > Bacillati > Actinomycetota > Actinomycetes > Kitasatosporales > Streptomycetaceae > Streptomyces > Streptomyces sp. NPDC043812. The sequence continues at coordinate 345,049 of NZ_JBWKCY010000003.1, forward strand.
CCCGCGGACCTGCCAGGCCTGGCGGTCCGCGCGCTCGACCGCACGCTGACGAAGCCTTCGGAGCTGATGGAGCTGTGGGACGAGTCCGCCGACGGACCCGCCTGGCGGGAGGGTCTGGCCCGGCTGCGGGGTGTACTGGCGGGGGCGGACGGCATGGCGCGATGAATTCCGGCGGGTCGGTGGAGTCTCCTTTGTGACGACACGAGAACCAGGAGCAGAGCCATGACCGGTGACAAGGAACAGATCCAGGCCCTGATCGAGGAGTGGACGGCCGCCGTCCACCGCGGCGATCTGAACGGCGTGCTGAAGGATCACGCCGACGACATCGTCATGTTCGATGTGCCACCCCCGCACGACGGAGTCCGGGGCATGGACGCCTACCGCGAGACCTGGCCGCCGTTCTTCGTGTGGCAGGCGAAGGGTGCCTCCTTCGAGCTCCTGGAGCTCGACGTCACCGCCGGGGACTCCGTCGCCTTCGCCCATGCCCTGCTGCGCTGCGGCACGCCCGAGGAACTCGCGGACCACCCGGAGACCCGCCTTCGGCTCACCGTCGGGCTGCGCAAGGAGCAGGGGCGCTGGGTCGTCGCGCACGAGCACCATTCCTTCGCCGACACCGACGCCGCGGAGTCCTGACACGAGCCTGGCCCCCACCGACCCGGGGAGTGCGGGTGGCGGGGCCAGGAGGCGCGGAGCCAGGTGCGGTCGGCGGAGCCAGGTGCGGTCGGCGGAGCCAGGTGCTGCTGGCGGAGCCGGGTGCGGTCAGCCGAGCCGGGTGCGGTCAGAGGTGCGTGGGGGCGAACATCTTCAGCACCGCCGGCAGCACGACCACCGAAGGTCCCGGCTGGGCAAAGGACTTGGCCAGGTCCTCGGACAGCGTTTCCGCCGTCGTGCGGACCGCCGGGACGCCGAAGGACTCGGCGAGGGCCACGAAGTCGGGGCGGGCCAGTTCCGTCGCCGTCGCCTCGCCGAACGCGTCCGTCATGTACTCGCGCAGGATGCCGTAGCCGCCGTCGTCCACGATCAGCCAGGTGACCGGCAGGTCGTACTGCCTGGCGGTCGCCAGTTCCGCGATCGAGTACATCGCGCCGCCGTCGCCGGAGACGGCGAGGACGGGCCGCGACGGGTCCGCGGCCGCCGCGCCGAGCGCAGCGGGGAAGCCGTAGCCCAGTCCGCCCGCGCCCTGCGCGGAGTGCATCGTGTTCGGCCGGCGGGCGTCGAAGGCGGACCACGCCCAGTACGCCAGGATGGTCATGTCCCAGAAGCTGGGCGAGTCGTCCGGCAGGGCCTCGCGCACGGAGGCGAGGAGCTGCTGCTCCAGGGTGAGTTCCTGGGCGTCGATCCGGTCGCGGACCGCGGCGAGCACCTCGCGTACGGACTCGGCGGCCGACGGGTCCTGCCGCGGAACGACCGTCTCCAGCAGTGCGGACAGCGCGAGACGGGCGTCCGCGTGGATGCCCAGGCCCGCGTGGTTGGACTCGAGCTTGCCGAGGTCGGCCTCGATCTGGATCACCCGGCCGCGGGGGGCGAACGTGTGGTAGTTCGAGGACAGTTCGCCGAGGCCGGAGCCGACGACGAGCAGGACGTCGGCCGCTTCTAGGTAGTCGGTGGTGTGGCGGTCCTCCAGCCAGGACTGGAGTGACAGCGGGTGCTCCCAGGGGAAGGCACCCTTGCCGCCGAACGTGGTGACGACCGGGGCGTCGATCCGCTCGGCGAGCGCGAGCAGTTTGCCGGAGGCGTCGGAGCGTACGACTCCGCCGCCCGCGATGATCACCGGGCGCTTCGCGGTGGACAGCAAGTGGGCCGCCACTGCCGTCAGTTCGGGGCGCGGCACGACCTCCTCGGGCGTCGCGTCCATCGCCGTGACCACCGGCAGGATCGTCTCGGCGAGGAGAACGTCCTGCGGGATCTCGACCCAGACCGGTCCGTGCGGCGCGGTCAGCGCGGACTCCCACGCCGCGGCGATCGCGGACGGGATCTGCGAGGCCGTGCGCACGATGTGCACGGACTTCACGATGTCGCGGAACGACGCCTGCTGGTCGCGCAGTTCGTGCAGGTAGCCGTGACGTCCGCCGCCGAGGCCGGCCGCCGGGATCTGGCTGCCGATGGCGAGCACGGGGGCCGAGGCCGCGGCCGCCTCCTGGAGCGCGGCGAGCGACATGAGCGCGCCGGGCCCGGTGGACAGGAGCAGCGGAGCCGCCTCGCCGGTGACGCGGCCGTAGGCGTCGGCGGCGAAGCCCGCGTTGTTCTCGACGCGCAGTCCCACGTACGTCAGGGCCGAACGGCGGAGCGCGTCGAACATGCCGAGCGCGTGCTGGCCGGGCAGCCCGAAGACGGTGGTGGCACCGAGCCCCTGGAGGGTCTCGACGACGAGGTCTCCACCGTTGCGCCCGGTGGGCGGGTTCAGCGCGGCCTCGGTCTGGGCGGCCGTGGGCCGCAGTACGAGGTCGTGGTCGTGCGTCACTTGGTACCGGCCTCCCGGTTCGCCGCGATCTGGCGGGACATGATCGTGGTCAGCTCGTACGCCGTGTGGGAGGCGGCGACGGCCGTGATCTCCGCGTGGTCGTACGCGGGGGCGACCTCGACGACGTCGGCGGAGACCAGGTTGCAGGACGACAGGCCGCGCAGGATCTCCAGGAGTTCGCGGGAGGTCATGCCGCCGGCCTCGGGGGTACCGGTGCCGGGCGCGTGCGCGGGGTCGAGGCAGTCGATGTCGATGGAGATGTACAGCGGACGGTCACCGATGCGCTGGCGCAGCTGGTCGGCGACCTCGTCCGCGCCGCGGCGGTAGATGTCGGCGGAGGTGACGATGCCGAAGCCCATCTTCTCGTCGTCGGTGAGGTCCTGCTTGCCGTACAGCGGACCGCGGGTGCCGACGTGGGAGAGCGCCTCGGTGTCGAGGATGCCTTCCTCGACCGCCCGGCGGAACGGCGTGCCGTGGGTGTACTCGGCGCCGAAGTACGTGTCCCAGGTGTCGAGGTGGGCGTCGAAGTGGAGCAGCGCGACCGGGCCGTGCTTCTTGGCGACCGAACGCAGCAGCGGCAGCGCGATGGTGTGGTCGCCGCCGAGCGTCATCATGCGGGCGCCGGTGGCGAGCAGGTCGTCGGCCGCGGCCTCGACCGTCTCGACGGCCTCGTTGATGTTGAACGGGTTGGCCGCGATGTCGCCGGCGTCGGCGACCTGGGCGAGCGCGAAGGGCGAGGCGTCCTGCGCCGGGTTGTAGGGGCGCAGGAGCCTCGACGCCTCACGGATGGCGTTACCGCCGAAGCGCGCGCCGGGGCGGTAGGAGACCCCGGAGTCGAAGGGGACACCGACGACGGCGACATCGGCGGTGCCGACCTCGTCGAGCCGGGGCAGCCGGGCGAACGTGGCGGGTCCGGCGTACCGCGGGATGCGGGACGAGTCGATCGGACCGCGCGGCTGCTCGTTGCTGCTCATGGGGAATGCCTTCCTTCTCGCGCTTCATTGCGCATCAATGCTTTTGGTGCGTTTGTGCGACTTTAACTGTGCACGACTTCAGCTGTGCACGGCGGCGGGCTCGGCCGCCGGGGGCTCCGCCTCCGCCCCCGCCTCGTCGCCGCCGCGGCCCGCGAGCCGCTCGCGCCAGTGCGCCAGGATCGCCTCGTCCGTGGGACGCGTGATCAGGCTGACGATCACGTAGGCGGCGAGTGAGAGCAACAGGCCGTAGTAGATGGGCTGGTTGGCAAGGATGCCGTAGGTCGCCATGAGCCCGATGACCGAGAGGCCACCGACGATCACCGAGGCGAGTGCACCCTGGACCGTGCCGCGCTTCCACAGCAGTCCGCCGAGGATCGGCACGAGCAGTCCGCCGACGAGCAGGTTGTAGGCCACGGTCAGCGCTTCGACGACGTTGTTGAGTGCGATGGCGATGCAGATGACCGCGATGCCCATGATCAGGATGAAGGCGCGGTTGCCCTTCACCTCGTCGTGGTCGTTGCCGCCCTTGGAGGCGAGACCGCGCAGCTTCGCCCAGATGTCGTTGTTGGCGACGGTGGCGCAGGCGATGAGCGCGCCGGACGAGGTGGACATGACGGCGGCGAGCGCGGCGGCGAGCACCAGACCCCGCACGCCCATGGGGAGTTCGTCCTTGACGATGGTCGCGAAGGCGTCGTCGGCGTTGGCCAGGTTCGGGTAGAGGACCTTGGCGGCGGTGCCGATGACGGCGCCGGCGAGGGCGTAGGCGAGACAGTACGTACCGGCGACGGTGCCGCCGTAGCGTGCGACCTTGTCGCTGCGGGCGGTGAACACCCGCTGCCAGATGTCCTGTCCGATCAGCATGCCGAAGGTGTAGATCAGGACGTACGTGAAGATCGTCTCGCCGCCGATGCCGAGCGGGGCGAAGTACTCGGTGGGCAGCGCGGCCTTCATCTCACTGAAGCCGCCCGCCTTGACCACCGCGATGGGCAGCAGGAGGAGCAGCACACCGATCGTCTTGACGACGAACTGCACCATGTCGGTGAGGGTGATCGACCACATGCCGCCGAGGGTCGAGTACGCGACGACGATCGCGCCGCCGAGGACGATCGAGGCGGTGCGGTTGAGGTCGAACAGCACGTCGAAGATCGTGGCGTACGCGATGGTCGAGGTGACCGCGAGCATGAGCGTGTACGCCCACATCACGATGCCGGAGATGACGCCCGCCTTGCCGCCGTAGCGCAGGTCGAGCATCTCGGAGACGGTGTAGACCTTCAGCCGGGCGATGCGCGCGGAGAAGAAGACGCTCAGGGCGAGCAGGCCGAGGCCGATGGTGAAGACCATCCAGGCGCCCGAGAGACCGTACTTGTAGCCGAGGCCGACGCCGCCGATGGTGGACGCGCCGCCGAGGACGATCGCGGCCATGGTCCCGGAGTACATCCAGGGGCCGAGGCGGCGGCCCGCGACCAGGAACTCACTCTTGGACTTGGCGCGGCGCATGCCCCACCAGCCCATGCCGAGCATGCCGGCCAGATAGACGACGATCACTGCGTAGTCGACAGCCATCGGCTTTCCTTCCGTCTCGTCCCCCGGTAACGGTCCTTGGTCGCGCGCTTGTGAGATTCGACGGTAGGTGGCCGGAAAGAGTCGTTGAAGTGTACGTTTTATCTATTCTTCGCGACTCTGATGGATGGACTGTCCATGCCCGAGCCCTCAGCAGTCCCACCCACCCCGTCGATCGCGCTGGCCTCACTGCTCGACGACGAGGAACTGGGGCTGCGGCAGCTCGCCGGGCCGCCCGCGGCCGACGGCACGGTCGTCCACATGGTGCACACCTCGGAGATGGCGGACCCGTATCCGTATCTGCAGGGCGGCGAGCTGCTGCTGAGCGCGGGCGTCCTGCTGGAGGATCCCGACCACTACGTGGAGCGCATCGTCGCTGCGGGCGCTGCGGCGCTCGGTTTCGGCGTGGCCCCGGTGCACGACACGGTGCCCGCCGAACTCGTCGAGGCGTGCGACCGGCGCGGGCTGCCGCTGCTGGAGGTCCCGCCCCGCACGACGTTCACGGCGGTCGTACGCGCGGTCTGGCGGCTGCTGGCGGAGGCGCGCCACCGCGAGCTGCGCCGGGTGACACAGGCGCAGCAGGGGCTGGCCGCGGCGGCGGCCCGCCCGGACCCGGTGCCGGCGGTGCTGCACCAGCTGGCGGCGCGGCTGGAGGGCTGGGCCGTCCTGCTGGGTCCCGACGGCACCCGGCTGCACGCATCGGGCCGCGAACCGGCCCCGGAGGCGGTGGCAGGGGTGACCCGCCTCGCGCGGGTGGTCAGCCCGGGCGCCTCGCCGCGGCCGGCACCGGCATCGGCGACGGACCGGCTCGCCGACAGCCACCTGTCCGCGTACGCCCTCGGCGGCAACCAGGACCTCGTCCTCGGGCTGGTCGCGCCCGCCCGCGAGGCCGGGGACCACACGGTCGCCGGGGTCGCGGTCGTCCTGCTCTCGCTTCTCACGGCCCCCCATCAGGGCGCCGACGCGACGAGCCGCAGCACGGCACTCGTCCGGCTGCTGCTCGGCGCGAGCCCCGCGGACACGGCGACACTGCTGGGGCCGGGCCCCTGGACGGTGGTCCACGCGCGCGGCGGGCGGGGCACCGCGTTCGCGGCCGGCGCGCTCGGCGCGGCCCTCGGCAGCGCGCTGGTCGACCCGGACGCGGACGGCTCGGTACGGATCCTGCTCCCTGCGGAACGCGAGGTGACCGAGCAGCCCGGCTGGGCGATGGGGGTGAGCGCCCCGGCCTCCGCCACGGACCTCGCCGCGGCCGACGCCCAGGCGGCACGCGCGGTACGCCGCGCGGCCGCGGCCCGCAAGGATCTGGTCCGCCACCGGGAGTCCCCACCCGGCATGCTCTCCGGCGACGAGGCCCGGCAGCGCCTCGCCCCGCTCGCGGAGGCCCCCGCCCTTGTCGAGACGCTGCGCACCTGGCTGTCCCTCCACGGCAGCTGGGACCGCACGGCAGCGGCCCTGGAGGTGCACCGCAACACGGTGCGCCAGCGCATCGGCCGCTGCGCGACGCTGCTGGACGAGGACCTGGACGACGTGGACGTGCGGATGGAGCTGTGGTTCGCGCTGCGGCAGGGATGAGGCCCACATCGCAGGACGTCCACGATTCCGTGGGGAGCCGACGAACGGCCTGCCCGAAGTCTGTCGTGAAAACCCAAGTCCCTTTCATCTCAGCTGTGTTGGAATTTCCTCATGGCAACCCCAGCTGACGGAAGCATGCTCCTGGACCCCGACGGGCCCGCGCGCCGGCTGCGTACCGAAGCCGGGCGGCTGCGGGAAGAGGCGATGCGCCAGAAGGAACTGGCCCACCGGCGGGCCGAGTTGTGGAACAAGGCGAACATCCTGCTCGGCTTCCCTGCCGCGCTGCTCGCCGGCACGTCCGGGGCCGCGGGCCTGGCCTCGGCGGACGCCCGCATCCCGGCAGCGCTGATCGCGCTGGCGTCCGCCGGGTTCGCGGCCGGGGCGGGCTTCCTGCGCAGCGACACCCGCTGCAAGGCCAACAAGCGCGCACGGCACGCGTGGGCCGCCGTTGAAGGCAGAGCGTCGGTGAAGCTCGCGCAGGAGCGCCTGACCCCGGAGGACCTCGCCGAACTGCTGGAGTACCGCCAGGCGGCGCTCGCGGCCTACGAGGGCGAGGACCACCCACCGGGCCCGCCGCCTGCGGCGATCATCGGCTGACCGCGTCCGGATCCGCCCGGATCCGCCGCAGCGCGGCCACCGGGTCCGCAGCCCGCGTGACCCCGCGGCCGACGACGACGTGTGACGCACCGGCCGCGAAAGCCGCTTCCGGGGTGCCGGCGCGGGCGGGCTCGTCGCCGGACGCGCCGGGGAGCGTGACTCCCGGCGTCACGATCAACGGCTCCGGCCCCAGCAGGCCCCGGAGCGGCGCCACCTCCCGCGGCGAGGCGATCACTCCGTCGCATCCGGCGTCCCGCGCGAGCCGGGCCAGGCGCAGGACCTGCTCCTTCGCCGGGGCGTCGACCTCGACAGCCGCGAGGTCCGCGTCGGTCATGCTGGTGACGACGGTCAGGGCCAGGACGCGGAGCCGGGGGAAGTCGCGTGCCGCGTCGACGGCGGCGGCCATGATGCCGGTGCCGCCCATGCTGTGCACGGTAACCATCGACGCACCCAGGGCACCTGCGGCACGGACCGCGCCGGCCACGGAGTTCGGGATCTCGAAGAGTTTGAGGTCGAGGAACACCTCGTGCCCGCGTGCGACGAGGTGTCCGACCACGTCGGGACCGGCCGAGGTGAGCAGTTCCAGTCCGACCTTGCAGAAGCGGCACTCGTCGCCGAGCCGGTCCACCACCTCTTCGGCCGCCCGCCGGCTGTCGACGTCCAGGGCGACGATCACGCGATTGTTCGACTCCATGGCGACATCGTGGACCGGCGCACGACGGCCGCGGCGGCCGGCCCGGCGCCGGGCATACGCACCCCTGCGCAAACACGCCTGGGCACCGACGTGCCCAGCATCACTCTGGACACTTTCCACAACCGCCGGGTAACTTGGGCTGAGCAAGCGCTTAGACATTGCAGCGTACCCACACAGTCACGAGGAGGCGTCCGTGCGCCGTACCGTTTTCAACGAGGACCACGAGGCGTTCCGCGAGACCGTCCGCGCCTTCATCGAGGCCGAGGTCGTCCCCGTCTACGACGAGTGGTTCGCTGCGGGCCAGGCGCCGCGCGACTTCTACTACAAGCTCGGCGAGCTGGGCATCTTCGGCATCAACGTCCCCGAGGAGTTCGGCGGCGCGGGCCTGGACACGCACAAGTTCGAGGCCGTGCTCTACGAGGAGACCGCGCGTGCGGGTGTGAACTTCGGCGGCTCCGGCGTGCACGTGCTGCTCGCCCTGCCGTACATCAAGATGCTCGCCGACGACGAGCAGAAGAAGCGCTTCCTGCCGAAGTTCGTCTCCGGCGAGGAGATGTGGGCGCTGGCGATGACCGAGCCGGGCACCGGCTCCGACCTCGCGGGCATGAAGACCACCGCCAAGCTCTCCGAGGACGGCACCCACTACGTCCTCAACGGCGCCAAGACCTTCATCACCGGCGGCGTGCACGCCGACCGCGTGATCGTGTGCGCCCGCACCGCCGCGCCGACCGCCGAGGACCGCCGCCACGGCATCTCCCTCTTCGCCGTCGACACCAAGTCCGAGGGCTACTCCGTCGGCCGCAAGCTGGACAAGCTCGGCCTGAAGACGTCCGACACCGCCGAGCTGGCCTTCGTCGACGTCAAGGTCCCCGTCGAGGACCTGCTCGGCGAGGAGAACAAGGGCTTCTACTACCTCGGCCAGAACCTGCCCTCCGAGCGCTGGGGCATCGCGTTCGGCGCGTACGCGCAGGCCAAGGCCGCCGTCCGGTTCGCCAAGGAGTACGTGCAGGACCGCACGGTCTTCGGCAAGACGGTCGCGTCGTTCCAGAACACCAAGTTCGAGCTGGCCGCCTGCCAGGCCGAGGTGGACGCCGCCGAGGCCGTCGCCGACCGCGCCACGGAGGCCCTGGACGCGGGCGAGCTGACGGCCGCCGAGGCCGCTTCCGCGAAGCTGTTCTGCACCGAGGTCGCGCACCGCGTCATCGACCGGTGCCTCCAGCTGCACGGCGGCTACGGCTTCATGAACGAGTACCCGATCGCCCGCCTGTACGCGGACAACCGCGTCAACCGCATCTACGGCGGCACCAGCGAGGTCATGAAGATGATCATCGCCAAGGACATGGGGCTGTAGGTTCCCCCTGTGACCCAAGCGCTCGACGAACTGCTCGATCTGCTCGACCTGGAGCAGATCGAGCAGAACATCTTCCGCGGCCGCTCGCGGTCCGCTGTGGTCCCGCGTGTGTTCGGCGGGCAGGTCGCGGCCCAGGCGCTCGTCGCCGCGGGCCGCACCGTCCCGGACGACCGCACGGCCCACTCCCTGCACTCGTACTTCCTGCGCATGGGCGACCCCGGTGCGCCGATCGTCTACACGGTCGACCGCATCCGCGACGGCCGCTCGTTCACGACCCGCCGGGTCGTCGCGGTCCAGCACGGGCAGCCGATCTTCCACCTCTCCGCGTCCTTCCAGACGTACGAGGAGGGGCTGGAGCACCAGGCGGACATGCCGGCCGCACCGGACCCGGAAGGTCTGCCGACGGCGGCCGAGATGCTGCCGCGCTACGCGGACCGCTTCATCGACCCCGGCGTCGTGGACCGTTTCCTGGAGGCGCGGGCCGCGGTGGACCTGCGCTACGTCGACGCCCCGCCGTACGGAACGGTCGGCGAGGCGCGCGAGCCCCGTTCCCAGGTGTGGTTCCGCGCCAACGGCAAGCTCGCCGACGACCCGCTGCTGCACGTCTGCCTCGCGACGTACGTCTCCGACATGACGCTGCTCGACTCGGTCCTGCTGGCCCACGGGCGCGGCGGCTGGGCGGTCGGCGACGTGGTGGGCGCCTCGCTGGACCACGCGATGTGGTTCCACCGGCCGTTCCGCGCGGACGAATGGCTGCTGTACGACCAGGAGTCGCCGTCCGCTTCGGGCGGCCGGGGTCTGGGCCAGGCCCGCATCTACACGCAGGACGGGCGACTGGCGATCTCTGTCATCCAGGAGGGCGTCGTCCGCGTTCCCCGCGGCTGACACCTCTTCCGCGGACGCGGCAGGGGCAACGCGGCGCCCCTTCCTCAGGCGCCCGTAGCCGCCACGGCAGCAGGACCGGCCTGGCGCGGCAACGGCAGGAAGGCGCGGACCTCGTAGCCACCGTCGGCCGCCGGGGCCGCGGTCAGCGTGCCGCCCATGGCCGCCGCACGGGCACGCAGGCCCGGCAGCCCCTGGCCGCCGCCGTCCGGCCGCGGCCGGGGTCCGGTGGGCGGGGTGTTGTGGACGGTGATGCGCAGTCCGTCGCCGATGCGGCGGACCGAGACCTCCGCCGAGGCCCCGGGGGCGTGGCGGCGGATGTTCGTCAGGGCCTCCTGGACGATGCGGTACGCGGTGTGCTGGACCACCGGGGGGCACTCACCGGGATCCAGCTGCACCGAGTCCACGAAGTCGCCCGCGGCCTCGAAGAGTTCCGGAAGTTGCTCCAGGCCGGGTCCGTCGTGACGGATGGCCTTGCGCAGGTCGGCCGCGGCGCGGCGGCTCAGTTCGCCCAGGGCCGCGGCCTCCTCCTGGTAGTACCCGGAGCCGGCCGTCGTCGCCAGCGCCGAGCAGCGCAGGCTGATCAGGCTCAGGTGGTGGGCGGCCGTGTCGTGCACGTCGCGGGCGAGGCGTTCGCGTTCCCGCAGCGTCGCCTGCTCGGCCGCGTACCTGCGCTCCCGCTCCCGTGACAGCGCCAACTCGGCGAGGCGGGCGGCCAGTTCGCCGCGTGCGCGGCCGAGCAGGCCCAGCGCGGCGGGCGCGACGGCGAGCAGCCCCGAGAGCAGGATGCCGAGGGTGATGTCGGGCGCGGACCACGGGTACTCGTCGAGGTACTGCCACGGCACGAACGACACGACGGCGACGGCCAGCGCCGAGGCGACCACCTCGATACGGCGCCGCGGGGACGCGGCCAGGGCGTGGAGCGCGGCCATCGCCGGGATCCACAGCACACCGGTGGCCAGGGTCGGCAACGCGAGGAGCATGAGGATGCGGGGGAAGCGCCGTCGCAGGGGCAGCAGGACGGCGACCGCCAGCGCAACCGGGAACGCCCAGCCGGTGAGCGCGGCCCGGGTGGCCAGCGCCTCGGCCACACAGACGACCAGGAGCAGGCACTCGACGGCCCATGTCCCGGGCCGGGCGGGCAGCCTGAGCCTTGTCGGGGGCCTCATGGCGCGGCCGACCGGTGAACGACGGTGGCGAGGCCGACCCGGCTGCCGACACCGAGCTTCCGCTTCAGCGCGCCGATATGGGTCTTGACCGTCGTCACGCCGATGCCCAGGTGCGCGGCGATGTCGGTGTTCGCGAGTCCGGCGGCGATCAGGGCGAGGACGTCCCGTTCGCGGTCCGTGAGGTGGTCGAGCCCCTCGGGCACCTTGGCAGGGACCGCTGCCGGGGCGGAGGCCGCCGCGTACCCGGCGAGCGCGGCGGCGCTGCCCGGCGGCGTGCAGATCACTCCGCCCGCGGCGAGCAGCCGCACGGCGTCCACGAACAGCCGCGGCTCGGTGGTCTTGAGCAGAAAGCCGGACGCGCCCTCGCGCAGCGCGCGCTCGACGTGGTCGGCCGTGTCGAGGGCGGTCAGCATCGCGACCGCAGGCGGGCCGGGCAGGGCCCGCAGCACGCGCAGCACGTCGAGGCCGTGTGCACCGGGCATGTCGATGTCCAGGAGCACCAGGTCGGGTGCGAGTTCGTGTACCGCGTCGACGGCGTCGGGGCCGTCGCAGGTCCCGGCGACCGTCACCCCGTCGGCCTCGGCGAGGATCTGCCGTAGTGCGGTGCGTACGAGTTCCTCGTCGTCGACGATGAGCACGCGCACCGGCCTCAAGTCGTAGAGCAAAGGTCGTCCTGTGGTCGGAGCGATGCGGCGGCGGCTGCTGAGAGCCTGGTTGCAGATCCTAGGGAGTGTCCGAAAGACATCCCCGCGCGCCCCACACGCACGGGGCGGGATTTCGCGGACACGACTACGGACGCCACAAGCGCCCGTGCGGATCCCCGGGGGTGGACCAACCCCCGGGACCCATGCCTGCCCAGGCAGCGCGCCGGACCGTCGAAGGGAACGGGACGCAGTGAGCGCAAAGCCGACGGCCGAGGAGGAACCGCCGTACGACGACGAGTCGTCGTACGGCGCGGCCGGCACCGGTACCTGGGCGGCGGCGTCGGCCGGGGAGCGGACGCTGTGGATCGTCGGCGGGGCCGTGCTGATTCTCGGCTCCGTCGTCCTGCTCGTCTTCGCCCGCGACTGGGCGGCGGGCTTCACCACGGGCGTCCGTTACGCCATGGGGCTCGCGCTGCGCGGCGGTCTCTTCCTGGCGCTGCTGGCCGGCACGTATTGCGTGGTGCGCGGCAGCTGGCGCGAGTGACGCCGGTCCGGACCCGGCTGCGAGGGCCTGCCGGACCGACGTCCCGTACGGCTCACTCGGGAACCGTCAGCCCCGCCGCGTCCAGCAGGTACGCCGTCATCGGGTCGTAGAACCGCGGGTCGGTCACATGGTCGTCGAGCGGGACGGTCACCTGGAGCGTGCCTTCCGCCTCGCCGATGAAGAGGGCGGGGTCGTTGGAGTCCGCGTAGCCGACGGCGTCGATACCGCGTTGGCCCGCACATCCCGCCCAGCCGTGGTCCGCGACGACCAGATCGGGCTGCGGCCTGCCGTCGCGCTCCAGGCCGTCGAGGATCGCGGCCATCGGGGCGGGCGAGTGGGTGTGCCACAGGGTCGCGCCACGCTCCAGCACGGCGACGTCGGCGAACTGGAAGACCATGCCCTCGTCGGCGGTCAGCCCGCCGGGGATCCGCACGATCTCGCAGCCCGCGGCGCGCAGTGCGGCGGCGGTCTGCCGGTGCACGTCCAGCAGCCCGCCGGGGTGCCCGGTCGCGAACAGCACCCGCTCGTGCCCGGCGGCGGCCTTGCGCAGCCGCGCGGCCATCCGTTCCAGGGCGTCGACGGTCAGCTCGGGGTCGATGGTGTCCTGCCCCGCCCGGTGCCCGGGGTCGTCGTTGACTCCGCACCGCTCGGCCATGACGGCCAGCACGTCCTGCTCGTCCGTCCAGCGGTCGCCCAGTTCGAGACCCAGCCAGAAGTGCCGGTCGCCGTTGGCGAGCTTGCGGTAGTGGGAGAGATTGTTGTCGCGGGGTGTGGCGACGTCTCCGGCGATACGTGAGCGGACGAGATGGTCGACGAGAGCGGCGCGGCTGGGTATCGGCATGAGCCCATTGTGCCGTGGCCTGCGCGGAGCGTGCCCACCATCTTGAACGCTGGACGGCCAGGACTCCACTAGGTCCTGTCCGCCGCCGCGAAGGCCCCGCGGGCGAGGCGGTGGAGCAGTCCGGCGGGTGCGCGGGACGGGCCGAGGTGCGGGGTGGAGTTGAGCAGGCCGAAGACCGCGTGGACCGACGCACGGGCTTCGGTCTCGGGCAGGTCGGGGTACACCTCGCGGACGGCCTGCACCCACAGCTCCACGTACTGCCGCTGCAGCTGGCGCACCAGCTTGCGATCGCTGTCCCGCAGGCGGTCCAGCTCGCGGTCGTGCAGGGTGATGAGCGAGCGGTCGTTGAGCGCGAAGTCGATGTGCCCGTCGATGAGCGCGGCGAGCAGTTCCTCGGGGTCGCCGTCCGATTCCTCCACCCGGCGGCGGCCACCGCTCAGCAGCCGTTCGCTGATGCCCACCAGCAGCTCCGCGAGCATCGCGTCCTTGCCGGCGAAGTGCCGGTACAGGCCGGGGCCGCTGATACCCACCGCGGCGCCTATTTCGTCGACGCCGACGCCGTGGAAGCCGCGCTCGGCGAAGAGGCGCGCGGCCTCCTTGAGGATCTGCTCGCGGCGCGTCGGGGCCGAGGTCCTGGTGCTCATGAACATTCATTCTAGACAGAGCGGTTAGCGGTCGTTAACCTGGACGCAACACGTTAACGCTCATTAACCGAGCAAGGGAGCTCGATCAATGCAGCAGGCACCAGTGCTGGCGAGCGCCGCCGATCCGGCGTCCGAGGCCTGGCAGGCCAATGAGGCGGCCCATCAAGAGCTCGCCGACGGTCTGCGGTCCCGCCTCGCGGCGGCCCGCCTCGGCGGCGGCGAGAAGGCGCGCGCCCGCCATACCGCGCGCGGGAAGCTGCTGCCGCGGGACAGGGTCGACACCCTCCTCGACCCCGGTTCACCCTTCCTCGAGCTCGCGCCGCTGGCCGCCGAGGGGATGTACGACGGGCAGGCGCCCGCCGCCGGAGTGATCGCCGGCATCGGGCGGGTCAGCGGCCGCGAGGTCGTGGTGGTCGCCAACGACGCCACCGTCAAGGGCGGCACGTACTACCCGATGACGGTCAAGAAGCATCTGCGCGCCCAGGAGGTGGCGCTGGAGAACCGCCTGCCCTGCGTGTATCTCGTCGACTCGGGCGGCGCGTTCCTGCCGATGCAGGACGAGGTCTTCCCCGACCGCGAGCACTTCGGGCGGATCTTCTACAACCAGGCCCGCATGTCCGGCGCGGGCATCCCCCAGATCGCCGCGGTGCTGGGCTCGTGCACGGCCGGCGGGGCGTACGTCCCGGCGATGAGCGACGAGGCCGTGATCGTGCGCAACCAGGGCACGATCTTCCTCGGCGGTCCGCCGCTGGTGAAGGCCGCCACCGGCGAGGTGGTCACGGCCGAGGAGCTCGGCGGCGGCGAGGTGCACTCGCGGGTCTCGGGCGTCACCGACCATCTCGCCGAGGACGACGCCCACGCGCTGCGCATCGTGCGGAACATCGTCGCGACGCTCCCCGCGCGAGGCCCGCTCCCCTGGTCGGTCGAGCCGTCCGAGGAGCCCAAGGCCGACCCGGCCGGGCTGTACGGCGCGGTGCCGGTGGACTCCCGCACCCCGTACGACGTCCGTGAGGTGATCGCGCGGATCACGGACGGCTCCCGGTTCGCGGAGTTCAAGTCGGAGTTCGGCCAGACCCTGATCACCGGCTTCGCCCGGATCCACGGGCACCCGGTCGGCATCGTCGCGAACAACGGCATCCTGTTCGCCGAATCCGCCCAGAAGGGCGCCCACTTCATCGAGCTGTGCGACCAGCGCGGCATCCCCCTGCTGTTCCTGCAGAACATCTCGGGATTCATGGTCGGCAGGGACTACGAGGCGGGCGGCATCGCCAAGCACGGCGCCAAGATGGTCACGGCCGTCGCCTGCACGCGCGTGCCGAAGCTGACGGTCGTCGTCGGCGGTTCGTACGGCGCGGGCAACTACTCGATGTGCGGCCGCGCCTACGGCCCCCGCTTCCTGTGGATGTGGCCGAACGCCAAGATCTCGGTCATGGGCGGCGAGCAGGCCGCCTCCGTTCTGGCCACGGTCAAGCGGGACCAGCTGGAGGGCCGCGGCGAGCAGTGGTCCGTGCAGGAGGAAGAGGCCTTCAAGGACCCGATCCGCGCACAGTACGAACAGCAGGGCAACGCCTACTACGCGACGGCCCGGCTGTGGGACGACGGCGTGATCGACCCGATGGAGACCCGGCAGGTGCTGGGTCTCGCCCTGACCGCGTGTGCCAACGCCCCGTTGGGGGACGCCGGCTTCGGCGTCTTCCGGATGTGAGGGACCTTCCACGATGACGATGTTCGACACCGTTCTGGTGGCCAACAGGGGCGAGATCGCCGTACGGGTCATCCGCACCCTGCGGTCCCTCGGCGTGCGCTCCGTGGCCGTCTTCAGCGACGCCGACGCCGGTGCCCGCCATGTGCGCGAGGCGGACACGGCCGTCCGTATCGGTCCGGCGCCGGCCGCCGAGAGCTACCTCTCGATCGACCGGCTGCTGGACGCGGCGACCCGCACCGGCGCCCAGGCCGTCCACCCGGGCTACGGTTTCCTCGCGGAGAACGCGGGCTTCGCCCAGGCATGCGCGGAGGCCGGTCTGGTCTTCATCGGCCCGCCCGCCTCCGCCATCTCCCTCATGGGCGACAAGATCCGCGCCAAGGAGACCGTGCAGGCGGCCGGCGTCCCCGTCGTTCCCGGCTCCTCGGGCAGCGGGCTGACCGACGACGAACTGGCCGATGCCGCCCGGGAGATCGGCATGCCGGTGCTGCTCAAGCCCTCGGCGGGCGGCGGCGGCAAGGGCATGCGCCTCACACGGGTCGAGTCGGCACTGCGGGAGGAGATCGCGGCGGCGCGGCGCGAGGCCCGTGCCTCCTTCGGCGACGACACCCTGCTGGTGGAGCGCTGGATCGACCGCCCGCGCCATATCGAGATCCAGGTACTGGCGGACGGTCACGGCAATGTGGTCCACCTCGGCGAGCGCGAGTGCTCGCTGCAGCGCCGCCATCAGAAGATCATCGAGGAGGCGCCCAGCGTCCTGCTCGACGAGGCGACGCGCGCCGCGATGGGCGAGGCGGCCGTGCAGGCGGCCCGCTCCTGCGGCTACCGCGGCGCGGGCACGGTCGAGTTCATCGTCCCGGGCACCGACCCGTCCGCGTACTACTTCATGGAAATGAACACCCGTCTCCAGGTCGAGCACCCGGTCACCGAGCTGATCACCGGTCTCGACCTGGTGGAGTGGCAGCTGCGGGTGGCGGCCGGTGAACAACTGCCGTTCACCCAGGACGACATCACGCTCACGGGTCACGCGGTCGAGGCACGCGTCTGCGCCGAGGATCCGTCCCGGGGGTTCCTGCCCTCGGGCGGCACGGTCCTGCGGCTCCACGAGCCGCAGGGCGACGGCGTGCGCACCGACTCGGGCCTGACCGAGGGCTCGGAGGTCGGCAGCCTGTACGACCCGATGCTGTCGAAGGTCATCGCGTACGGGCCCGACCGCGCCACTGCTCTGCGCAAGCTGCGCGCCGCGCTCGCGGACACGGTGACGCTGGGCGTCCCGACGAACGCCGGGTTCCTGCGCCGGTTGCTGGCGCACCCGGCCGTCGTGGCGGGCGAGCTGGACACGGGCCTGGTGGAGCGTGAGGCGGACGCGCTGGTCCCGGAGGGTGTGCCGGACGAGGTGTACGAGGCGGCTGCCGCCGTGCGCGCGCAGGCGCTCGTGCCCGGCCCGGGCCAGGGCTGGACCGACCCGTTCTCGGTGCCCAGCGGCTGGCGGATGGGAGGCCGGCCGGCCCCGCTCGCCTTCCCGTTGCGTGTTCCGGGACAGGAACCGGTCACCCACACCGTGCCCGCACAGGCGGCGCCCCGGGTCGAGGAGCACGCGGTCGCCGTCGAGGTGAACGGCGTCACGCACACCTTCCACCGGGCCGGCGACTGGCTCGGGCGCGACGGCGACTCCTGGCACGTCATGGACCACGACCCGGTCGAGGCGGCCCTCAGCGGCGCCGCGCACAGCGGTGCCGACACGCTGGCCGCCCCGATGCCGGGCACCGTCACCGTCGTCAAGGTGGCCGTCGGCGACACCGTGGAGGCCGGGCAGAGCCTGCTGGTCGTGGAGGCGATGAAGATGGAGCACGTCATCTCCGCCCCGCACGCCGGGACCGTCACCGAGCTCGATGTGACCGCGGGCTCGACCGTTGCGATGGATCAGGTGCTCGCGGTGGTCACCCCTGACGAGCCGGCCGAGACGGGCGAGGGGGACCGGGCATGACCGGCACCGAAGGACTGCCCATGGTCGTGCGGGCTCCGGGCCTCCCCCCGCGGGTGCGCATCCATGAGGTGGGCCCCCGCGACGGCCTGCAGAACGAGAAGTCGGCGGTGTCGACGGACGTCAAGGCCGAGTTCATCCGCAGGCTGGCCGGCTCAGGGCTCACCACCGTGGAGGCAACCAGCTTCGTCCACCCCAAGTGGGTGCCCCAACTGGCGGATGCCGAGCGGCTGTTCCCCCTGGTCAGCAGTCTCGCCGGGGTGCGTCTGCCGGTCCTGGTGCCCAACGACCGCGGTCTCGACCGGGCGCTGGGCCTCGGCGCCCGTGAGATCGCCGTGTTCGCCAGCGCCACGGAGTCGTTCGCCAAGGCCAATCTCAACCGCACGGTGGACGAGGCGCTCGCCATGTTCGAGCCGGTCGTCACCCGGGCCGTCGAGCACGGACTGCGGGTGCGCGGCTATCTGTCGATGTGCTTCGGCGACCCGTGGGAGGGGGCCGTCCCTGTCGGGCAGGTCGTGAACGTGTGCCGGCGACTGATCGACATGGGCTGCGACGAGCTGAGCCTCGGCGACACGATCGGCGTGGCCACGGCCGGACATGTGGGAGCCCTGCTCACCGCGCTGAACGACGCCGGGGTGGCCACCGGAAAGCTCGCGGTCCACTTCCACGACACCTACGGCCAGGCGCTCGCCAACACCCTCGCCGCGCTCCAGCACGGCGTGACCACTGTGGACGCCTCCGCGGGCGGCCTCGGCGGCTGCCCGTACGCCAAGAGCGCCACCGGAAACCTCGCCACCGAAGACCTCGTGTGGATGCTCGACGGCCTCGGTGTGGAAACCGGGGTCGATCTCGGCCGGCTCACCGCCACCAGCGTGTGGATGGCCGAACAACTGGGCCGTCCCAGCCCGTCCCGTACCGTCCGTGCCCTCTCCCACAAGGAGTGACGTCCCGATGTCCCTGGATCACCGGCTCTCCGCCGAACACGAGGAACTCCGCCGTACGGTCGAGCAGTTCGCCCATGATGTGATCGCGCCGAAGATCGGCGACTTCTACGAGCGCCACGAGTTCCCCTACGAGATCGTCCGCGAGATGGGCCGCATGGGCCTGTTCGGTCTGCCGTTCCCCGAGGAGTACGGCGGCATGGGCGGCGACTATCTCGCCCTCGGCATCGCCCTGGAGGAGCTGGCACGTGTCGACTCGTCCGTGGCGATCACTCTGGAGGCGGGCGTCTCCCTGGGCGCCATGCCCGTCTATCGCTTCGGCACCGAGGAGCAGAAGCGGGAGTGGCTGCCGCGGCTGTGCTCGGGCGAACTGCTGGGCGCCTTCGGTCTGACCGAGCCGGGCGCGGGCTCCGACGCGGGCGGCACGAGGACGACGGCCGTCCGGGACGGCGACGAGTGGGTCATCAACGGCTCGAAGTGCTTCATCACCAACTCGGGCACGGACATCACCGGCCTGGTCACGGTCACCGCGGTCACGGGCCGCAAGGCCGACGGCCGCCCGGAGATCTCCTCGATCATCGTCCCGTCCGGGACGCCGGGATTCACGGTGGCCGCCCCGTACTCCAAGGTGGGGTGGAACGCCTCGGACACCCGCGAGCTGTCCTTCGCCGACGTCCGCGTACCGGTCGCGAACCTGCTGGGCGAGGAGGGCCGTGGCTACGCCCAGTTCCTGCGGATCCTCGACGAGGGCCGGATCGCGATCTCGGCGCTGGCGACCGGACTTGCCCAGGGCTGTGTGGACGAGTCCGTGAAGTACGCCCACGAGCGGCACGCGTTCGGGCGGCCGATCGGTGACAACCAGGCCATCCAGTTCAAGATCGCGGACATGGAGATGCGGGCGCACATGGCGCGCGTCGGCTGGCGTGACGCGGCGTCCCGGCTGGTGCTGGGCGAGCCGTTCAAGAAGGAGGCCGCGCTCGCGAAGCTGTACTCCTCGACGGTGGCCGTGGACAACGCCCGGGAGGCGACGCAGATCCACGGCGGCTACGGCTTCATGAACGAGTACCCCGTGGCCCGAATGTGGCGCGACTCCAAGATCCTGGAGATCGGCGAAGGCACGAGCGAGGTCCAAAGGATGCTGGTCGCCCGGGAGTTGGGCCTCACCGGCTGACCCTCCCGCCGGACCGGGCCCGGTGCGCGCGACCTGCCGAGAGGCGGGTCGCGCGCACCCGTACGTCCGCCGCGTGTCCAAGATCACGTCCTGCCGGACACCATTGCGGCAGGCCGCCTCTGGACAACTTCTGAGGTTAGGCTAACCTACCTTCGAACCTGGCCAGTGGCCGAATCGGCACGTACGGAAGCGGACATCATCATGCCCAACGCCCGAGCTACCCACCTCACTCGCCGCGGCCTCATCGCCGCCGGCGGCGCCCTCGGGCTCGGCGTCGCACTCGCCGCCTGCGGCAAGGACGACGCCAAGGACTCGGGCAAGGACACCGCGAAGTCGGGACCGTGGTCCTTCACGGACGACCGCGGCACCAAGGTGGAACTGAAGTCCGCGCCGAAGAACATCGTCGCCTTCACCGGCACGGCCGCCGCCCTCCACGACTACGGCGTCAAGGTCAAGGGCGTCTTCGGTCCGACCAAGACCCCGGACGGGAAGCCCGACGTCCAGGCCGGCGACCTCGACGTGAACAAGGTCGAGATCATCGGCAACGTCTACGGCGAGTTCAAGATCGAGAAGTACGCGGCGCTCGGCCCCGAGCTGCTCATCACCAACATGTGGGCCAAGGACGACCCGTGGTACGTCCCGCCGCAGTCCAAGGACAAGATCATGAAGGTCGCGCCCAGCGTGCTGCTGTGGGCGGCCGAGACCACGATGGCCAAGGCGCTGCAGCGACACGCGGAGCTGGCGGAGTCCCTCGGCGGCGACCTGAAGTCCAAGAAGGCCACGGACGCCAAGGCCCGCTTCGAGAAGGCCGCCGAGCGGCTGCGCCAGGCCGCCAAGTCCAAGCCGGAGATCAAGGTGCTCATCGGCTCCGGCAGCCAGGACCTCTTCTACGTCTCGGTCCCGAAGATGTCCGCGGACACGCTCTACTTCCAGGAGCTGGGCGTGAAGTTCGTCGAGCCGAAGCCGAACGCCCAGGGCTTCTTCGAGGAGCTCAGCTGGGAGAACGCCGGCAAGTACGACGCCGACATCATCATCCTGGACAACCGCACCGGCACCCTGCAGGCCGACGCCCTGAAGGCCAAGCCGACCTGGGCGAAGCTCCCCGCCGTCAAGGCCGGGCAGGTCTTCCCGCGCGTCACCGAGCCGATCTACTCGTACGACAAGTGCGCGCCGATCCTCGAGGACCTGGCCAAGGCCATCGAGAACGCCAAGAAGGCCGCCTGACGATGACGACACAGGCCGAGCCCGCCCCGTTCCGTTTCTTCGACCTCCAGGTCGCCCGGACGAGGCGGCTCGGCCCGTCGCTCGTGCGGGTCACCTTCACCGGGGTCGACGGCAGCCTCGACGGCTTCGCGGCCGGCGGCCGCGACCAGTCGCTCTCGCTCTTCCTTCCGCACCCGGGCCAGGACGCTCCCGTCCTGCCCCTGGACGCGGGCGACATGTACGCGATCCTCGGCGCGTGGCGTGCGCTGCCCGACGACGTACGGGCCGTGATGCGTTCGTACACCGTGCGGGAGCAGCGCACGGAGGACGGCGAGGTCGACATCGACTTCGCCGTGCACGAGGACGGCGGACCTGCGTGCCGCTGGGCGCTCGCCGCCGAGCCGGGCCGCCGCGTGACGGTGCTCGGTCCGGCCGTCGCCGACAACACCGGGGTGCGCTGCCGGCCGCCCGAGGACACCGACTGGGTGCTGATCTGGGCGGACGACACCGCGCTGCCGGCCGCGTCGGCGATCCTGGAGTGGCTGCCGAAGGGCACACGGGCCAAGGTGTGGCTGGAGGTTCCCCACGCGGGCGACCGGCTGCCCCTGAGCACGGACGCGGACGCGGAGATCACCTGGCTGGTGCGGGACGAGAACGCCCCGTCCGCGCTGGAGGCAGTGGCCGCCGCCGAGTTGCCCGAAGGTACGCCGTACGCATGGATCGCGGGCGAGTCGGGCAGCGTCAAGGCGCTGCGCCGGCATCTGGTGAACGACCGCGGGATCGACCGCCGCAGGGTCACGTTCGTCGGCTACTGGAAGCGGGGGCTGAGTGAGGACGGTCTGCGCGAGCAGCCCGAGTCCGACTGACCCGCAGGCGGGCGCCGGCCCGTGTGAACAACAGCACACGTCGCACCCCGGGAGGGGCGAGGTTCAAGGTCAAAGTTAGGTTAGGCTAACCTTACTAAGACGTCGTTCCTCGCCTCTTCCCTGTCCCCTGAGGAAGCGACCAAGTCCCCGCCCCCGGGAGGACATTGCATGCGCGCGCATCTGCTGAACGACACGACGGCCGAGCTCTACCGGCGCTCCGTGACCGAAGGAGTCGAGCGGATGGCGAACCGACTCGCCACCACCCGGCGGCCGTTCACGGGAATCACCCCCGACCAGCTGGCACCGGTGATCTCCGCGGTCGACCTCGACCGGCCGCTCGGCGATGCCTCGGCCGCCCTCGACGAGTTGGAGGACGTGTACCTGCGCGACGCGGTCTACTTCCACAGCCCGCGCTACCTCGCCCATCTCAACTGCCCGGTCGTCATACCCGCCGTACTCGGCGAAGCGGTCCTGTCCGCGGTCAACTCCTCGCTGGACACCTGGGACCAGAGCGCGGGCGGCACGCTCATCGAGCGCAAGCTGATCGACTGGACCACGCAGCGGATCGGCCTCGGCCCGGCCGCCGACGGCGTGTTCACCTCCGGGGGCACACAGTCCAACCTCCAGGCGCTGCTGCTCGCCCGCCAGGAGGCCAAGACGACCGACCTGGCGAAGCTGCGCATCTTCACCTCCGAGTGCAGCCACTTCAGCGTCCAGAAGTCCGCCACGCTGCTCGGTCTCGGCCCCGACGCGGTCGTCTCGATCCCCGTCGACCGCACCAAGCGCATGCAGACCGTGGCGCTGGAGACGGAGCTGATGGGCTGCGTCAGCGAGGGCCTGGTCCCCATGGCGATCGTCGCGACCGCCGGCACCACCGACTTCGGCTCCATCGACCCGATGCCCGAGATCGCGAAACTGGCGGAGCAGTACGGCACCTGGATGCACGTGGACGCCGCGTACGGCTGCGGGCTGCTCGCCTCCCCCACCCGCCGTCACCTCCTCGAAGGCATCGAGCACGCGGACTCCGTCACGGTCGACTACCACAAGTCCTTCTTCCAGCCGGTGAGTTCGTCCGCCGTGCTGGTGCGTGACGCGGCCACCCTCCGCCACGCCACCTACCACGCGGACTACCTCAACCCCCGGCGCACGATCGAGGAGAGGATCCCCAACCAGGTCGACAAGTCCCTGCAGACCACCCGCCGCTTCGACGCGCTCAAGCTGTGGATGACGCTGCGGGTGATGGGCGCCGACGGCATCGGGCAGCTCTTCGACGAGGTGTGCGACCTCGCCTCGGCCGGCTGGGAACTGCTCGCCGCCGACCCGCGCTACGACGTGGTCGTGCAGCCGCAGCTCTCCACCCTCGTCTACCGCTACATCCCGGAGTCCGTCACCAGCCCCGCGCTCATCGACCGGGCCAACCTGCACGCCCGCAAGGCACTGTTCGCCTCCGGCGAGGCCGTGGTCGCGGGCACGAAGGTCGCCGGACGCCAGTACCTGAAGTTCACCCTGCTCAACCCCGAGACGACGACGGACGACATCGCCGCCGTACTCGACCTGATCGCCGGCCACGCCGAGAAGTTCCTTGGAGAGAACCTTGTCCACGCCTCTTGATTTCATCGGTATCGGACTGGGTCCGTTCAACCTCGGCCTCGCCTGCCTGACCGATCCGATCGACGAGCTCGACGGGCTGTTCCTCGAGTCCAAGCCTGACTTCGAGTGGCACTCGGGCATGTTCCTCGACGGCGCGCACCTGCAGACGCCGTTCATGTCCGACCTGGTCACCCTGGCCGACCCCACCTCGCCGTACTCCTTCCTCAACTACCTGAAGGAGAAGGGCCGGCTGTACTCGTTCTACATCCGCGAGAACTTCTATCCGCTGCGGACCGAGTACAACGACTACTGCCGCTGGGCCGCCGCCAAGCTGCGCAGCGTCCGCTTCAACACCACCGTCACCTCGGTGTCGTACGACGAAGAGGGCGAGGTGTACGTGGTGCGCACCGCCGACGACGTATTCACGGCCCGCCGCATCGTGCTCGGCACCGGCACCCCGCCGTACCTCCCCGAGTCCTGCCGGGACCTCGGCGGCGACCTGCTGCACAACTCGCGGTACATGGAGCACAAGGAGGCGCTGCAGAAGAAAGAGTCGATCACCCTCGTCGGCAGCGGCCAGAGCGCGGCGGAGATCTACTACGACCTGCTCTCCGAGATCGACGTCCACGGCTACCGCCTGAACTGGGTCACCCGCTCCCCGCGCTTCTTCCCGCTGGAGTACACCAAACTCACGCTCGAGATGACGTCCCCGGAGTACATCGACTACTTCCACGCGCTGCCGGAGGCGACCCGCTACAGACTCGAGTCCCAGCAGAAGGGCCTGTTCAAGGGCATCGACTCGGAGCTGATCGACGCGATCTTCGATCTGCTCTACCAGAAGAACCTGGCCGGCCCGGTCCCCACCCGTCTGCTCAGCAACTCCGCGCTGCACACGGCGTCGTACGAGAACGGTACGTACACGCTGGGCCTGCGCCAGGAGGAGCAGGGCAAGGACTACGAGCTGCACACCGAGGGTCTGATCCTCGCCACCGGCTACAAGTACGTCACCCCGGACTTCCTCAAGCCGGTCGCCGACCGGATCCGCCTCGACGGCCACGGCCGCTTCGACGTCGCCCGCAACTACTCGATCGACACCGCGGGCCGGGAGATCTTCCTGCAGAACGCGGGCGTCCACACGCACTCGATCACCTCGCCCGACCTGGGCATG
This sequence comes from Streptomyces sp. NPDC043812, assembly GCF_056436245.1. Taxonomy (NCBI): domain Bacteria; kingdom Bacillati; phylum Actinomycetota; class Actinomycetes; order Kitasatosporales; family Streptomycetaceae; genus Streptomyces; species Streptomyces sp. NPDC043812. The sequence goes on from NZ_JBWKCY010000003.1 coordinate 369,607, forward strand.
GGCGCCTACCGCAACGCCTACATCATCGGCGAGCTGCTGGGCAGCGAGTACTACGCCGTAGAGAAGTCCATCGCGTTCCAGGAGTTTTCCGTATGAGCACCACCTCCGTCGGCACCCTCACCGTCCGGCCGCTCGACCCCCTCGGGGACGCCGGGCTGCTGCACGGCTGGGTCACCCACCCCAAGGCCGCCTTCTGGATGATGCAGGACGCCAGACTCGAGGACGTCGAGCGCGAGTACATGCGCATAGCGGCGCACGAGCACCACCACGCGTTCATCGGACTCCGCGACGGCGAGCCCGCGTTCCTGATGGAGAGCTACGACCCCCGGTACGTGGAGCTGGTGGGGCTCTACGAACCCGAACCCGGCGACGTCGGCATGCACTTCCTCGTCGCGCCGACCGACACCCCGGTGCACGGCTTCACCCGCGCCGTCATCACCGCCGTGATGCGGGAGCTGTTCGCCGACCCGGCCACGGAGCGGGTCGTCGTCGAGCCCGACGTCGGCAACACGGCCGTGCACGCGCTCAACGAGGCCGTCGGATTCGTCCCGGTCGAGAAGATCGTCAAGCCGGAGAAGGAAGCACTGCTGAGCTTCTGCACCCGCGCACAGTTCCTCGCCGCCACGGAGGGCACCGCATGAACCCCGTCGCCCACCTCACCCCCGACCGCTGGGCCCTCGCCAACCGGCTCCTGGTGCGCAAGGCGCTCGCCGAGTTCACGCACGAGCGGCTGCTGACCCCCGAGGCGCTCGGGGACGGCCGTTACCTCGTCCTGAGCGACGACGCCGCGACCGAGTACCGCTTCACCGCCGACCGGTTCGCCCTCGACCACTGGCAGGTGTACGCCGATTCGCTCACCCGCCATCGTGACGGCGAGCAACTGCCGCTGGACGCCCTGCAGTTCATCATCGAGATGCGCGGCTCACTCGGGCTGAGCGACGCGATCCTGCCGGTGTATCTGGAGGAGATCTCCTCCACCCTGTCCGGCACGGCCTACAAGTCGGCCAAACCGCAGATCCCGGCGGCCGAGCTCGCGAAGGCGGACTTCCAGGCGATCGAGACCGGCATGACCGAGGGCCACCCCTGCTTCGTCGCCAACAACGGCCGGCTCGGCTTCGGTATCGACGAGTACCACGCGTACGCCCCCGAGGCGGCGACCGGCATCCATCTGGTGTGGCTGGCCGCCCGCCGCGACCGCACCACGTTCACGGCGGGCGCGGACATCGAGTACGAGACGTTCATACGCGCCGAACTGGGCGACGCGGCGGTCGACGGCTTCGCCAAGATCCTCGCCGACCGCGGCCTGGACCTCGCCGACTATCTGCTGATGCCCGCCCACCCCTGGCAGTGGTGGAACAAACTGTCGGTCACCTTCGCCGCCGAGATCGCCCAGGAGCGCCTGGTGTTCCTCGGCACGGGCGACGACACCTACCTCGCGCAGCAGTCGATCCGGACCTTCTTCAACACCGCCGACCCGGCCAAGCACTATGTGAAGACGGCGATGTCCGTCCTCAACATGGGCTTCATGCGCGGCCTGTCCGCCGCGTACATGGAGGCGACCCCGGCCATCAACGACTGGCTGGCGAACCTGATCGACGGCGACGACGTGCTGAAGGCGGCCCGCTTCTCGATCATCCGCGAACGTGCGGCGGTCGGCTACCGGCACCTCGAGTACGAGGCCGCGACCGACCGGTACTCCCCGTACCGCAAGATGCTCGCCGCCCTGTGGCGGGAGAGCCCGGTGCCCACGCTGGAGGAGGGGCAGCGGCTCGCCACCATGGCCTCGCTGCTGCACGTCGACCACGAGGGCGCGTCGTTCGCGGGCGCGCTCGTCGCCGAGTCGGGCCTCGCACCCGCCGTCTGGCTGCGCCGCTACCTCGACGCCTATCTGCTGCCGGTGCTGCACAGCTTCTACGCGTACGACCTGGTCTTCATGCCGCACGGCGAGAACGTCGTCCTCGTCCTCGGCGAGAACGGCGCGGTCGAGCGGGCGATCTTCAAGGACATCGCCGAGGAGATCGCGGTCATGGACGTCGACGCGGTCCTGCCGCCGACCGTCGAGCGCATCCGGGTGGAGGTGCCCGAGGACACGAAGATCCTTTCCATCTTCACGGACGTCTTCGACTGCTTCCTGCGGTTCCTGGGCGCGACCCTCGCCGCCGAGGGCGTGCTGGACGAGGACGACTTCTGGCGCACGGTCGCCGAGTGCGTGCACGCCTACCAGGAGTCGGTGCCGGAACTGGCGGACAAGTTCGCCCAGTACGACATGTTCGCGGACGAGTTCACGCTGTCGTGCCTGAACCGGCTCCAGCTGCGCAACAACGAGCAGATGGTGGACCTGGCGGACCCGTCCGGGGCGCTGCAGTTCGTCGGCACCCTGAAGAACCCGATCGCGCGGTTCGCCCACTGAGCAGGCGGGCGCCCGGGACACGGTCCCTCCCGGGCGCCCGTCTTCAGGTCACTGCTCCGCCGACGGCCAGGGAACCTGCGACGGGCGGTAGAAGTCGATACCGAGCGCCTCCATCCGCGGCCCCTGCGCCGCGAGCCGGACCTTGTAGTCGTTCCAGTCGTGCGTGTCCGCCGGGGACCAGCCGAGCTCGGCGACGCCGGGCAGCCGCGGGAACGCCATGTGGTCGATGTGCGCGTCCGTGGAGATCGTCTCCGTCCACAGCGGCGCCTCGACCCCCGCGATCGCGTCCGCGGGCACGCCCGGCAGATAGCTGCCCGGGTCCCAGTCGTAGGAGCGCTGCACCTCGACATAGCCGGCCCAGGCCAGACCCAGCACGGTGTCCTTGTTGTACTTCATGTCGAGGTAGACCCGGTCGGCGGGCGACAGGACCAGCCGGGTGCCGTTCTGCGCGGCCTTCGTGACCTGCTCCTTCTCCGCCTGACTGGTGCTGTCGAGTCCCCAGTACTGGGCGATCGCGCCCTTGGCCGGGGTGGCACCGGTCAGCTGGTGCCAGCCGACCACGGACTTGCCGTACTCGGCGACGACCGGCTGCACCCGGTCCATGAACGCCACATAGTCCTCATGGCTGGTGGAGTGCGCCTCGTCGCCGCCGATGTGGAGGTACTTGCCGGGGGTGAGCGCGGCGAGCTCGCGGATCACGTCGTCCACGAAGTCGTACGTCACCTCCTTGGGCACGCACAGGGAGCTGAAGCCGACGGAGGTGCCCGTGTAGAGCGGAGGGGCGACGCCGTCGCAGTTCAGCTCGGCGTACGAGGCGAGAGCCGCGTTGGTGTGGCCGGGCATGTCGATCTCCGGGACGACCTCCACATGGTGGTCGGCCGCGTAGCGGAGGATGTCCTTGTACTGCGCCTTGGTGTAGTGGCCGCCCGGTCCGCCGCCGACCTGCGTGGAGCCGCCGTAGGTCGCGAGCCGCGGCCAGGAGTCGATGGCGATGCGCCAGCCCTGGTCGTCGGAGAGATGCAGATGCAGCTTGTTGATCTTGTAGAGGGAGATGTTGTCGATGTAGCGCTTGACCTGGCCGACGGTCAGGAAGTGGCGCGAGACGTCGAGCATGGTGCCGCGGTGCGCGTAGCGCGGGGTGTCCGTGATCGTGCCGCCCGCGACCTTCCAGGGGCCGGGCTGGCGGCTGTCCTTCTCCACGCGGGACGGCAGCAGCTGGCGGAGCGTCTGCACACCGTGGAAGAGACCGGCGGCCCGCCGCGCGGTGATGGTCAGCCCGCCGCGGGAGGACTCCAGCCGGTAGCCCTCGTCACCCAGGGCACGCTCGTCGCCCTCCAGCCGCAGCCGGATGGCACCGGCCGGCCCACGGGCCGTGACGGGCAGTGCGTAGCCGGTGGAGGGGCGGAGCACCCGGGCGAGCTGCTCGCCGACGGCCCGCGCCTCGCGGGAGCCGTCGGTACGGATAGAGGTCGTCGGCGTGAGGGTGAAGGGCGAGCCGCCGGGCCGTACGGAGGCGGGCACGGGGACGATCTGCCCCAGGGGCCGGACCGCCGGCTCGGGGGCGGGCGCTGCCCCGGCGGGGGCGGCCGCGAGGCCGGAGGCCGAGGCGCCGGACAAAGTGGCCGCCGCCAGGAGCAACAACGATCCGAGCAGTCGGGGAATCGGTGCGGGCTGACTCACAGGGGGTCCCTTCGCCGGGGTCTCGTCCGCGCGCTGAGCATCCGTGCCGTCACCATGCGTACCGCGCGCCCCAACCGCGGTCAAGGTGTAGACCACTCCCCTGTTTCCCGGCGAGGACGCGCGCCGGCCAGTGTGACCGATGTCCTGCCCGGAATCGGGCAGGATTCTTGCAAAGCCGGGAGGTCGCCCTCCAGTATCTACTGGTGCTCGGACAACGCCCGTCGTCACACGACGACCTCGTGGACCATCTGGTGCGCAGCACCGCGCTCCAGCGCGGTGAAGCGGCCCGGGTGGTGCTGGACGTTCTGGCGTACTTCGACGAGACGACCGAGGAGTACGTCCGGCGCCGCCATCGCGAGCTGCAGTCCGGCGGTGCGGTGAACGCCACGATCTTCGAGCGGATCGCGGCCGAGTTGCCGCACCGCGCCGTTGCACCGCCGGAGCTCTCGCTCCGCCAGCTGCGCCGGATCGTCTACGGCTGACCAGCCGGCCGTCGGGACCGAGCACACACCTGAACTACGGAGGGGCAGAGACTTTATGTGCGGAATTGTCGGATACATCGGCAAGCGTGATGTGGCTCCGCTGCTGCTGGAAGGCCTGCAGCGGTTGGAGTACCGGGGTTACGACTCGGCGGGCGTGGTGATCAACAGCCCCAAGTCGGCCGCCCTGAAGATGGTCAAGGCCAAGGGCCGTGTCCGCGAGCTGGAGGCCCGCGTCCCCAAGCGCTTCGCCGGCACCACCGGCATCGCCCACACCCGCTGGGCCACCCACGGCGCCCCGAGCGACGAGAACGCCCATCCGCACCTGTCCCCCGACAACCAGGTCGCCGTCGTCCACAACGGCATCATCGACAACGCCTCCGAGCTGCGCGCCAAGCTCGAGGCCGACGGCGTCGTCTTCGCCTCCGAGACCGACACCGAGGTGCTCACCCACCTCGTCGCCCGCTCCCAGGCCGAGAGCCTGGAGGAGAAGGTCCGCCAGGCGCTCAAGCTGATCGAGGGCACGTACGGCATCGCCGTCATGCACGCCGACTTCCCCGACCGCATCGTTGTGGCCCGCAACGGCTCCCCCGTCGTCCTCGGCATCGGCGAGAAGGAGATGTTCGTCGCCTCCGACGTCGCCGCGCTGGTCACCCACACCCGCCAGGTCGTCACCCTCGACGACGGCGAGATGGCCACCCTCAAGGCCGACGACTTCCGCACGTACACCACCGAGGGCTCGACCACGACGGCGACGCCGACCACCGTGGAGTGGGAGGCCGAGTCGTACGACATGGGCGGCCACGACACGTACATGCACAAGGAGATCAGCGAGCAGCCCGACGCGGTCGACCGTGTGCTGCGCGGCCGGATCGACGACCGGTTCAACACCGTGCACCTGGGCGGACTGAACCTGGACGCCCGCGAGGCGCGTGGCATCCGCCGCGTGAAGATCCTCGGCTGCGGCACCTCGTACCACGCGGGTCTGATCGGCGCAGGGCTCATCGAGTCCCTGGCCCGCATCCCCGCGGACGCAGAGCCGGCCTCCGAGTTCCGCTACCGCAACCCGGTCGTCGACCCGGACACCCTCTACATCGCCGTCTCGCAGTCCGGTGAGACCTACGACGTGCTCGCCGCCGTCCAGGAGCTCAAGCGCAAGGGCGGCCGTGTCCTCGGCGTCGTCAACGTCGTCGGCTCGGCGATCGCCCGCGAGGCGGACGGCGGCACCTACGTCCACGCCGGCCCCGAGGTCTGCGTCGTCTCCACGAAGTGCTTCACCAACACGGTCGTCGCCTTCGCACTGATCGCCCTGCACCTGGGCCGCATCCGCGACCTGTCCGTCGCCGAGGGCAAGCGGATCATCGAGGGCCTGCGCAAGCTGCCCGCGCAGATCAGCGAGATCCTCGAGTCCGAGGGCGAGATCAAGAAGCTGGCCGAGCAGTACGCGGACGCCAAGTCGATGATGTTCATCGGCCGGGTGCGCGGCTACCCGGTGGCGCTGGAGGCCTCCCTGAAGCTCAAGGAGATCTCCTACATCCACGCCGAGGCCTACCCGGCCTCCGAGCTGAAGCACGGCCCGCTCGCGCTGATCGAGCCCGCACTGCCGACGGTGGCGATCGTCCCCGACGACGAGCTGCTGGAGAAGAACCGCGCCGCGCTGGAGGAGATCAAGGCCCGCTCCGGCCGGATACTCGCCGTCGCCCACCGCGAGCAGGAGAAGGCCGACCACACCATCGTGGTGCCGAAGAACGAGGACGAGCTGGACCCGATCCTGATGGGCATCCCGCTGCAACTCCTCGCCTACCACACGGCGTTGGCGCTCGGCCGGGACATCGACAAGCCGCGCAACCTCGCCAAGTCGGTCACGGTGGAGTAGCAGCCCGCCGCTGCCGCGACACGAGAACGCCCCCTGTGCGTGCCACCAGCACACAGGGGGCGTTCCTTTTGCCGGCCGGCGCGCAACCCTTCGCGCCGGCCTCCAGAGCTGCCGTCAGGCCCGCGGGCCTCAACCGGTGGCCGTCACCCCCCGGCCGGCAGCGCGCCCGGAGAACGTGGGCCACTTGGCGAGTGCCGCCGTCGCGCCGTACCAGGCGACCAGTCCGGCGACCGCGCCGACCCAGCCGCCCGCCTTGGCGAGCCCGTCGTTGCCGGCGAAGGCGGCTATGCCGCCGAGGAGCAGCGACAGGCACAGCAGCCCGTACACGCCCTGGCCCAACACGCCGCTGCCGGAGGCGGCGGCCGTCAGCGTCAGCGCGAGCAGCGCCCACAGCAGCAGGAACAGGCCCGAGGCCTCGGCCGACACCTCGGTGCCGACACCCGTGCCCCAGGTGAACCAGAACGCGCCGAGACCGGCGAACGCGGTGCCCGTGCCGCCGTTGCCCGCGCGGAACTCGAGCAGTCCGAGGACGAAGAGCGCGACCCCGCCCACCCAGGTCGCGAGAGCCGCGGCGTCCGCCGCGGCGACATTGTCGATCACTCCCGTGCTGCCGACGCCGAACGCCAACAGCGTCAGCCCGAGGGCGAGATGACCGAGGGTCGACGTAGAACCAGCGCTTCCCGCAGAGACTCCGTTGTCCACGGCGGGCTCCCTTCCTGTCTGTGCAGTTGTCCTGCTCCGTGCTGCAATCCCAGCGACCGTTATGTACCCTTCACAAGCGCACAATCCACCTGCTACGGGTGGGTAGATTTCCGTACGTGCACGGCGAGTTGACGCTGCCTCATCTGCGGAGACAGAGAGTCCAAAGAGGCCGGAGCGACGCCTGGGGCGGGCTCTACGGGATGACGATCACGGGGCGCTGCGCGCGGCGCGCGAGACGGCCCGCGACCGAGCCGAAGATCCGGCCGACGAGGCCGTGCGTGGAGCCGACGACGATCGCGTCCGCCGAGTACTCCCGGCCGACCTCTTCCAGTTCGTGACAGATGTCGCCGCCGCGCTCGACCAGGATCCAGGGGACCTCGGTCAGATAGTCGGCGCAGGCGAGCTCCAGCCCGAGCACCTCGGTGCGGTGGTCGGGGACGTCCACGAAGACGGGCGGCTCGCAGCCGGCCCAGACCGTGGTGGGCAGCCGGTTGGCGACATGGACGATGATCAGTCCCGCACCCAGCCTGCGCGCCATTCCGATGGCATAGGCGAGGGCGCGCTCACTCGACGTCGATCCGTCGAATCCGACGACGACTCCGTGCCGGAACGCGGGATCGCAGGAATGGCACGCTTCTTCGGCCGCCCGCAGGTCCGACAGGGGGTCGGCTACCTGCTTGCGGTCCGCGGGTTCGGGGATTTCGTGACCGGCCATCGATGTCTCGGCGAGGAACGTCCTCTTGGGAGGGAGTCTGAGAAGGTGCGTCGGTTGGCTTGGCTCAGGTGAGGTGTCCGGGAATCATCTTCCCAACCCCATACCCCCAAGGGTACGGCGCCACTCCTCTCCTGCCCAGGCCCGGCCGCGGCATGCGCGGCATTCCAGGGAGCATGCCCGAGGCCGCCCCCGGATGGCAATGCCGGTTGGCCTCTACAGCCGTCTGCCACTGCGGGCAGTGACCGAATGACTGCGCTTCTCGTTGGCCAGTCGTCCCCCCGCCTCGCCCCAGGAGTTCCGAGTGCCCGCACGTCCGTCCGCCCCTGCACCCGCGCACACACCGGCCCGGCGGCGCGGACGGCGCCGGGCCACGCGCCCTGCCGCCCCTCCTGCACCCCCCGGCGCTCCCGCCGGACCCGGACCCGCTCCGGTGCGGACGGACCTCTCGTCGGATTCGGCGAGCGACGTGGTGCGCTGGGCGGCGTTCACCTGCCTGCTCGTCCCGGTGGTCCTGGTCGTGTACGGGACGTCGGTCGGCGGGGCCGCCGCCGCGACCCTCGGGCTCGCCGCCGTGACGACCGCCTGTCGCGTGCTGCTGCGCCAGTCGGAACGGTCAGCGGCGCGCGCCCGCGCAGGGTCGGTCGGAGCGGGGGGCGCCCGGCGCTCCCACGCGCCGGAGAGCATGCGCCGGAGCACGCACCGCGGACGACGGAGCACAGCCGGCGAATGACGAGTTCGCACACTCGCACCCATCGGTTTTCGGCCAACTTCACCCCACCGGCGTCGGCTTGCCGAAATGGCCTGCCAACCCCCTTGCCACCAGGCAGGAATGGACCGAGCGGCGCGCCCGCACCCTACGGGGACGGGCCATGCCCGCCACGGGGCCTTCCCTGCGGGCCCGTCGAGTGGAACGCTTCGTGATCGAATGCATCGCGCCAAGTTGCCAAGTCGACATAGCGGGGCATGCCGAACTTGTCACGTCGGCGCCACGGGACGCAGTAGATTCGATCATGAGTATCGAAGACTCGGGACTCGTGCAAAACCGAGGGGAAACGTGCAGGAGCGAAAGGCCCGAAAAGAACGGGGAGACGCGAACACCGAGGGGGGCTTAGCGTCATGAGTCAGGACTCCGCCGCACCGGAGGCAGCACGGAAACTTTCCGGCCGCCGGCGCCGGGAAGTCGTCGCGGTGCTGCTGTTCAGCGGCGGCCCTATTTTCGAAAGTTCCATCCCACTCTCGGTGTTCGGAATTGACCGTCAGGACGCCGGAGTTCCCCGCTACCGCCTGCTTGTGTGCGGTGGTGAGGAGGGACCGCTGCGCACCACCGGCGGTCTGGAACTGACCACGCCGTACGGCCTGGAGGCGATCAGCAGAGCGGGCACCGTCGTCGTGCCCGCCTGGCGCTCGATCACCTCCCCGCCACCGCCCGAAGCGCTCGATGCGCTGCGCCGGGCACATGAGGAGGGCGCCCGCATCGTCGGACTGTGCACCGGGGCGTTCGTCCTCGCAGCGGCCGGTCTGCTCGACGGCCGCCCCGCGACCACCCACTGGATGTACGCGCCGACGCTGGCCAAGCGTTATCCGTCCGTCCATGTGGATCCACGCGAACTGTTCGTCGACGACGGGGACGTGCTCACGTCGGCGGGCACAGCGGCCGGAATCGACCTCTGCCTCCACATAGTGCGCACCGACCACGGCACGGAGGCAGCCGGAGCGCTCGCCCGCAGACTGGTCGTCCCACCGCGTCGCAGCGGCGGTCAGGAGCGCTATCTCGACAGGTCTTTACCAGAGGAAATCGGCTCCGACCCGCTGGCCGAGGTCGTTTCCTGGGCGCTGGAGCACCTCCACGAGCAGTTCGACGTGGAGACGCTGGCCGCGCGGGCGTACATGAGCCGCCGGACGTTCGACCGCCGGTTCCGTTCGCTGACCGGTTCGGCGCCGCTCCAGTGGCTGATCACCCAGCGGGTGCTGCAGGCGCAGCGGCTGCTCGAGACCTCCGACTACTCGGTCGACGAGGTCGCGGGCCGCTGCGGCTTCCGCTCCCCGGTGGCGCTGCGCGGCCACTTCCGGCGCCAGCTGGGGTCCTCCCCGGCCGCCTACCGGGCGGCCTACCGCGCCCGCCGGCCGCAGGGCGACCCGGGCCATGCGTCGATGGTGGAAGCCGTCGTGCCGGCCCAGGCCACAGCGGGGGCGCGCCGCGCCACCGCGGGCATGCCGGGTTCGCCACCGGAGTCCGTCAGGTCCGGCGCCGAGATGTACGCGGCGGGCCACGCACGTCCGAGCCTGCCGGGCCAGCGGGCGTGAGCTGAGGCCGTGAGCGGAAGGGGCCGGGACCGGGTGGAATGCACCCGGTCCCGGCCCCTTCGGCACGTTCCGGGGCCGTCCCGGCGGCCGGCGCTGTTCGGGCAGCCGCGTCCGAGCCGGACAGGATCGGCGCGGAGCCCCATAAGGTAGGACGCATGAACGATCGCATGGTGTGGATCGACTGCGAGATGACCGGGCTCTCGCTGACGGACGACGCACTCATCGAGGTGGCCGCGCTGGTCACCGACTCGGAACTGAACGTGCTCGGCGACGGTGTGGACATCGTGATCCGCCCGCCCGACGCAGCCCTGGAGACCATGCCCGAGATCGTGCGCCAGATGCACACGAGTTCGGGCCTGCTCGACGAGCTCGCCGGCGGCACCACGCTCGCCGACGCGGAGGCGCAGGTCATCGCGTACATCCGTGAGCACGTCAAGGAGCCCGGCAAGGCCCCGCTGTGCGGAAACTCGGTCGGCACCGACCGTGGCTTCCTCTCCCGCGACATGCCGACGCTGGAGGGCCACCTCCACTACCGGATCGTCGATGTCTCCTCGATCAAGGAACTGGCCCGCCGCTGGTACCCGAGGGCGTACTTCAACAGTCCGGAGAAGAGCGGCAACCACCGGGCGCTCGCCGACATCCGCGAATCCATCGCGGAGCTGCGGTACTACCGCGAGGCGGTCTTCGTCCCGCAGCCCGGGCCCGACTCGGACAGGGCACGGACGATCGCGGCCAAGCACGTACTGCGCCCGGAGCCCGCGAAACAGCCTGACGGCGGCCCCTCGCCCCTCGGGTAAACCCTGGCGCGAGCACCCTCCGGGACCCTGTACACTTTTTCTCGGCCGGTCGGGAAGAAGACCGGTCGTGGTGGGTATAGCTCAGCTGGTAGAGCACCTGGTTGTGGTCCAGGATGTCGCGGGTTCGAGTCCCGTTACTCACCCTGAATGATCAAGGGCTGACCTGTTTCACAGGTCAGCCCTTCGTCATACCCGGACCTTCGGGAACACGACCGGACCCACAGATCCCCCGGACCGGTCACGTCCTGTGCCCAGGGCGAGCGCCGTGGAACGGCCCGCGACGTGCGCTCGCCCTCGTGCACCGCGTCGCCCCGTCACCCCTCGGGCGGGAAGTAGAGCAGGTCACCCGGGTTGAAGTGCACCACGTCCGTGCGGCCCCCGTGGACCAGCCCGTCGAGAAAGACCCTCACCTTGGAGTGGCTGACCTCCACGGCAGCGATGCGCGCATGCATGATCTTGCCCGAGCCGCCGTCGTACGTGAACGGCTTGCCCACATGCGCCGACGTGAGCTGGTGGGCGGGGAGGGCCCACATCTGGGGAGCGATGGTCATGCGATTCCTCTCGCGTCACGGGTGTTCAAGACTGCCAGGTGGCCGGTGGCGACGAGGCGCCGGGCAGAACCGCCCGACGCGGCCCGGACAAAGGCCCTACGACGAGTCCCGTACCACGAGCCGTGTCGGCAGCACGATCTGCGGTCGCTCGCCGGGTGGGGACGGCGCCACGATCTCGTCCAGCAGCAGGCGGGCCATGGTGCGGCCCATCTCCTCGATCGGCTGGCGCACGCTCGTCAGCGCCGGGTCCATGTGGCGGGCCACCGCCGAGTCGTCGAAGCCGATCAGGGCGACGTCGTCCGGTATCCGGCGGCCCGACGCCCGCAGCACGCCCCTCGCCCCCGCCGCCATCACGTCGGAGGCCGCGAAGACCGCGTCGACGTCCGGGCGGTCGGCGAGCAGGGCCTCCATCGCGCGGCGGCCGCCCTCCTCGCTGAAGTCGGCCGTCGCCGTCAACCGCGGGTCGGCGTCCAGGCCGGCGTCGGCGACCGCCGAGCGGTAGCCGTCCAGCCGGCAGCGGGCACCGTACACGTCCGGCGGGCCCGTGATCGTCGCGACCGCGCGCCGACCGCGGCCCGCGAGATGCGCGACCGCCTGCCGCGCACCCTCGACGTTGTCCGAGTCGACCGCGGCGAGCGTCTCCGCGGCCGAGCGGCGTCCGCTGATCACCACCGGGATCGACAGGTCCGCCAGCAGGTCCGGCAACTGGTCACCGGCATGGACGGAGACGAGCAGCACGCCGTCCACGCGATGGGCGGCCAGATAGTGGGCGAGCGTGTCCCGTTCACGGTCACCCGGCGCCAGGGTGAGCAGCAACTGTTTGCCCGTGGCCGCCAGTTCGGCTCCGGCGCCGCGCACGATGGCGGAGAAGTACGGCTCGGCGAAGAAGCGGTCCTCGGACTCGGGGACGACCAGCGCGACGGCGTCCGTGCGGTTGGCGGCCAGCGCACGGGCCGCGCGGTTGGGTACGTATCCGAGCTCGGCGACCGCCGCCTCCACAAGAGCGCGGGTCTCCTCGCTCACCCGCGGCGAGCCGTTGATCACTCGGGAGACGGTGCCCCGCCCCACGCCGGCGCGGGCCGCCACCTGTTCGAGCGTGGGCCTGCCGGTGGCGCGCCCCGTGTTCCCCGTACGGATTGTCCGAGACATCATTTCCGTCCTCCCCCAGGGTTCCCAGGCCGCGAACATAACGTGCCGGGTGCCTTGACACTCCAACAGGGAGCGGCGAACCTCGACACAACACGAATGGGAGCGCTCCCACTCCCGTCCGCACTTTCCCGCACCCCCCGCACGCTCCCCGTCGCCGCCCCGCGCTGTCAATGCCACGACGCCGCAGGTCAGTTCGGGAGCGGCAGGCGCACATCAGGGCACAACAGGGCACTTGGAGGCCGCAATGCGCAGGACAGTCATCCTCGCGGTCGTCGCCGCGCTCGGAGCCGGGCTGCTGGCCGGCTGCGCCGAGGACAGCGACGAACCCGCCGGCAGTGCCACGAACGGCGGCGGTGGCAAGGGGAAGACGACGATCACGGTCGGGGTCTTCGGCGCCTTCGGCCTGAAGGAGGCCGGGCTCTACGACGAGTACATGAAGCTCCACCCCGAGATAACGATCGAGCAGACCTCGATCGAGCGGAACGAGAACTACTACCCGCAGTTGCTCACCCACCTCGGCAGCGGCAGCGGTCTCGCCGACATCCAGGCCGTCGAGGTCAACAACATCGCCGAGATCACCGCGACACAGTCGGCCAAGCTCGTCGACCTGGGCAAGGTCGAGGGGGTCAGCAAGGACGCGTTCCTGGACTGGAAGTGGGCGCAGGCCACCGGCAAGGACGGGCGAACCGTCGGCCTCGGCACGGACATCGGCCCGCAGGGCATCTGCTACCGGAAGGACCTGTTCAAGAAGGCCGGCCTGCCCACCGACCGCGAGGCCGTCGGCGAACTGTGGGCCGGGGACTGGAACCAGTACCTGTACCAGGGCAAGCAGTTCAAGGCCAAGGCCCCCAAGGGCACGGCGTTCGTCGACTCGGCATCGGGCGTGCTGAACGCCATCACCGGCAGCAACGAGCAGCGGTTCTACGACGAGGACGGCAAGGTCGTCTACAAGACCAGCCCGGGCGTCAGGCACGCCTGGGGCATCGCCGCCGCGTTCGCGACCGAGGGACTGACCGGCAAGCTCCAGCAGTTCACCCCCGCATGGGACCAGGCCTTCGCCAACGGCACGTTCGCGACCGTCTCCTGCCCGGCATGGATGCTCGGCTACATCCAGGACAAGGCCGGCGAGGCCGGCAAGGACAAGTGGGACGTGGCACCGGCGCCCAAGCCCAGCAACTGGGGCGGCTCCTTCCTGATCGTCCCGGAGGCCGGCAAGAACAAGAAGGCCGCCGCCGAGCTCGTGGCGTGGCTGACCGCCCCCGAACAGCAGGCGAAGCTGTTCACCGAGCGCGGCAGCTTCCCGAGCGCCAAGGCGGCGTACTCACTGCCCGCCGTCTCCGGCGCGAAGCACGACTACTTCGGCGGTGCGCCGATCGGCGAGATATTCTCCCGGGCCGCCGAGGGTGTGCCGGTCCAGATCGTCGGCCCGAAGGACCTGATCATCGCGCAGAACCTGGTGGACGTCGGCATGCTGCAGGTCGACCAGAAGGGCCGCTCCTCGGAGCAGGGCTGGGACGCGGCGGTCAAGGCCATCGACAACGCGCTGGATCAGTGACCTGTGTCGCACACGGCATCCGGACTTCCGGCCGCGCCCGCCGAGGAGGATCACTCCGCGGAGGGCGCGGCCCCCGGTACGAACGACACCGTCGACGAGCGCCGCCGGGCCCGGCGCTCGCGCCGCTACAGGCGCGATGTGAAGTGGAGCCCGTACGCCTTCGTCGCACCGTTCTTCCTCTTCTTCCTGGCCTTCGGTCTCTTCCCCCTCCTCTACACCGGCTGGGCGTCGCTGCACCGGGTGGAGCTGACCGCGCCCACCGACATGGAGTGGGTGGGGCTGCGCAACTTCGCGCGGCTGCTCGAGGACGAGTTCTTCTGGAACGCGCTGCAGAACACCGTGACCATCGGCCTGCTGTCCACCGTGCCGCAGCTGGTCGTCGCGCTCGGCATCGCGCATCTGCTCAACTACCGGCTGCGCGGCTCGATGTTCTTCCGTGTCGCCGTCCTCACCCCGTACGCGACGTCGGTCGCTGCCGCGACGCTCGTCTTCGTGCTGCTCTTCGGGCGCGACTACGGAATGATCAACTGGGCACTCGGACTGGCCGGCATCGACACGGTCGACTGGCAGAACGGGCAGTGGACCTCGCAGCTCGCGGTCTCCACGATCGTCATCTGGCGCTGGACCGGCTACAACGCGCTCATCTACCTCGCCGCCATGCAGGCCGTCCCGAACGAGCTGTACGAGTCGGCGGCGCTGGACGGCGCCTCCCGATGGCAGCAGTTCATCCACGTCACGGTCCCCTCGCTGCGCCACACCATCCTGTTCACCTGCGTGGTCTCCACGATCGGCGCGACCCAGCTCTTCGGTGAACCGCTGCTGTTCAACGGCGGCGCGGGCGCGACGGGCGGCGCGGACCACCAGTACCAGACGCTCGGTCTGTATCTGTACGAGCAGGGCTGGGTGAACCTCCATCTGGGCCGCGCGTCCGCGATCGCCTGGGCGATGTTCCTGATCCTGCTGATCATCGGCGCGGTGAACTGGCTGATCGCCCGTCGTCTGAGCAAGAGCGCGCAGGGGGACACATGATGCCGAAGGCAAAACGGGCAGGCGGGCACCTGCACGGCGGAAGGATCGCCTACGCGATCCTGATCGTGTTCACGATCGGGTCCCTCTTCCCGCTGGTGTGGACCGCGGTCGCCGCCTCCCGCACCAGCACCCGGCTCGCGCAGACTCCCCCGCCCTTCTGGTTCGGCGGCAATCTCCTCAGGAATCTGGAGATCGCCTGGACCGACGCCAACATGGGGGCCGCGCTGCTCAACACCACGATCGTCGCCGGATCGATCGCGGCGGGCACCGTGCTCTTCGCCACGCTCGCCGGGTTCGCGTTCGCCAAACTGCGCTTCCGTATGAAGAACCTGCTGCTGGTCCTGGTGATCGGCACGATGATGGTCCCTCCGCAGCTCAGCGTCGTTCCGCTGTACATGCTCATCGCCGAACTGTCCTGGACCGACCAGCTGCAGTCCGTCATCCTGCCCACGCTGGTCAGCGCGTTCGGCGTGTTCTTCATGCGCCAGTACCTGATGGAGGCGCTGCCCGGCGAACTGATCGAGGCCGCACGCGTCGACGGCGCGAACAGCTGGCGCGTCGTGTGGCACATCGTCTTCCCGGCCGCCCGACCCGCGATGGCCGTCCTCGGGATGCTGACCTTCGTGATGGCCTGGAACGACTTCTTCTGGCCGATCCTCGCCCTCACCCAGACCGGCAATCCGACCGTGCAGGTCGCGCTGACCGGTCTGGGACGCGGCTACATCCCCGACCAGTCGGTGATCATGGCCGGCGCGCTGCTGGGCACCCTGCCGCTCCTGCTCGCCTTCGTGGTCTTCGGCAAGCAAATCGTCGGCGGCATCATGCAGGGCGCGGTCAAGGGCTGACATTCGTCTACATTCCGTCGCACACAGGGGAGTTCCGACATGTCCATCAGCTTTCCGCACGACTTCCTTTGGGGCACCGCCACCGCCGCCTACCAGATCGAGGGTGCGGCACGGGAGGGCGGCCGCACGCCGTCCATCTGGGACACCTTCAGCCACACCCCCGGCAAGGTGCTCGGCGGCGACACCGGTGACACGGCCGCCGACCACTTCCACCGACGGGCCGAGGACGTCCGGCTCATGGCGGACCTCGGGGTGAGCGCGTACCGCTTCTCGGTGTCGTGGCCGCGCGTGCAGCCGACCGGGCGCGGGCCGGCCGTCCAGCGCGGTCTCGACTTCTACCGCGGGCTCGTCGACGATCTCCTGGCGCACGGCATCCGGCCCGTACTGACCCTCTACCACTGGGACCTGCCGCAGGACCTGGAGGCGGCGGGCGGCTGGCCGCAGCGGGACACCGCCCATCGCTTCGCCGAGTACGCCCGGATCGTCGCCGACGCGCTCGGCGACAGGGTGGAACTGTGGACCACCCTCAACGAGCCCTGGTGCAGCGCCTTTCTGGGGTACGGCTCCGGAGTGCACGCGCCGGGGCGCACCGATCCGGTCGCCGCCCTGCGCGCCGCGCACCACCTCAATCTGGGGCACGGTCTCGCCGTCGCGGCGATGCGCCAGGCCCTGCCGGCGAGCGCCCGGATCGGGATCAGCCTCAACCCGAGCGCGGTCAGGGCGCGTACACAGAGCCCGGAGGATCTGGACGCGCAGCGGCGCATCGACGCGCTCGCGAACCGGATCTTCACCGATCCGCTGCTGCGGGGCAGTTACCCGCGCGACCTGATCGCGGACACGTCGGCGCTCACCGACTGGGCCTTCGTGCAGGACGGCGACCCCGAGGCCGTCCGCGGCACACTCGACTGGCTGGGGGTCAACTACTACTCGCCGGCGCTCGTGTCCGCCGCCGACACGGCCCGCCCCTCAGGACGGGACGACGGCCACGCCGAGAGCACGCACTCCCCATGGCCCGCCGCCGACGCCGTCGCCTTCCACCGGGTGCCCGGCGAACGGACCGAGATGGGCTGGAGCGTGGATCCGAGCGGGCTGTACGACCTGCTGATGCGCTACAGCCGAGAGGCCCCCGGCCTGCCCCTGGTGGTCACCGAGAACGGCGCGGCCTACCACGACGAACCGGCCGCGGACGGCAGCGTCCACGACCCCGACCGCATCCGCTATCTGCACACCCACGTGACGGCCGTGCACCGGGCGATCTCCGACGGCGCCGATGTGCGCGGCTATTTCCTTTGGTCCCTGCTCGACAACTTCGAATGGTCCTACGGCTACAGCAAGCGCTTCGGCGCGGTGTACGTCGACTACGCGACGCAGGCGCGCGTCCCCAAGTCCAGTGCCCACTGGTACGGCCGGCTGGCCCGCACCGGTGTACTGCCCGAGCCGACGGGGGTTTCCCCCACCCCGCAGTGACCTGACAGCGGGATGTCCCCCGCTCCCCCGGCGCACCGATCATGTCCGTACCAGGACGGCCGGGCACGCCCGGGAACGGACGAGGAACGGGGACGATCATGCAGTTCCGGAGTGGCGGACGCGGCAGGGCAAGGACGGTCGCAGCGGCCGTGCTGCTGGCCATGACGGCGGGCACGGCGGTGCCGTCGGCCACGGCGTCCGCCGCCGGCCCGTCGGCGCAGGGGAGCGGCGGGGTGTGGCGGACGGACGGCTACGGCACCGTTCTGACGCTGGACGCCGGACGTCTGCAGCAGTACCAGGTCACGGGCGTGAGCTGCGTGAAAGGCCCGACGGCAGTGCGGGACGGCGCCCCGGGGCGCTACCTGGACAAGGACGGCGAACTGCTCACCGTGCGGCCCGCGCACCACCGGGACCGGGCGTGGCTGCACATCGGCGGCTCACCGGGCGACCGCGGACTGCACCGCATCGCCGCGCTCCCCGACCGGTGCCGACAGCCCGCGCCCGCGGGTCCGGTGGCGTCGTTCGACGTGTTCTGGCAGACGTTCGAGGAAAACTACCCGTTCTTCGGGGCGAAGGGCGTCGACTGGCACACCGTACGCGACCGCTACCGTCCGCGTGTGCACACGGACACGACGGACGCCGAACTCTTCGCGGTGTTCCGGGAGATGGTCGCGCCGCTGCACGACGCGCATGTGGCGGTGCTCGCCGGGGAGACCGGCCGCTTCACCCAGGCACGGCCGGGCACCACGATGCCCGACGACAAACTGGACGCGAAGGTCAAGGCGTTCATCGAGCGGCGCGATCTGGGCGGCACGAAGCTGCGGGAGTACGCGCGCGGCCGGATCGCGTACGCCGAACTCCCGGGCGGGCAGGGATATCTGCGTATCACCGGCTTCGGCGGCTACGCCGAGAAGGGCAGCTATGCCGCCCAACGGGCCGCGATGGACGACGCACTGGACGCGATCCTCACCGAGGAGACGACGTCCCGGCTGCGCGGGCTGATCATCGATCTGCGGATCAACGGCGGCGGCTCCGATCAGCTCGGCCTCGACCTCGCCGGCCGGCTGACCGACCGCCCCCACTTCGCCTATGCCAAGCGGGCCCGCAACGACCCGGCGGACGCGAGCCGCTTCACCCGTCCCCAGCCGCAGTACGTGCGGCCGCACGACGGTCCCCGTTTCACCGGGCCGGTGGCCGTGCTGACGGGCGGGATGACGATCAGCGCCGGGGAGTCGTTCACCCAGGCGCTGATGGAACGCCCCGGGCGCACGGTCCGGATCGGTGAGCACACGCAGGGCGTGTTCTCCGACGTCATGCAACGGGATCTGCCGGGGCGCGGCGGCTGGCAGGTGTGGCTGCCGAACGAGGAGTTCCTGACACGGTCGGGCCGTACGTTCGACGGTCCCGGGATTCCACCGGTGCTGGCGGAGCCCGTGTTCACGGACGAGGAGTTCGCGGCGGACCGGGACTCGGCGTTCGACCGCGCGCTGCGGGTGCTGGACGGCCGCTGACACCGCGGAGCCCCCGACGACCCGGCCGGGTGGGGGGCCGGCCGGGGCGCGGGGGCGAAGTCCTGGACGGACTACTTGAACGCGGCGAACGCCTTCGTGAAGGCCAGCGGCTCCTGCAGGATCGAGCTGCATGTCGCGTCCGCCGAGGGCTTCTCCCCGCCCGCGCACTGCTTGTCACGCGTCGAGGACCACATCGACAGCCAGCCCAGGTTCTTCGACTCGGCGAACTTCACGAGCTGCGTGGCGTCGTCGACCTTGAAGATCTCGGTGACCACGTCGTTGACGCCGATCATCGGCGTGACGGCCACGGCCTTCCAGGCCGCCGCGTCCGACAGGCCGAGCACGCCCTTGATCTGCGCCTGCGTGGCGGTCGCGGCCTGGATCGCGTACTCGCCCATGTCACCGCTGTACGCCGGGCCGTAGTCCATCGCCATGATGTTGACGGCGTCCACGCGCACTCCGTTCTTCTTGGCGTCGGCTATCAGGTCGACGCCGGGCTGGGTGAGCCCCTCGGGCATGACGGGCAGGGTGAAGGAGACGTTCAGGTCCGGGTGGGACTTCTGGAGCTGTGCGATGGCCTGCGAGCGGCGCGAGTTGGCGGCGGTGTCGGGCAGTGCGGCGCCCTCGATGTCGAAGTCGACCTTGGTGAGCTCGAAGGTGTCGATGACCTTGCCGTACGCCTTGGCCAGCTCGTCCGCCGACGAACAGTTCAGGGCCAGCTCGTGACCTGCCGCGCCACCGAACGAGACACGGACGTCACCACCCTTGGCCCGCAGGTCCCCGATCTGGGCCGCGACCTTGTCGTCGCCGAGGCCCGTGACGCCACCCCACAGGGGGGCGCAGGCGCCGCCCGAGGTGATGAAGGCGAGGTTGAACTCCTTCACCCCGGTCTTCGTCGCGGTGTCCACCATGTCGTACGCCGGGTAGAGCGAGGTGTCGATGTACGGCGCGTAGCGGGCGGCGGCGGCGGGCTTCGGGTCCTCGGTCTTCGTCGCCGTCGGGGTCGGGGTGGGGGCGGGCTCCGACGGCTGCTCGGTCGGCTTCTCCGAGGCGGTGGGTGTCGGGGCGGTCGTGGGCTGCTCGGTGGGACGACCGCTCGGCTGCGGTGTGGCGCCGCCGTCGGCGGAGCACGCGGCCTCGTTGATCAGACAGGACGTCGGGTCGGCGGCCTTACCGGTCGCGGAGGTGACGAAGCCGACGGTCACCGACGCGCCGGGCGCGAGCGCCTTGTTCCAGCTCGCGGGCTTCACGGTGATGTGCCGGCCGTCGGCCGTGTGCTCACCGTTCCAGAGCGAACCGATCGTCGTGCCGGCGGGCAGGTCGAACTCGAGCGTCCAGCCCGACTGGGCCTTGTCGGTCTCGTTGGTGATCACGTACTGACCGGTGTAACCGCCGTCCCAGGCACTGGTCCTGGTGTACGCGGCGCCGACCGCCGCGGCCTGCGCGGTGCCGGTGAGGACGACCGCCGCGCCGCCGATCACCGCGGTGACGACGACTGCGCCGACCGCCTTGGTCCTGACGCTCGCCCTGCGCCGGTGCGTACTGCTGCCCATCGCGTGCCTGCCTCTGCGTTGCGGAAGTGGGGGTGCGACTGCACGCTAGCGATCTCGAAACGGACAAAAACCCGATCGGGGACCGGGGTTGAGTTCCTTAGGGCGCGCTTAAGGAGGGCATCGGAACGGATTAATGGTCGAGACCTCTGCCCGTGCCCGACGCCACGCAGAGCGGCGCCGCGGTCACCGGGAGCGCTCTCAGGCAGTGGCCCTGCGGCGGCGCTGCACCCGGCCGCGATGCCCCTTCCGGCGCTCTGCGCGGGCGGCTTCGCGCGGGTCCAGTCCGATCCAGATGCGGACCTCGGTGCCGCCGAGGACCGAGCTGCCGATCCGTACGTCCCCGCCCGTCGACTCGGCGACCCGGCGCACGATGTCCAGGCCCAGTCCCGTCGAGCCGTCCCTCGCCCCGCTGTTGCCGCGGGCCAGTGCGGCGGCCGGGTCGGCGATGCCCGGACCGGCGTCCGAGACCAGCACGATGACCGCTTCGTCGCTGTTGTGGACATCGACGGAGAACGCGGTGCCCTCCGGGGTGTGCCGGAAGACATTGCCGAGCAGGGCATCGAGCGCGGCGGCGAGTTCGGGGCGGGCCACCGGGATCCGTACGGGACGGTCCACGCCTGCGAGCCGCACCTTGCGGCCCTCGTCCTCCGCGAGCGCGGACCAGAACCCCATGCGTTCGCGCACCACTTCGGAGGCGTCACAGCCCGCGCCGGGCCCGGTCGCCGCGGTCTGGGGCTTGGCCTCGCGCGCGGTACGGATGATGGTGTCCACCTCGCGTTCCAGCTGGGCCACGGCCGCCCTGGTCTGGTCGGCGGCGGCGCTCTCGCCGAGCGACGCCGCGTTCAGGCGCAGCACTGTCAGCGGGGTGCGCAGACGGTGCGAGAGATCGGCGGCGAGCTCACGCTCATTGGCGAGGAGCTGTACCACCTGGTCGGCCATCGAGTTGAACGCGATGGCGGCGGAGCGCAGTTCGGGCGGTCCTTCCTCCGGGACCCGGGCGCCGAGCCTGCCCTCGCCCAGCTCGTGGGCGGCGCCCGCGAGCCGTTGGGCGGGCTGCACCATGCGAACGCCCAGCCGGTCGGCGACCGCGACGGAACCGACGATCAGCGCGATGCCGACGCCCGCGAGCACCAGCCATGCGGTGTCGACGCCGTTGGAGACCTCGGCGTCCGGCACGAAGATCTCGACGACGGCGATCTGACCGGTGCCGATGGCCGTGGGCTGCAGCAGTGCCGAACCGCCGGACACCTCGGTGATCGACGCCCGGCCGATCCGCTGCACGGTGGCGAGGTCCGCGGCGGCCGCGCGCCGCGTGCCGATCGCCAGCGGCACACTGCCCAGTTCGCCGGACGCCGGGATGTGCACGGCCATCTTCCCGGCCGCACCGGCGGGCGTGGTCTGCACCGCCCGCTCCAGCGGGCGGCGTTCGGTGGTGACGGTCAGTGTGGGACCGATGGTCGCCGCCTGGCGCTCGGCGTTGGAGAAGGCCCGGTCACGGGCCATCTCCTTGATGACGAGGCCCAGCGGCAGCGCGAAGGCCAGCACGACCATCACCGTGACGGCGAGGGAGACCTTGACGAGAGCCCATCTCATGCCTGCAGTCCGTCCGATCTGCCGTGGGGTGGCTCCAGCTTCACTCCGACTCCCCGCAGTGTGTGCAGATAGCGGGGCCGTGCCGCCGTCTCGCCGAGCTTGCGGCGCAGCCAGCTCAGGTGGACGTCGATGGTCTGGTCGTCGCCGTAGCTCTGCTGCCACACCTCGGCGAGCAGTTCCTTGCGCGCGACGACCACTCCGGGCCGGCCGGCGAGGAAGGCCAGCAGGTCGAACTCACGGCGGGTGAGGTCGAGCGAGCGTCCGTCGAGTTCGGCCTGCCTGCGCAGCGGGTCGATGGACAGACCCCCGACCTGGATGCCCCGGCTGGGCGGCGCCTCCTCGGCGCTCGCCCGTGCCCGGCGCAGCACGGCTGACATGCGCGCCGACAGGTGCTCGACCGAGAACGGCTTGGTGAGGTAGTCGTCCGCGCCGTCGTTGAGCAGCCGCACGATCTCGGTCTCGTCGTCGCGGGCGGTGGCGATGATCACCGGTACGTCGGTGATGCCGCGGAGCATCTTCAGCGCCTCGGCACCGTCCAGATCGGGCAGACCGAGGTCCAGGATGACCACATCGAACCGGAAATGGGCCACCTCGCGCAGCGCTTCCAGGGCCGTGCCGACGCTCCGTACCGTGTGGGAGGCCTCGGTCAAGTGCCTGATGAGAGCGGAGCGCACGAACTGGTCGTCCTCGACCACGAGCACACTTGCCATGGGCGGCACCGTACGCCATCCGGAGCAGCCCGGTCCCGAAAGGGCCGGGACTTCAGGGCCGGAGGGGAGCACGGGACAGGCGTGGGGTGCGTGGTGCACTATGGCCCCGATGAGCAGAGGACTCGTACATGCCATGGCGTGGTCGCTGTCCACCGGCGCGGCGGTGACGCTGTCCTGGTGGGGCGTCCATACGGTCATGGCCGGGACCGCGTACGACCGTCCGCGGGCCCTGCCGATCACGGCACAGACGACGACCTCGCCCGTCGTGGAGCCACAGGCGTCGTCGACGGACCGGCCGCCGAGTTCGAAGCCCTCGCCCTCCCGTGAGGAGCCGTCGCGGACGCCGTCGTCCAAGCCGTCCGAGCCGAAGCCGCCCGCGGCCACCCCACCCGCCTCCTCCTCCGCCCCGGCGTCGTCGGGGGACGTGAAGGGGTACACGGTCAAGGGCGGCCGCGTCGTGTTCGACATCGGCAGCAGCTCGGCCGAACTGGTCTCGGCGACCCCGGCGGCGGGCTGGCAGATGCAGGTGTGGACGCAACCGACGTGGATCCGGGTGACGTTCACGCAGGACGGCCGCGAGTCGTCGGTGTTCTGCACGTGGAACGGCCATCCGCCGATGGTCCAGTTCGACGAGCGCTGACCCGGGAAGTCCGACAGGCACGGCAGCCGGCTTCCGGAGCCGGGGCTCAGTCCTTGAACGCGTCGGGCGGCGGTGCGGGCGAGGGCCTGGCGCTCGCGTCGGTGACAGGTGCGGCGCCGCCGGTGAAGTCGGCGAGCGCACGACCGTGTTCGACCCGTCCGGCGAACGGATCGCTCGCGACGCGCCGGGTCAGTTCGCCGACCGGCAGCTCCGTGTCCGACGCCAGCAGCACGGCGTTGCCGAAGCGGCGCCCGCGCAGCACGGTCGGGTCGGCGGCGAGCGCGAGTTCGGGGAAGACGGCGGCGGCGGTCGCCACCTGTGCACGCAGATGGGCCAGCGGGGGGCCGTCGGCCAGGTTGGCGGCGTAGTACGCACCGGGCCGCAGCGCCCGTTTCACCTCGGTGAGGAACTCCGTGCTGGTGAGATGTGCGGGGGTGCGGGCCCCGCTGAACACATCGGCGATGACGAGGTCCGCCCACCCGTCCGGCACCTTGCCGAGTCCCGCGCGGGCGTCGACGGACCGGACCCTTATCCGGGCGGTGGGGTCCAGCGGAAGCCGGGTGCGCACCAGTTGGACGAGCGCCGCGTCCACCTCGACGACCTGCTGGGTGGAGCGCGGCCGGGTCGCGGCGACATAGCGGGCCAGGGTGAAGGCGCCACCGCCGAGGTGCACGACCTGGAGCGGCCGGGCGGGCGGGGCGACGAGATCGACGATGTGCCCGAGGCGGCGCTGGTACTCGAAGGAGAGATGGGCCGGGTCGTCGAGGTCGACGTGCGACTGCGGCGCACCGTCGATGAGGAGGGTCCAGCCACGGGGCCGCTCCCGGTCCCCGACGAGCTCGGCGACGCCGCCGTCCACCTTTTCGACGAGGGGCTGCCCCTCGTCGTTCCCCCGCTCCCGCCTGCGCCTGCCCACGCCCCCATTATCGCCGGGCATCCATCACGGACGCACAGCGGCCCTGCGGCCGCACACGCCCTCGCGCCGCGAGCCTCAGCGGCAGTTGTCCGCCGCCTCGATCAGACGCGCCGCCTCACCCAGCGCTTCCCTCAGCACCGCCGGGTCCGTCACCGACTCCCCGTCGTCCGGCGGCAGCAGCCAGCCCGCGCCCGTCACCGGAAGCTCCGCCGGGATCCGCAGACCTCTCCCGGAGGTCTGTGTACACGCGCTGCCGGGCACGTCCCACGCGTCCGCCGTGCCCGGCGGCACCAGGAAGCCGAGCGTGTCGCACGTCCCGTCGTGCAGCACCGGCCCCACGACCGGCGCCGCTGCCGCGCGCCGCAGGATGTCGAC
The DNA here is from genome assembly GCF_056436245.1 of Streptomyces sp. NPDC043812. Classification (NCBI taxonomy): domain Bacteria; kingdom Bacillati; phylum Actinomycetota; class Actinomycetes; order Kitasatosporales; family Streptomycetaceae; genus Streptomyces; species Streptomyces sp. NPDC043812. The sequence continues at coordinate 394,464 of NZ_JBWKCY010000003.1, forward strand.
GGCCTCCAGACCCTGGCGCGCGGGAACCGTCACCAGGTCGCACGGCCGGGCGGGGGGCTTGCTGCTGTCCGGGGTGGGCCGATGGCCCACCGTGGTCGAGGGCGTCGCACCGGTCTCCATGCCGACCTCCAACAAGGGGATCCCCTCCTCGCCGCGTCCCGTAGGGAGACAGGTAGCGCGCCTCCCTACGGTTCAACGCCCGTCCTCGTCAAGGGCTACGGCGGCACGCCGCCGCAAAGGATGGCAGTTCATGGCAGATTGCCGACGAGATGTCCCTTTTGTAGGTAAACCCTGTGTGTGCCCGCTGTCACAGCAGGTACGTTCTTGCCCCGCCGGAACACGGCTGCACCAAGAGAGGGCTCGGCCATGGCGTCGTCGTCACAGGCATCGAGACAGACACCGGGACAGACACCGCGGGCGCACCCCGCGCACACCCCACGTCCCAACCTGGCTTTCCGCAGGCTCCGCGGAACACGCTCGCCGGGCGAGTTCGCGACGGCCGTACGCAGGGCCGCCCGCGAGATCGGCGAGCAGGTCTCCTGCGACGCCCGCTACATCGGCCGCGTCGAGGCCGGCGAGATCCGCTGCCCCAACTACGCGTACGAGCGGGTGTTCCTGCACATGTTCCCCGGTCTCACGCTGACCGATCTGGGCTTCACCGCCCGGGAGAGTGTGCGCGGCAGAAGCCGCCCCGCCGCACCGGTACCCCCGGTGCCGGAGGGGCCGGCGGCCCCGTTCCCACCCTGCTGCCCCTTCGAGGGCGACGGGCACAGCAGCGACAGCGACGAGGAGAGCGACGTGCTGCGTCGCGCATTCATGACGAGCGGCCCCACCACGCTGGCGGCCGCCTCCCTCGGGTTCGGACTCGGTTCCGTGCCCGCCCAGCGCCGGGTCGGCGAGTCCGAGGTCAACGCCGTCGAGGAGGCCGTACGACGGATCCGGCTGCTCGACGACCGGCACGGCGCCGACGGGCTGTACAAGAGGGCCGCCCATCCGCTGCGTGCGGCGTACGCGCTGCTCGACGCGGGGACCTCGGCCCGCCGGTCGACAGCGGACCGGCTGCACGCGGGCGCGGGCGAACTGGCCATCTCCGTCGGCTGGCTGGCCCATGACTCGGGCCGTTTCGACGACGCCCGCTCCCACTACGCGGAGGCGCTGGCCACCGCACGGGTGGCGGGCGACCCGGCGTTGGAGGCGCACGCGTTCTGCAACACGTCCTTCCTGGCGAGGGACGCCGGCCGGCACCGGGAGGCGGTCCGCACCGCGCAGGCGGGCCAGCGCGCCGCCCGCCAGGTGGCGTCGCCGCGGCTGCTGGCGCTGCTCGCGCTGCGGGAAGCGGGCGGCTGGGCAGGGCTCGGGGACCGTACGGGCTGCGAGCAGTCGCTCGCCCGCGCGCACGGGTACTTCGCGCGCGGGGCGGCGGCGGACGATCCGGAGTGGATGTCGTTCTTCGCCGAGCCGGAGCTGGCGGCGCTGGAGGCACAGTGCTGGTCGGCGCTGGGCGAGTTCGCCCGCGCCGCCCGTCACGCACGGCGCGCCGCGACCCTCCAGGACCACCGCTTCACGCGCAATCTGGCGCTCTACCGCGCGGAGCTCGCCGCCGATCTGGCACGGGCGGGCGCCCCTGACGAGGCGGCCGCGGCGGGCGAGCAGGTGCTCGATCTGCTGGGGGCCGTCCAGTCGTCCCGTATCAAGACGATGCTGGCGGACACGGCGCGGGTGCTGCGCCCGCACCGCAGTGTGAACGGAGTCGCCGGTTTCCTGGCCCGCTACGCGGGCGTCGCGGGCCGCACGCCCTGAGCCGGGGAGCGGGGCCGGGCCGGAGTCAGGCCTCCAGGTGCCCCGTGTCGTTCCACCGCTCCACCGCCGGTTCGCCGTACGCCCAGGAGAGCACCGACAGACTCGTCGGGTCGAGACGGATGCGCGCGCCGAAGGAGATGTCCTGGCCCAGCCAGCGCGCCCCGATCGCGCGCAGGATGTGGCCGTGCGCGAAGACGAGCACATCACGGTCGGCCGAGCGCGCCCAATCGACGACCTCGTCCGCGCGGGCGGACACGCCGGCGAGCGTCTCCCCCTCGGGAACGCCGTCGTGCCACAGCACCCAGCCCGGCTGCCTGGCATGGATCTCCGGCGGGGTCAGGCCCTCGTACGCGCCGTAGTCGTACTCCATCAGGGCGTCCCACGGCTGCGCCCGGTCCCCGAACCCGGCGAGTGCACAGGTCTCGCTCGCGCGCACGAGCGGGCTGGTGCGCACCTCGACGCCCTCGAGGCCCGACCACGGTGCCCGGTGCAACCGCTCTCCCAGCAGCTTCGCGCCGCGCCGGCCCTCCTCCAGCAGCGGGATGTCCGTCCTGCCGGTGTGCCGGCCACTCAGTGACCATTCGGTCTGGCCGTGCCGTGCGAGCAGGATCCGCGGTGCCATGGGGAGCTCTCCCTGATGTTCACGATGTCGTGTCGTTCCATCATCCCGCACCACGTCCGCAGGCAACCTCCGGGACGATCTCCGCGTCCCCTTTCCCGTATGGGTGATCCCTCGAACAGAAGACGGAGACCGACCGGATGCCGCAGCTCGCGCAGCACCATCGGCCGCGCTGGTGGACCGAGCTGATGCTGATCGCCGTCGTGTACGCGGCGTATTCGGGCGGACGGCTCCTCGCCCGTGGCGAGGTGACGACGGCCGTGGACCACGGACTGGCGATCCTGCGCGCCGAGAAGGCCCTGTTCCTCAACGCCGAGCATCCGCTGAACCGGCTCTTCACGGACACCCCCGCGATCGGCATACCCGCCGACTTCGTCTACGCCTCCCTGCACTACCTCGTCACACCGGCCGTCCTCGTCTGGCTCTTCCGCCGCCGCCCCGCCCACTACCGCGCCGCGCGCACCTGGCTGATGGCCTCCACGCTGCTCGGCCTGGTCGGCTTCACGCTGATGCCGACCTGCCCGCCCCGGCTGCTGCACGCGGGCCACGGCTTCGTCGACACCATGGCGCAGTACAGCGATTACGGCTGGTGGGGCGCCGAGGCGAGCGCGCCGCGCGGTCTGGGCGGAATGACGAACCAGTACGCGGCGATGCCCAGCCTCCATGTCGGCTGGGCCCTGTGGTGCGGGGTGATGCTGTGGCAGTACGGCCGTACGCCGCTGCTGAAGGCCCTCGGCGTCGCCTACCCGCTGCTCACCACGATCGTGGTGATGGGCACCGCCAACCACTACTTCCTCGACGCCGTCGCCGGGGCCGCCGTGATGGGCGCCGGTCTGCTGCTGGCACCGCACGCGATGCGGCTCGCCGACCGGGTCCGGGCCCGCACCGCGCCCGCACCGCCCCCCGTTGTCGGTGCCGGATGCGAGACTCTCGCGGGTGAGCGAATCCCCGGACAGCGCACCTCCTCCGCAGGCGCCGAAGACAGCCCTCAGGCAGCGGCTCGCTGAGCTGCGCGGCCCCGCCGCGCAGCCCCATCCGCTGGACGCCCGCGCGCTCGCGGCCCTCGCCGCCAACCCCGGCTGCAAGCGCCGCGCCCTGCTCGACGGCGCCGGTGTGGACAAGGCCGCGCTGGCCGAGGCTCTCGGCGCCCCGTCGGGTTTCGGGCAGTCGCAGTTCGCGTTCATGCGGGGCAACGCCTTCGAGGCGAAGGTCAAGGCCGACGGCGGCAAGGAGCTGATGCGGCTGCTGGGCCTGGACGAGACGGGCGACGTCCGGGTCCCCGAGCTCGCGGCCACCGGGCCCGAAGGCCGCGCCGCCCGCACCGCCCTCGCCCTGCGCGAGGCCGCGGCGGCCGGTGTGTACACCCTGCTCGACCACCCGATGCTCGCGCTCGACGTCGCGGGCTCCCCCGCGTATCTGGAGCCGGACGCGGTGGTCGTCCATCCCGACGGGCGCTGGACGGTCGTCGAGATCAAGTCGTTCCCGATGATCGACGCATCGGCGGATGCCGCAAAGGTCGGCGCGGCTGCCCGGCAGGCCGCTGTGTACGTGCTGGCCCTGGAGCGGGTCGCCGCCCGGACCGAGAGAGCGGCCGTGGCACACAGCGTGCTGCTCGTCTGCCCGAAGGACTTCACCAACCTGCCCACCGCGTCCGTCGTGGACGTGCGCAAGCAGCTGTCGGTCACCCGCCGCCAGCTGGCGCGGCTCACCCGTGTCGAAGACATCGCGGCGGCGCTGCCCGAGGGTGTCACCTTCGACGTCCGGTCGTGCTCGGCCGAGCAGTTGACGGACGCGGTCGAGCAGGTCCCGCACGCCTACGCCCCCGAGTGCCTGTCGGCCTGCGAGCTGGCGTTCCACTGCCGTGACCGGGCCAGGCTCGCCGGCGCCGTGGAGGCGCTGGGCCGGTCGGTGCGCAGCGAGCTGGGCGGTCTGACGACGATCGGCGACGTGCTGGCCGCGGCCCGCGGCGAGGCCGGCGACCCCGACGACCCGGCAGTGGACGCCCTGCGCCGCGCCGCGGCGCTCCGGGCCGAGGCGCTTCGCGCGGCGCACGTCCCGGCGGCACGGGAGGCCGGGACCCGGGAGGACGCGGCATGTCACTGATCACCACCCTCGCCCGGCTGGAGGCCGTCGAGTCGGGGCGCGCCCGGCCGCTCGCGACGGTCCGCCACCGCCATCTGTCGGACCGGCCCCTGGTGTGCGTTCCGCTGACCACCGCGGGCGAGGCCGGCGCGCCGCTCGGCGCGCTGGTCGGCACGGACCCCGAGGAGCCGCGGCTGCTGGTCGTCGCGCAGCCGCGCGACCGCGATCTGCGCTCGCTGTTCCTCTCCGACCTCGCCGAGACGGTGCTCCCCCATCTCGACGGGTACGCGGACGACGTCGAGCCCGCCGAGCGGTCCGAGACCGACCCGGAGACGGGCAAGAAGGTCAAGGTCGAGGTCGAACTGTGCGCGGACGCCCCGCAGTTGATCGTGCCGAGCCGGGCGGGCATCGAGTACGTGCGACTCCTGGGCCGCTCCATGAGGTTCCGGCGGACGGCCGAGCAGGACCCGGACACGCCGTATCCCGCGCCGCCGCGGGTCCCGCTGCTGGGCCGCTGGTTCACGCACTACGCGGAGCGTTCCCGTGTCCCCGGCTCCTCGCTGCTGCTGTCGGCGACCGATCTGCTGAACCGGCACTGGGCGACCGGCCAGTCGTCGCTGGAGGACCAGCATCTGGGCGCCCTGCTGGCCTGGATCGACGCGGCCGAGGGAGCCTCGGGCGCCGAGGCCGCCCTGCGGGCGGAGCTCGCGCGGGACCGGGACGGGCAGCTGGTGTGCCCGCCGGCCGGACCGGCGACCGACCCCGCGTTCGACAACAAGCTGCTCGCGCCCGCGATGGAACGCTTCGACCGGGCGCGTCAGCTGCTGGCCGCTGCCGAGGACGGCGAGAGCGCGGACGAGCGCCTGGGCGAACTGCACCGGGCGGAGCGGGAGATCCGGCGGCTGATCGTGGGCCAACTGCGGCCCACATGGCAGGCGGTGTGGCGGACCGTCGAGCTGATGCGGGAACTGCCCGAGGGCTCCCGGGTCGCCGGCCGCTGGACCCGCGACCGCTGGTCGTTCACCGCACACCGCGACCGGGTGCGTGCCGGAGAGCCACCGCAGCCACGGCGTGACGACGCCGTGACCGCCGCCCAGAAGCTCGCAGCGCGCGAGACGGCGCAGGCCCAGCTCGACGCCCAGGAGGCGTTGGACGATCCGCTGGTGCTGGCAGGCTTCCGGCTGGCGGGCCAGGCGTTCACCGCGGAGGTGCTCGACGTGGAGATGACCTGGACCCGGACGAAGCGCCCGAGCCCCCGACCGCTGCTCACCGTGCGCACCGACGACAAGCCGCATCTGGGCGTGGGGGTCCCCCCGGGCGAAGCCTGGGGGAGGGCGAAGGTGTACCGCTCGCTCGAAGGCAAGCCGCAGACGGCCGAGTTCGTCCGGTACGAAGGCGACGGCGTCCTGGTGCTGCGCCTCACCGACCGCATGGGCCGCGCGAAGGAGCCGGCGGAGGGGTCCGTACCGGTCAAGGGCGACCGGATGGCCTGGACCCTGTTCGAGCACGACCAGCGGGGCGGGCCGAAGCTGCCCGACCCGGAGGAGACCCCGTGGACGCACGGCGGCCCTCCCCCTGGCTTCGCCGGGGGGACCCCCAGTTCCGACACGGCCGAGAGCCCCGACACCGTCACCCCGGAGGACCTGCTGTGACGTTCGATCCCTCCGCGGAGGCGGGCCGTGCCACCGCGGACATCCTTCACGACACCTTGCACGGAGACTCCCGGGGCGTCGTCGTCGACTCACCGCCCGGCGCGGGCAAGTCGACGCTCGTGGTGCGCGCCGCACTCGAACTTGCCGCGGCCGGGCGGCCGTTGATGGTCGTCGCACAGACCAACGCACAGGTCGACGACCTGGTGCTCCGGCTCGCCGAGAAGGAGCCCGAACTGCCCGTCGGCCGGCTCCACTCCAACGACTCCGACCCGTACGACAAGGCGCTCGACGACCTTGCCAACGTGCGCAAGTCGGCAAAGGCCGGTGACCTCGCCGGCCTGGACGTCGTCATCTCCACGGCCGCGAAATGGGCCCACGTCCAGGGCGCCGAGCCCTGGCGGCACGCGATCGTGGACGAGGCGTACCAGATGCGCTCGGACGCGCTGCTCGCCGTGGCGGGGCTCTTCGAACGGGCGCTGTTCGTCGGCGACCCGGGCCAGCTCGACCCGTTCTCCATCGTCGGTTCCGAACAGTGGGCAGGGCTGTCGTACGACCCCTCCGCGAGCGCGGTCTCCACGCTCCTCGCGCACAATCCACAACTGCCGCAGCACCGGCTGCCGGTGTCCTGGCGGCTGCCGGCGTCGGCGGCGCAGCTGGTTTCCGACGCGTTCTACCCGTACACCCCCTTCCGCAGCGGCACCGGTCCCGGCGACCGGCGGCTCTCGTTCGGCGTCCCGTCCGACGGGTCGGGCCCGGACCGGGTCCTCGACGAGGCGGCCGCGTCGGGCTGGGGCCTGCTGGAACTGCCCGCCCGCCACACCCCCCGTACGGACCCCGAGGCTGTGGGCGCGGTGGCGCTGGTGGTGCGGCGACTCCTGGACCGGGGCGGGGCGACGCTCTCGGAGCGGTCGCCGGAGGCCGCGCCGCTGACCGCCGACCGCGTCGCGGTCGGCACCGCCCACCGCGACCAGGCGGCTGCGGTACGGGCGGCGCTCGCGGACCTCGGCGTCACGGGGGTCACCGTCGACACGGCGAACCGCCTGCAGGGCAGGGAGTACGACGTCACGGTCGTGCTGCACCCGCTGTCGGGCCGCCCCGACGCGACCGCGTTCCATCTGGAGACGGGCCGCCTGTGCGTGCTGGCCTCGCGCCACCGCCACGCGTGCATCGTGGTGTGCCGCGCGGGAGTGGGCGACCTGCTGGACGAGCACCCGTCCACGGAGCCGGTCCAGCTGGGCGTCACGGTCAAGTTCCCGGACGGCTGGGAGGCGAACCACGCGGTCCTGGCCCATCTGGCGGAGCACCGCGTCACGTGGCGGCCGTGATGCCGATGAGGCCCTCTTGCGGTACGCGGGACAATGGATGGCGGTCAGGGGCCCTGGGCCCAGGTGCGAGGAGGAGAACGGACATGGCAGAACCCGAGCGGACGACCGAGCGCAGGATGCGGCCGGCCCCGCTGCTCTTCGAGCCGTCGGAGGCTGCCGCCGACCCCGAGCACTTCTTCGACCTGGAGTCCATGGAGGACCCGCAGGAGCTGCTGGCGCGTGCGACGGAACTGACCCTGGCGTTCCGCGCAGCGACGGACCGCGCGGTGGAGTTCCAGGCCGTGGCCGCGGCGCAGCTCGCGGACCCGCGCCGCTTCGACCGGCTGACGCCGGCGGACATCGGTGAGCGGGCGGGGTGGACCGAGGACTACGCGAAGAAAATGATCGACTTCGGTCGCGACCTCCAGCGCGGGGTTCGCTGACGCTCACGGCTTGCGTGGGTGCGGGCGACGGGGCCTCCGGAGGGGGTGCGCGGACGCCGAACCACCCGGCCCGGGCCACGCCCAACGGGCAACCCGGCGCCCACCCAAACGCCACCGACATATGCCACCCGAACGTGGCCAGGCGCAAGATACTCCCCTCCTCACTCCCTTGTCCCCGTTTCCGCCAACTCTGGGAAACCGGATCGTTACCCCCGGTAGACCTTGGGACATGAGCGCATGGCTGCGGGACCGAGACCACACCACGGACATCTTCGCCCTCCTGCGCGAGGAGAGCCGCGATCACGTCGCCGAGGTCACCCCGCCCGGCGCCGGGTGGCTCGTCTCCTCCGAGGCGTACCCACGGTCGGCGCTCGCCCGGTGGGAGGACCGGCCCGCCGCGCCCGCCGTGCTGCCCTGCGGCACCGTCTTCGACGTCGTGAACGTGCCCACGATCTTCGGGCGCCGCATGCTCGACCGGCTGTGGGGCGAGGGGCCCGGCTCGGGGCCCGTGGCCATGCACCGTGGGCGCATGATGCTGTTCGCCGCCCCCGGCACCGCCCAGCGGCTGCCGTCGCTGCTCGACTGGGAGGAGTGGGGCGACGCGGTACCGCCGCTCATCTGCCACGGGGCCGGCGACGCGGTCACCGTGCCGCCACTGACCCCCGCAGACACCCCCTCGGCGCCTCGCTGGCTGGTGGCCCCGGACACCCGGCACCCGTGGCTTCCCGGCCCCGAGGTCCTGCTGTGGGCCTGCGTCCGCGCGGCACGCTCCGCCACCCGAATATCGATTTTTCCTCCCGCCGATCAGGATGCTAAGGTCTACGACGTCAGCAGGCGCCGCTAGCTCAGTTGGTTAGAGCAGCTGACTCTTAATCAGCGGGTCCGGGGTTCGAGTCCCTGGCGGCGCACAGACGGAGAAGGCCCCTCGCGAGAGCGAGGGGCCTTCTCGTCATGCCGTCGTGATCTTGACGGTCCATGCCCCGGAGGGCGTACGGTCCGCCACCTCGACCCGGGTCCGCGCGCCCGGCGGGCCCGGCATCGTGTACGTCTCCCCCACCCGCAGCGGCGCGTCCGCCAGTGGGGGGTAGACGGACTGGTCACCGCACGCCTCGGTCTCCGGATGGGTGTCCACCACCTCGATCGGACCACCGCCGGACTCCGCCTCGCTCTCCACGAGGTAGAGCAGGACACCCTCGGTGCACGTGTACCGGTCGTTGCCGGCCGCTCCCCGGGCCTCGATCGCGAGGGCGCTGTCCGGTCCGGTCCGCACGACCGCGAGCCGCGTACCGACGCTGCTGCCGCGGACGGGCGCGGCGCCGAGCGGTTCCAGGGTGATGACGTCCCGACTGCCCGGCGGTCCCGCCGACACCGTGGGCGGCTCGGGGCCGTTCACGCACCGGACCTCGGCCCTGCCGAGCCAGCCGAGCTTCCACTTGTGCCAGCCGAACAGGTCCGGGGCGAGCCCGAACTGGCTGCCCATCACGTCCCAGTCGCCGACGTAGGTGTCCCAGTCGCCGTTGCCGTCCTCCGGCCGGTGGTAGAGGTCGGGCAGGTCGAAGACATGGCCGGTCTCGTGGGCGAGGACGTTGCGGTCGGGCGGGTGGCGTTCGAAGACGGTGACGACGCGCCGGATCTCGGTGCCGTCCGCGCTCACAGGCCGGTCGAAGTTGACGACCTTGGTGGCGTCGGAGTCGACGCCGGGGGCGTCCGGATCGGCGACGAGGTAGACGACGTCGTAGCGGGAGAAGTCGACGTCGTCGTCCGCTGCGTCGATCGCGTCCTCCAGGTAGGCGGTGCGCCGCTCGGGATCCCAGTCACGCCTTATGTCGTAGACGACCGACGCCTTGGGCATCCGGAGCCATTCGGTCTGCGCATGCGCCCGCAGGTCGAACTTGCCGTAGGAGGCGCGCCGGAAGAAGTCGCTGGTGGCGGGGAAGTGGTCGGCGGCGAGCTCCCGCGGGGTGCTCAGCGGTACGGAGTCCGGGAACGACAGGAAGATCACGACCGCGTCGAGCCGGGTGGCGGGCCGTGGGTACGCGGCGTTCCAGGTGTCCAGGCCGAGGGAGTGGTGGGCATCGGTGCGGGGCAGGGCGCAGGGGCCCGCGGAGGAACCGGCAACGGCAGGACCCGCCACGAGGGAGGTTGCCGTGAACGCCATGAGAGAGGTGAGCGCCGCTGCCGCGCTGCGCAGACGTACTCCGTCCACTCTCCCGGGTGTTCCCTCGGGCGACTGCTGACCCTCCACGTGGACCTCCGGCTCCGGAATGCTGGATGCCTCACCCACCCTGTGACGTTTTGCGGTGGTTCGCCCTGTTCCGGTGCCCCACTCGGGTGACCGGGTCGACACCGGCCCGATGCCGACCCGAGATGCAGCGACACTCCGATGGCTCACGGAACGTCACATTCGGTCAGTCGGGAGCAGACCCCTGTCACCACCCGCGCAGAAACGATCGGCCGTGGCACCCGGGCGCCCCGCCCCGGGCCGGTGACGCTGGAAGGGCCGCCGCGCCAGCCTCTATGATCGGCACACTTTCCCCGAGTTCTTGCGGATTTCTTCGCCGACTGTCTCGGGTGGGCATCCCCCGACCACATTTGTACGAGCCTGTACGACACGCTGCATGCGGGAGTGAGCGGTGAGCGGAACCTCCGAAGGACAAGGGCCCGCGGGCGTCGCAGTCCCCGGAACCCTCCGTGCGTCCGTCACCGAGCGTAACGACGCGGGCCCGAGTCCCACCGAACTGCGCGACTACCGGGCCGCGTTCCAAGCCGCCCAGCTGGCGATGGCCGTCATCGACCACGAAGGCCTCGTCGTCGGCGCCAACGAAGCGCTCGCCGTCCTGCTGGGCACCCGTACCGCGGAGCTGCGCGACCGCTGCGCCGCCGATCTCATCGACCTCACCTCCGATGCCCGCACCTGGCACGCCTACCGCGAGGTGCTCCGCGGCCGCCGCTCCCGTTTCCGCTGCACCCGCCGGCTCAAGCACCCCGACGGGCGCGCCCTGTGGGCGGAGGTGACCGTCGCCCCGGTGCCCGGCACGCGCGATGTGCTGCTGTCGGTGGCGGACATCAGCGACCGGCGCGAACTCCACGCCCGGCTGCGCCATCTGCAGCTCCACGACCCGGTGACCCGGCTGCCCAACCGCACGCTGTTCTTCGAGCGGCTGACCGCGGTGCTGGAATCGTCGTCGTACGACGACGGATCCACCGGCCGGATCGGGCTCTGCTACCTGGACCTCGACGGGTTCAAGGCAGTCAACGACACCCTCGGACACCGGGTCGGCGACCGGCTGCTCGCCGCCGTGGCCACCCGGCTGACCGAGTGCGCCGACAACAGCGGCGGCGTGCGCGGCTGCGGGCACCTGGTCGCACGGCTCGGCGGCGACGAGTTCGCCATCCTGGTCGAGGACTCCACCGGTACGGAGCAGCTCGCCGATCTCGCCCGGGGCGTACTGGCCGCGTTGCAGCAGCCCTTCGACCTGCCCGGCCACCGGCTTTCGGTGTCCGCGTCGATCGGCGTGGTGGAGCGCGCGGCGGCCGGGACGAGCGCGACGGCGCTGATGCAGGCCGCGGACACCACGCTGTACTGGGCGAAGGAGGACGGCCGTGCCCGCTGGACCCTGTTCGACCCCGAGCGCAACGCCCACCGGATGACCCGGCAGGCACTCTCCTCCACGCTTCGACCGGCCGTGGAACGCGGCGAGTTCGCGCTGGAGTACCAGCCGCTCGTCGGGCTCGCGGACGGGGTGACCCGCGGGGTCGAGGCGCTGGTGCGCTGGAACCATCCGCAGTTCGGCACGCTGACGCCGAATCGGTTCGTCGGGATCGCCGAGGAGGACGGCTCGATCGTGCAGCTCGGTCGGTGGGTGCTGCGCACCGCGTGCCGGCAGGCGCGCCGCTGGCAGTTGGACCACCCGGACATGGAACCGCTGTTCGTGTCCGTCAACGTAGCCGTACGGCAGGTGTGGGACTCGGATCTGGTGGCCGATGTCGCCGAGATCCTGGCGGAGACCGGACTGCCGCCGCAGCTGCTGCAGTTGGAGCTGACCGAGTCCGCGGTCATGGGCTCGGCCGGCCGGCCGCTGCAGGCACTGCAGGCGCTCAGCGACATGGGTGTGCAGATCGCGATCGACGATTTCGGAACGGGCTATTCGAACCTGGCGTACCTGAGCCGGCTGCCGGTATCCGCACTGAAGCTCGACGGAACGTTTGTCCGCGGCTTCCAGGACGAGGCGCATGCGAATCCGGCGGACGAGACGATCGTCGAGGCACTGGTCGAACTCGCCCACCGGCTCGGCCTGACGGTCACTGCGGAGTGCGTGGAGACGTCGGGCCAGGCGTCCCGGCTGCGGCGGATCGGCTGCGACACGGGGCAGGGCTGGCTGTACTCGCGAGCGGTGGCGCCGGAGCGGATCACCGAGATGCTGGTGACGCGGGGGCCGCTGTCGTGGCCGGCGAGGGCGGCCTCGGGCTGAACCGGGCTCCGCCCCTGCCACACCGCTACGCCCGGCGGCCGTGGGGGCCGCCGGGCGCAGGGGTGGGCGGAGCGGGGAAGAACACGCCGCCCACACACCATCAGCAGGCGCCGAGGTCCTCCCAGACTCCCCACTCTCCCGTCGTTCCGGGCTCCTCGCCCTGCGTCCACCACTTGGCGCGCCACACATGGCCCTTGTGGGAGACCTGTGTGTTGCCGGTGTACGACGGGGTCGCGGACCATGCCGGAGCCGTGCAGCCCGGTGTCGGGTCGGACGGTGACGGCGACGGGGTGGGGCCCGTCGGGTCGGACGGCGACGGCGTCGGGTCCGGGCCGGAAGGGGACGAACCGACCGCCGTCACGACGTCGTTGAACAGCGTGGCGTTCGCGTCCAGCCCCAGCAGCGAGTACATCATCGCGCCGGCGAGGCCGCGGTCGTGCGCGTAGTCGGCGCGTGCCTGGATCGCCCTCTTGTCGAGGCCGGTGAAGAACTCGCCGTTCTTGTAGAAGTACGCGGCCTTCGCCTCGTCGTCCCAGAACGTGGTCGCCGCGTTGTCGACGATGCCGCCGAGCTCCTTGTAGTGCGCGATGCCCGCCTGCTGGCTGACCGGCCGGGCGGCCGACGCTCCGGTGGCGCTGCCGCCGAGGCCGTTCTTCGCGCCGGCCGGGACGCCCTTCCAGCCGCGGTAGTAGAACTCGTACCCGAGCGTGAGCTTGTTCGCGGGGAACCCGCCGCTGATGCCGTAGGCCGCGTTGCCGTCGATCCAGGAGTCGATGGCGTTGTCGATCGAGTACTTCTGCGTGCCCGGTGCGATCGGGTCGGTCGGGTCGGATGCCGGGGAGTACAGCGGCGACTGGTGGTACGCCGGCCCGTCGGCGTCCCAGGCGCCGTGCATGTCGTACGTCATGATGTTCGCGTAGTCGAGGTACGCGCCGATCTTGTCCGTCTCGATGTGCTTGATCTTGTCCTGGCCGGCCGGCAGCGCGGAGGTCAGCAGGTACTTCTTGCCGCCGTGTGCGGCGCCGTACTCGTCGAGCTGCTTGCGGAACTCGGCGAGCAGGAGGGTGAAGTTCTGCTTGTCCTCGGGGCCGTAGTGGTTGCCGAGGTGGCCACCCTCCGAGCCCGGGTACTCCCAGTCGATGTCGATGCCGTCGAAGATCCCGGCGGCGGTGCCGGGGCCGCCGTATCCGCCCTCGACCGGCAGGTCACCGGCGATGTACTGCTTGACGCACGAGGCGACGAACTTCTTGCGGCTCGCGTCCGTCTTCGCCGCGTCGTGGAAGTACTTGGAGTAGGTCCAGCCGCCCAGCGAAATGTTGATCTTCAGCTTGGGGTACTTGGCCTTCAGCTCCTTGAACTGGTTGAAGACGCCCACGATCGGCTGGTTCCACGTGTCCGCGACCCCGTCCACGCTGTCGGCGGCGGCGAACGAGCGCTGGTAGTCGGCGTACGAATCGCCCGCGCCGTCACCGGCGTTGGGGTTGGCGTCGTCCCCGGCGGCCTTGTTCGCCTCGAAGCAGGTCAGCTCCGTGGGGTGGATGTTGCCGAAGGAGTAGTTGAGTACGTCGAGCTTGCCCGCGATACCCCGGGTGTCCAGGTGCTTGGGGTAGAAGGCGTTTCCGTACACGCTCCACTGGTCGTAGTACGCGATCTTGACTCCGCCGGTGGACGCGGCGGCGGGCGCGGTGTCGACGGCCTGGGCGGAGCCGAGGCCTCCTACGGCCGCCACCGCTCCGGCGGCGAGCGCCACGCTGGTGAGCGCGGCGAGCAAGGGTCTGCGGACGTGCACGGTGCGGCCTCCGAAGGGGGTGCGTGGCATGGGAGTTGGAGCAGTGATAGCCCTCGCGCGAAGGCCGCGTCAATGGTCCGAACCAAATGAGGACTAGACCAATTCAAGCCCGAAACCGCTTGTCAGAGGCGTGCACCCGTTGCGAAAAACCGCTCGCCACCATGGGTGACGAGCGGTTTAAGCCCTCCTTAATGAGCCAGGGGCAGAAGGTTCAAGGGCGAACCAGCGCGTCCGGCAATCCGTACGCATCCGCGATCAACTCGTAGCTGCGCAGCCGGACATCGCCACCGTGCGCATTGGCCGTGATCATCAATTCGTCCGCGCCCGTCCGCTCCTGCAGGTCGTCCAGTCCCGCACGGACAGCGTCGGGGGTGCCGTGCACGATGTTCTTCAGCCAGCCGTCTACGAACTCACGCTCCATGGGCGTGAACGCGTACTCCTCCGCCTCCTTCGGCGTGGGGATCAGGCCCGGCCGGCCGGTGCGCAGCCGGACCATCGACAGCGCCCCCGTCAGCACCTGGCGGCGCGCCTCCCGCTCGTCGTCGGCGGCCAGGGCCGCGACGCCGATCACCGCGTACGGCGCGTCCAGCACGGCCGAGGGGCGGAAGCTCTCGCGGTACAGCTCCAGCGCCGGGACCGTGTTCTGTGCCGAGAAGTGGTGGGCGAAGGCGAACGGCAGCCCGAGCACACCGGCCAGCCGGGCACTGAAGCCGGAGGACCCGAGCAGCCAGACGGGCGGCCGGGAAGGGGACTGGACGCCACCGGGCGAGGTGGCCTGCACGGGGCCGGGCACGGCATGGATGCGGGCGTACGGGTGCCCGTCGGGGAAGTCGTCGTCGAGGAAGCGGGTCAGCTCGGCGAGTTGCTGCGGGAAGTCGTCGGCGCCCTCGTGCATCTGGTCGCCGCGCCGGAGGGCGGCCGCCGTGGCGCCGTCCGTGCCGGGTGCGCGGCCGAGGCCGAGGTCGATCCGGCCAGGGGCGAGCGCCTCCAGGGTGCCGAACTGCTCGGCGATCACGAGGGGAGCGTGGTTGGGCAGCATGACGCCGCCGGAGCCGAGGCGGATGCGCTCCGTGTGGGCGGCGAGATGGGCGAGGATCACGGCCGGGGAGGACGAGGCGACACCGGGCATGGAGTGGTGCTCGGCGACCCAGTGGCGGTGATAGCCGCGACTCTCGGCGAGACGGGCGATGGCCACGCTGGTACGCAGGGCGTCCGAGGCCGTACGGCCGCTGCCGACCGTGACCAGGTCGAGCACGGACAGGGGGACGGGGGCGGTACCTGCCGCCGTGCCTCGGATCTCGTCCACTGCGTTCACTGGTGGGGCCCTCCTGCGTGAGTCGTACGTACGCCGACGCACAACAGGAGGCCATCTCCGTTTTATTCCCCGTCCGCCCCCGCACCCCTCAGGGATCCGTCGCGGTCAGTCCTTGCGGGCGAACAGCGTGCCCAGCTCGTCCGACCACGCTCCCCTGCGCTCCGCCAGCCGCAGTCCCTCCCACACCGTCACCTGGTTGGCCGTGAGCACCGGCTTGCCCACCGCCTCCTCCAGCTCGGGCAGATGGGCCACCGTGTGCAGTGCCGTGTCCGGCACCAGCACCGCGTCGGCCCGCGGGTCGTCCGCGTCGCGCACCAGCGCCAGCACCTGCTCGCGCCCCCAGGTCCCCACCTCGGCGGCCGTGATGATCCCGCTCGCCCGTGCGGCCACCACCTCGGTCCCGGCCGCGCCGAGGAACCGGGCGAACAGCTCCATCACGTCCTCGGGGTAGGTGGCCGCGACCGCGACCCGTTTCGCACCCACTTCCCGTACGGCATGGGCGAACGCGAACGACGTGCTCGACGCCGGAAGCCCTGCCGCCAGCGCCAGGGCACGGGTCTGCTCATGGGCGCCGTCCCACCCGTACACGAAGGAACCGCTCGTGCACGCCCACACCACGGACTCCGCGCCCGAGAGCCTCAGCTCCTCGACCCCGGCGGCGAGCCGGTCCGCGGAGCCCATCTCCAGCAGCGCCTCGACGCGGTGCGCGTCCTCGCCGATGTCGGTGTGGACGACCGGCACATTCACTCCGGTCAGCAGTGCCTCGATCCGGGGGTAGTCGTCCTCCGCGGAGTGTCCGGGGTACAGCAGTCCCACCGTCGTCATGTCACGCCCTCCTGTCCTTCGGGCTCGGCCGTCGTCGTCGCCGCGTCCATCAGCAGAGCCTGATAGGGACCGACCGCCCGGGCGCCGATGGCGCGCAGGGCCGACCACATCGTGACCTGGTTGGCGGAGACGACCGGCATCCTCAGCTCGGCCTCCAGCTGCGGAATCACGTCGTACGTGGGCAGATTGGTGCAGCTGATGAAGAGCGCGTCCGCCGCGCCCACCGCCACCTGCCGTGCCATGTCCACCACCGAGCGGTACGGCACTTTCCAGATGTGGCGGGTCAGCCCGAGAAAGGCCCGGCCCGTCACCGTCACTCCCGCTTCTCCCAGATAGTCCTCCAGCGACCTGGTCACCGATTCCGTGTACGGCGTGAGCAGGGCTATACGACGGGCGCCCAGCTCGTCGAGTGCTTCGAGCAGGGCGCCGGACGTGGTCAGCGACGGTACGTCGCCGGCCGAGCTCATCACCTCGCACATGGCGCGTTCCCCGGCGAGGCCGCCCACAAAACTGCCCGACGTGCAGGCATAGGCGACCACCTCCGGCTCCGATGCGCAGAGGGCGCGCACCGCGTCACGCAGGGTCTCGTGCTCACTCACCAGCCGCGCGAGGTCGAGGGAGACCCCGACGGGCACAAAAGGGGTTCGCGTGAGCCGCAGCGAGACATCGTCGGGGACCCAGCGCCACAGCTCTCGGTCCAGAGCGAAATCGAAAGGGGCGACCACGCCGACACCATGCTGCGGCTGTGGTCCGCCGAGAAAGGAGACTTCCATAGCCCTGGCCCCCTTTGGCGTCTTGTTGACGACGGTAGGTTCGGGTGCGAGCGTGGGTCAATCCATACATGTCAGACGTTTCGAAATGGTTCCCGCCTGATGTCCGAACCCACTCTTCTCGTGCTGGCGGCGGACCCCCCGCCGCGACTCGGCAGCCTCACCGGACGGGTCCACGTCACGTACGCCGACGAGGACTCCCTCGGAGTACAACTGCCTTACGCAGATGTCCTGTTGGCCTGGGACTTCACCTCCGACGCGGTCCGCCGCGCCTGGCCCGGCGAGGGCCCGAGACCGCGTTGGGTGCACACCCCGAGCGCCGGGGTGGACCGGCTGCTCTGCCCGGAACTGGCCGAATCCGACACGGTCGTCACCAACGCCCGCGGCATCTTCGAACAGCCGATCGCCGAATACGTCGCAGGTCTCGTGCTCGCCATGGCGAAGGACCTGCCCGCGACCCTGGAGCTGCAGCGACAGCACCAGTGGCGGCATCGCGAAGCGCTGTCCGTGGCCGGCACCCGCGCGGTCGTGGTCGGCGCCGGGCCCATCGGCCGCGCCGTCGCCGGCACGCTGCACGCGCTCGGAATCACGACGGCGGTCGTCGGCCGCAGTGCCCGGCCCGGCATCCACGGCGAAGAGGACCTCGACCGGCTGCTCGCCCGCGCCGACTGGGTGGTGTGCGCGGCGCCGCTGACGGACGCGACCCGCGCGATGTTCGACATGCGCCGCTTCGGACTGATGCAGCCGTCGGCACGGTTCATCAACATCGGCCGGGGACAACTGGTCGTGGAGGCCGAACTGGTCGACGCACTGCGCAACCGGTGGCTCGCGGGCGCGGCCCTCGACGTCTTCGAGCACGAGCCGCTCACGCCGGACAGCGAGCTGTGGGACGTGCCCGGCCTGATCGTCTCGCCGCACATGAGCGGTGACACGGTCGGCTGGCGGGACCGACTGGGCGAACAGTTCGTCGGCATGTACGAACTGTGGGCGGCCGGAAAGCCGCTGCCGAACGTTGTCGACAAGAAACGTGGGTACGTCCCCATGCATGACCACTCGCCTGACTGACCTCACCGCACGTCAATTGCTGGCCGGCTACGCACAGGGCGACTTCTCCCCCGTCGACGCGA
This sequence comes from Streptomyces sp. NPDC043812, assembly GCF_056436245.1. NCBI lineage: Bacteria > Bacillati > Actinomycetota > Actinomycetes > Kitasatosporales > Streptomycetaceae > Streptomyces > Streptomyces sp. NPDC043812. The sequence continues at coordinate 412,662 of NZ_JBWKCY010000003.1, forward strand.
CCCGCGAGGCGCTGGACCGGGCCGAGAGCGCGCAGGCGCTCGTCAACGCCTTCGTCCGGATCGACTCCGCCTCGGCGCTCGCCGAGGCGGAGGCCTCGGCCGGGCGATGGCACCGCGGGGAGCCGCAGGGGCTCCTCGACGGGGTGCCCGTCACGGTCAAGGACCTCCTGCTGCAGCGCGGCGTCCCCACGCTTCGCGGCTCCCGGACCGTCCGTGCGGAGGGTGCATGGACCGAGGACGCTCCGTCGGTCGCGCGGCTGCGCGAACACGGCGCGGTCTTCCTCGGCCGGACGACGACGCCCGAGTTCGGCTGGAAGGGCGTCACGGACTCGCCGCTGCAGGGGGTGACGCGCAATCCCCACGACCCGTCACGGACGAGCGGAGGGTCGAGCGGCGGCAGCGCGGCGGCCGTGGCGCTGGGCGCCGGGGCGCTGTCGATCGGTACCGACGGCGGCGGATCGGTCCGCATCCCCGCGTCGTTCTGCGGGATCTTCGCGCTGAAGCCGACGTACGGGCGGGTGCCGATGTACCCGTCGAGCCCCTTCGGGACGCTGTCGCACGCGGGGCCGATGACGAGGGACGCGGCCGACGCGGCGCTGATGCTCGACGTGATGAGCGGCGAGGACTGGCGGGACTGGTCGCACCTGGGGCCGGCGCGCCAGGTGCGGGGCGGTCTGGAGGAGGGCGTGAAGGGCCTGCGGATCGCGTACTCCCCCTCCCTCGGCGGGCAGGTCGCGGTCGACCCCGCGGTCGCCGCGGCGGTGCGGCGTGCGGTCGGCGCGCTCGCCGGGAGCGGCGCCTACATCGAGGAGACCGACCCCGACCTCACCGACCCGGTCGACGCCTTCCACACGCTGTGGTTCGCGGGCGCGGCACGGCTGGTGCAGCATCTGAGCCCGCACCAGCGGGAGCTGCTGGATCCGGGCCTGCGGGAGGTCGTCGCGGCCGGCGCCCGCTTCAGCGCGATGGAATACCTGGCGGCGGTCGACGTCCGGATGGATCTGGGCAGGCGGATGGCACGCTTCCACACGACGTACGACCTGCTGGTGACGCCGACGATGCCGATCACCGCCTTCGAGGCGGGCGCGGAGGTCCCGGCGGGCTCGGGCCACCACCGGTGGACGGGGTGGACCCCGTTCACGTACCCGTTCAACATGACGCAGCAGCCGGCGGCGACGGTGCCGTGCGGGGTGGACGGCGACGGGCTGCCGATCGGGGTGCAGCTGATCGGCCCGCGGCACGGCGACGCGCTGGTACTGCGGGCGGCGCACGCGCTGTACGAGGCGGGCGTGACGGGGCGCGAGGGCTAGCGGGGGCGCCGGCGGCGGGCTGTTCCCCTCCCCGCCCCTTTCCCGAAACCGGTGCAAGCCCCGGACCCCGTACCGCGCTTCGCGCGGTGTCTCGGGGGCTCCGCCCCCGGGCCCCCGCGCCTCAATCGCCGGCGGGGCTGCGTTTTCGCGGAGCGAAATCAGCCCGCCCGGGGGCACCCGCTCCCACGGCCGCCAAGGCCGTAGGCGGAGATTGACGACACCGCGCCCAGCGCGCCGCCGGGCCAAGGCGGAGCCCTGTTTCTGGCCCGGGTGGAGCCTGGTTACCGGGCCGGGCGGAGCCTGGTTGCGGGTCTGGACGGAGCGCGGCGCGGGCCCGGGCCGAGCGCGGGCCGAACGCGGTTTCGGGTGGGGCACTCCCCCAGATCCGTCCAGGGGCACCCCCGCCCACGGCCGCCAAGCCGTGGGCGGAGATTGACGACACCGCACGCAGCGCGGAGCCCGGCCGGGGCGGAGCGCGGTGCAGGCCCGGGCGCAGCGCGGTTTGGGGGGCACTCCAGATCCATCCGGGGATACCCCCGCCACGGCCGCCGGGCCGTGACGGAAGATTGCCCGGCACCTAGCGCGGTGCGGGCCCCGGCCGAGCGCGGGTTCGGGGTGGGTGCACCCCCAAGATCCGTCCGGGGATACCCCCGCCCACGGCCGTCAGGCCGTGGGCGGAGATTGACGACACCGCGCGCAGCGCTGCCGGGCCGGGGCGGAGCCCCGTTGCGGGTCCGGGGCTTGCCCCGGTTTCGGGAGAGGGCGGGGAGGGGGACGTCACGCCCGCCGGAAGCTCAGCGTCTCCCCCACCGCACCCGCGCGCCACAGGTCCTGGCAGGCCGCGGCCATCTCGTCCAGGCCCTCCACCACGGTCCCCCACACGATCCCCGGCACCCATCCCGCGTCGCCGTTGATCAGGAGGTTGTTCCGTTCGTAGAACAGCGCGAGGTCCACGGTCACCGGGCGGATCGGCGCCCGGCGTTCGTAGCCGTACGACGCCGTGCCCAGCTGCACGTCCGTGAACGTGAAGTAGCACAGGTCGCCCGGGATGGGGGTCACCGTCGGATTCTCCAGCGGCGGTTCTTCCGGCGCGAACGCCGGGAACAGGGCGTAGATCTCGTTGCGCGCGTACTTCGCGTGGTACACGTCGCCCGACAGCGGGAGTGCTTCCCACACTGCCGCGCAGGTCAAAGGCGCCTTGTCGGTCAGCAGCCGGGCGGTGCACCGGGCGCCGCGCTTGTCGAGGGACACGGTCAGGTATCGGTCGGCCATTGCCTACGCATACCCCGGAGAGTCCCGGGTAGCCGCGCGGCCATGGCTCGTACTAGACAACCAGGATCGATGAGCAGACGCACTGTGTTGCTCGGTACCGCGGCCGCCGGCGCGCTCACCGTCGCCGGGGCCGCGGGCTGCAGCAGGGTGCCGTCCGGTGACGCACTGGCCCGGCTGAAGTCCCAGGGCACGGTGCGCCTCGGTATCGCCGGGGAGGTGCCGTACGGCTATGTCGACGACCGGGGCGAGTTCACGGGCGAGGCGCCCGAGCTGGCCCGGGTCATATTCCAGCGACTGGGCGTCGCATCGGTGCAGCCGGTCGCCACGGACTTCGCCTCCCTCATCCCCGGGCTGAACTCGCAGCAGTTCGACGTGGTCTCGGCCGGGATGTACATCAACAAGGAGCGGTGCGCGCAGGTCATCTTCTCGGACCCCGAGTACCAGATGCTCGACTCGTTCATCGTGCGCAAGGGCAATCCGAAGAACCTGCGCACCTACGAGGACGTCGTACGGGCCAAGGCGAAGATGGCGACGGGCACGGGCTACGCCGAGATCGGCTACGCGGTGGCCGCGGGCATCCCCGAGAAGGAGATCGTGATTCTCCAGGACCAGGTGGCGGGTCTGAACGCCGTCGAGTCCGGGCGGGTCGACGTCTTCGCGGGCACGGCGCTGACCACCCGCGAGGTGGTGAGGAAGAGCGCGAAGGCCGAGGCGACCGAGCCGTTCGCGGCGGTGGTCGAGGGCAAGAAGCAGATCGACGGCGGCGGTTTCGCCTTCCGCCCCACCGACACCGAACTGCGTGACGCGTTCAACGTCGAGATCCACAAGATGAAGAAGAGCGGCGAGTTGTTCCGCATCCTGAAGCCCTTCGGCTTCACGGAGAGCGAGATGACCACCCTTACTGCCAAGGAGCTGTGCAAGAAATGACAGCCGGACTCTGGCAGAACTGGGTACTCCCGGGCATCTGGATCACCATTCAACTGCTGGTCTACAGCGCGGTGCTGGCCGCCGTCGTCGCCTTCGGCATCGGTATTGCCCGCACCCATCATTCGCGCTTCGTCCGCTTCCTGGCGGGCTTCTACACCGAGATCTTCCGCGGGACCTCAGCGTTGGTGCTGATGTTCTGGCTGTTCTTCGTGGTGCCACCGCTGCTGGGCTGGCAGTTGGTTCCCATGTGGGCCGCGGTCCTCGCGCTCGGTCTGTCCTACGGCGCGTACGGCGCCGAGATCGTGCGCGGTGCGCTGAACGCCGTGGCCCCGGCGCAGCGCGAGGCGGGTATCGCGCTCAGCCTCACCCCCTGGCAGCGGATGCGGCTGATCCTGCTGCCGCAGGCGGTGCCCGAGATGGTGCCGCCGTTCTGCAACCTGCTGATCGAGCTGCTCAAGGGCACGGCCCTGGTGTCGCTGCTCGGCGTCGGTGACGTCTCCTTCGCCGCGTACCTGGTGCGCTTGGCGACCCAGGAGAGCGCGCAGATCTACGGCATCAGCCTGGTGATCTACTTCGTCCTCGCCTTCGTCCTGACGCGCTCGATGAAGGGCCTGGAGCGCAGGACGAAGCGCAACATCGGCATCGAGCCCGAGCCCGGTGTACTCGGCGGCATGTTCGCCAAGCGCGCCGCGGCGAACGTGGCCGGCAGTCAGGTCACGGGGGGTGTGTCGAAGTGACATGGGACTGGTCCGCGGTCGCGGACTTCATGCCGCGCTTCTGGGACGGCGTGCTGGTCACGCTGCAGGTGCTGGTGCTCGGCTCGTTGATCTCGTTCACGCTCGGCCTGGTCTGGGCGATCGCCTTCCGGGCGCCGACCCGGTTCATCCGGTGGCCGGTGAACCTCTTCACCGAGTTCGTCCGCACCACTCCGCTGCTGGTGCAGTTGTTCTTCCTGTACTTCGTGCTGCCGGAGTGGGGGGTGCAGTTCTCCGCCCTGACCACCGGCACGATCGCGATCGGACTGCACTACTCGACGTACACCGCGCAGGTCTACCGGGCCGGCATCGAAGCCGTGCCGCCCGGCCAGTGGGAGGCGGCGACGGCCCTGAGCCTGCCCGTCCACCGCACCTGGACCGCGGTCATCCTGCCGCAGGCGATCCGCCGGATCACGCCCGCACTCGGCAACTACGTCATCGCGATGCTGAAGGACACCCCGATCCTGCTCGCGATCGGCGTGCTGGAGATGCTCAACCAGTCGCGGCTGGAGGGCGCGCAGACCTTCCAGTACACCGAGCCGCTGACCGTGGTGGGCATCGCCTTCATCCTCATCGCCTATCCGGCTTCTCTTCTCGTACGAGCCCTGGAGCGCCGCCTTGTCAGCTGACACCACGACCCCGACCCCCCGTGACGCCGCCGACGAGCTGATCCGGTTCGACAACGTCACCAAGAGATTCGGCGACAACACGGTCCTCGACGACCTGTGCTTCTCGGTGAATTCCGGTAAGCACGTGACCCTCATCGGGCCGTCCGGCTCCGGCAAGACGACGATCCTGCGGCTGCTGATGACGCTGGAGAGCCCGGAGGAGGGCACGATCACGGTTGGCGGGAACAAGCTGTTCCCGGCCGCCGAGAAGGAGCGCCGCGAGGCGCGCAAGAAGATCGGCATGGTCTTCCAGCAGTTCAACCTGTTCCCCAACATGACCGTGCTGCGCAACATCACCGAGGCGCCGGTGCGGGTGCTCGGCCTGTCCAAGGACGAGGCGGATGCCCGGGCCAGGGAGCTGCTGGACATGGTGGGCCTCGGCGACAGGGCGGACGCGAAGCCGACGCAGCTCTCCGGCGGCCAGCAGCAGCGGGTGGCGATCGCCCGCGCGCTGGCGATGCGGCCGCAGGTGCTGCTGCTCGACGAGGTGACCTCGGCACTCGACCCGGAGCTGGTGGCCGGCGTGCTGGATCTGCTGCGCGACATCGCGCGCACCACGGACATCACGATGGTGTGCGTCACGCACGAGATGAGCTTCGCGCGGGACATCTCCGATGATGTGCTGATGTTCGATTCCGGCAAGGTCATCGAATCGGGTCCGCCGGAAAAAATCTTCTCGGATCCTGAGCACGAACGTACTCGCGAGTTTCTCAGTGCGGTGCTCTGACCATTCACTCCATCGAGTAGGTGTGACCCTGGCATATGCCAAGGTCAGGCGCCCCAGCGTATGACGCTGGGGCGCCGCATCATTTCCGCCAACAGCCGCCCCTGAAACGGGTCTTGGCCGCTATCGTGGTACGGAAGCTTGCGGTCACAACCTGCTAGGGGGAAACCGTGGCGCTGAAGCCCGAGCCGACCGCGCCGTTCCACTCGGTGCGATACGTCTTGCGTGTCCTGGAGACGGTCTCCAAGCACGGTGGCGGGGTCACCGACGTCCAGATCGCACGCGAGACCGGCCTGCCGACGGGCCATCTCGCTCCCATGCTTGCCATGCTCCGCCGCGAGGGTTACGTGGAGCAGGTCGCCGACGGTGCTTATGTCATCGGTGACTCACTCGTCCTGCTCGGCTCGGGCGCCACCCGCAAGGAGGCCCTGGAGGCGAAACTCCAGGACACCCTGACGGAGCTCCGCGACTCGGTGGGCGCGGCCGTCTACATCAGTCGCTACATCGACGGCGAGGTCAAGATCACCCAGTTCGCCGACGGGCCGCGCACGCCGAAGGTGAACGAGTGGGTGGACTTCCGCTCGGCCGCCCACGCCAGCGCGGTCGGCAAGTGCCTGCTCACCCAGCTCGACGTGAACGGCCGCCGCGACCATCTCTCGCGCCACAAGATCGCCCGGCTCACCTCGCGGACGATCACCAGCGAGCAGCTGCTGTTCTCCAAGCTGGACGCCCAGCCGCCGACGGTCCCCGTCCTCGACCTCCAGGAGTACGCGGTGGGCACGGTCTGCGCCGCGGTTCCGCTGACGGCGGGCTCGTCCGTGGGCTGCCTGGCGCTGTCGCTGCCGATCGAGCACGCGCACCGGCTGCGCGCGGCGGCGGACACGCTGAACCGCAGGGCCGCACCGGTGGTGCTGTCGCTGGCGATCTAGGGTCTTCCGTTCAGATCAGGCCGGATCGGCATGTGCCTCCCCCACGCCCGCAGGGCGTGGGGGAGGCATGGTCCAGCCATGCCGACCGGCGTCGCCCGGGGCGGCGGCCGGGGTGGTCCGGAGCACCCCCTCGGACCAGGTACTATTTACGGGTCAGCAGGCGCCGCTAGCTCAGTTGGTTAGAGCAGCTGACTCTTAATCAGCGGGTCCGGGGTTCGAGTCCCTGGCGGCGCACAGACAGCACAAGGCCCCTCACCTCGGTGAGGGGCCTTTGCCGTGCTCAGACCGCGGGCTCCTCGGTCGGGGCGGACACCCCGAAGACGGAGACCGCCTGGTAGTACGTCCAGGCCGTCGAGTTGCACGAGGTGCGCGTGGCGCCCGAGTACCCGGCGCACACCCGCTTCAGATCCTCGTAGAACGCCGAGTCCAGGCGCGCCTTGTTCGCACCGAACGTGCCGGCCGCCTTGTAGTTCCGATAGCCGAAGTCATGACGCGCGCATGACATCTTGAAAGGAAAGCCGAACGGGTTGTCCGGCGAGGAGGAGCAGTAGTCCGTGGACCAGTCGAAGCCGTAGGCGCTCCAGGCGCCCTGGTTCGCCCGGGCCGCGGCCCAGGCGTTGTAGCTGGATGCGCTGGTCTGCGTCCAGGAGCTGAGGACCTGGGGCTTGTCGGCGGGGGCGGCCGCCGCGGTGCCCGCCGTGACGAGCACGGCGGGCAGTGCGAGAGCGGCTGCGGCGAGGGGGAGGGCAAGTCGGCGACGCATGCAGAACCTCCGGGCGGCGAGCGGGAGTTGGTGCACGCACGTGGCCTGGCCACGGCAGCTCCAGAGTCCCGCTCGACGCGCGTCCTGCACAGCATTCGCGCGCCGATCGGAGAGTGAACTTTGCCCGACCGGACGGCACCCTGACACGGCAGTGACGCCCGTTGCCACCGGGGACGTTGCGGCGGGGGCAGGCTCAGCGGAGGAAGGCGAGCACCGCGAGCACGCGGCGGTGGGTGTCCTCGGCGGGGGCAGATCCAGCTTGGCGAGGATGTTGCCGATGTGCTTGCCGACGGCGGCCTCGGTGACCACGAGCTCCCGGGCGATCGCGGCGTTCGACCTGCCCTCCGCGACCAGAGCGAGCACCTCCCGTTCGCGCGGGGTGAGCGCGGCGAGCGGATCACGGCGCCTGCGCAGCAGCTGCCGTACGACCTCGGGGTCGACGACCGTGCCGCCGGCGGCGACCCTCGTGAGGGCCGAGACGAACTCCTCCACCTGGCCCACCCGGTCCTTGAGCAGATAACCGACGCCCGACCCGTCGCCGCTGTCGAGAAGTTCGGCGGCGTACTCCCGCTGCACGTACTGGCTGAGCACCAGCACCGGCAACGAGGGCTGCCCGGCGCGCAGTTCGACCGCGGCGCGCAGCCCCTCGTCGTGGAAGCCCGGCGGCATCCTGACGTCGGTGACGACGATGTCCGGGGCGTGATCGGTGACCGCGTCGCGCAGTGCGGCGGCGTCGCCCACCGCGGCGACGACCTCGTGGCCGAAACGGGTGATCAGGCCGATCAGCCCCTCGCGCAGCAGCACACTGTCCTCGGCCAGGACTACCCGCAGAGCGCTCGGCACGGGATCTCCACTCGCAGCAGGGTCGGCCCGCCCGTCGGGCTGTCGACCGTCAGTGTGCCATCGAGGACGGCGAGCCGGTCGCCGAGCCCGGTCAGCCCGGAGCCGTGCGCAGGGTCGGCACCGCCGCGTCCGTCGTCGCCGATCTCGACAGTGAGCCGCGCACCCGTGTGCCGGGCGATGACACGTGCCTGTCGCGCACCGCTGTGCTTGGCGACGTTGGCGAGCGCCTCGCAGACGGCGAAGTACGCAGCGGTCTCGACCGACCGGTCGAGCCGGGGCAGTGCGATGTCGGTGCCCACGGGCACGGCCGAGCGGTCCGCGGCGTCCTCGATCGCCGCGCCCAGGCCGTAGTCCACGAGGACCTGGGGGTGGATGCCGTGGATCAGTTCGCGCAGTTCGGTCAGGACCCGGCCCGCCTCGTCGTGCGCCGCGGCGAGACGGTCGGCGAGCGGTCCGTCCGGGGCGTCCAGCCGGGCCAGCCCGAGGGTCATCGTGAGTGCGACGAGCCGCTGCTGGGCACCGTCGTGCAAATCCCGTTCTATGCGCCGCCGTTCGGCCTCGAAGGCGGTGACGAGCCGAGCCCGGGAACGGGTCACCTCGGCCAACCGGTCCCGCAGTTCACGCTCGCGCGGCGCGAGCAGCAGACGCGTGAGCTGGGCGCGCGCCCCGGCCAGTGCGGTGAGCGGATACAGCAGCGCGGGCAGGAGGAGCAGGCCGAGTGCCGCGGCGGCGAACGCCTGCGGACAGGTGGTGACCAGGACCGTCTTCACCACGCGGGCCTCCTCGCCGTCCAGCGCCAGCTGGACGGGCACGGCCATCAGCCCGGCGGGCAGCCCGATCGCGACGGCGACGGCCGCCAGGTCGAGCGGCCACAGCACGAGCGCGTGCAGCAGCCCGTACGCGAACTCCCGCCAGGTCGACTGCTCCGCGAACCGCACCCGCAGCCATGCCGAGAGGCCGGGGGCTTCGGGGGTGCGGTGCGGTGCGGGCGCCGGCCCGGGTTCGACGAGCCGGAGCCTGCGCCGCTCGGCGGCGGCGAGCGCGATGCCGCCGAGGACGAGCAGCGGCAGCCCGACGAGGACGAGCGAGAAGGCGCCGAGCACGAGCAGCCCGACGAGGGCGACAACTCCGGTGACGGCGCTGCTCGCCAGATACGCGACCGCCCGCCAGGGCCATCGCGTCCGCAGGAAGTCCCGCCGGGTGAGGGCCTGCCAGGGATTTCGCGGGGCGTCCATGCCGTCACGCTATGCGGCGGTGCCCGGGGCGGGCGAGGGGCCCAGGGGGTGGCCGGGGGGTAGGGCCGGCCCTACCGTGGCTCGCCCCGCACGTCCGTCTGCTGCGGCGTGATCCGGAAGGGAGACCTCCCCGGAGGTGGCGCCGACGGAGCCGACCACCGCCCGGTCCGGCGGGGGCCCGGGAGTGGTCGGCTCCGGCGACCGCGGCACGCGCCGTTGCCCCGGCGGCGGTTGGGGGCCGTCGGGTAGGGGATGGCGTGTGCGCGGCGACCTGGTTCCGCCGGCCGGACGCTCCGGTGTCACGGACGCCCGGCCGGACTGCCTGTCAGAACTGCACGTCGGAGCAGGCGTAGAACGCGTTGGCCGTGTCGTGGACGGTCCACACCGCCAGGATCAGATGGCGGCCCGACCTCTGGGGCAGGTTGCCGGAGTGGGACAGCGTCTCGGGCGGCTGGTTGCCGCCGTAGGGGACGGTCAGGAACGGCTGCGACTCCAGGGCAGCGCGGGTCAGGGGCTGGTTGGGGTTCCAGCCGCTCTTGGTGATGAAGTACTTGAAGTCGGTGGTGCGGTGGCGGGCGGTGAACCGCCAGCTGAAGGTGTAGTTCTGGCCCGAGCTGACCTTGGTGGTCGGCCAGGCTCCGCCGCGGGGATCGTCGAGCTCGGCGAACTGGCCGAGGCCGGCGGAACAGATCCTGCCGTCGGCGGGACCCGCGGCCGGGAAGCCCTTGGGGCCCTCGACGCTCTGCGGTTCCCACTGGATCTGGCCGCAGTTGCTCACCGTCTTGTTGGCGCAGAGCTTCTGGCGGCTGATGGGCGACTCGGTGTAGCCGTGGCTGCTGGCGCTGCCGGTGGCGAGCAATGTCGCGCCCGTCACGGCGAGGCCCACCACGGCCGCACCTATCTTCTTTCGCATGCTGGCTCCAGGAAGAACGTGGGGGTGTTCTCGGGACGTGCTGCACGCGTGCGATACTGCCTACTGCGGTCTAGACCAAGTTCCAATGTATTGACGGGCGTTCACCATGTCCAGACCAATTGTTGACCGGCTCTTGGCCCTCACGAAGCCTCCACGGCCCCGGCTCGGCCCGTGTAGAAGGCGATGGTGAGGTCCTTCACCAGCACCTTGCGCTCGTAGTCGTCCGGGTCGACGAGTCCCCGCTCGGTCAGCCGGCCCACCGCGTCTTCCACAGCGTCGACCACACAGGTGAGCACACTGTCGCGGTGCCGGGCGTCGATCGCCGCGATCCGCCGGCGCTGGATGGCCTCGGCCACCCCGGGCGCGTAGTCGAGCGACGTCGGCTGAGCGGTGAAGATCTCGATACCCGCGGGCGCGCACTCCGCCGCGAGCGTCTTCATCAGCGTGTCACCGACGGACTCCGCGTTGCGCAGCGTCGGACCCCCGTCGCCGAGGGAGATCTCGGCGTCGAAGGCGGAGGGGCCGTCGGCCGGCAGCTGCGAGAGCACCCGCGCCGTCGCCGACTCGACCTGCCGGGCCAGATACGTCTCGTGGTCCGCGATGCCGAGCACGGCACGCGCCGTGTCCTTGACCCGCCACACAACGAGCACCACCACGCGCAGCGCGGTGCCGTCGGCATCGAACACCTCCATCGGCTCGCTGCGCCAGTGCCGCAGCCGTACGTCCACACGGCGGCGCAGCACCAGCGGGCTCACCCACACCAACCCCGTACGCCGCACGCTGCCCCGGTAGTCGCCGCAGAGGGTGAGGACCCAGGCATGCCCGACGCGGCCGCGGCCGAGACCGCCGAGCCCGAAGAGAGCCAGCAGCACCCCGAACGCGAGCAGGCACCACAGCCCGATGCCGATGCCCCGGAACGGGGGAGGTGTCACGCCGAACACCCTCCCGACCAGGTCCGGCACCGCACCGGTGCCCCACAGCAACGCACCGATCCCGGCGAGCGAGCAGGAGCCGGCGACGAGCCCGATCCAGCCGGGCAGCACGGGACCGGGCCGTTCGACGAGCGCCGGGTCGACGGGCGGGGCGGGCCGGGGGAGCGCCCCGGCGGGCTTCGGCTGCCGGGACCGGCCGCCGGGTGCGGCCCACGGCGGCGGGGCCGACGGGTCGATCTTCGGCTGTTCGCCCGTGCCCCGCCGCCGGGAGATGATCGCGGGCCGCAGCCCGGGGGGCAGCATCGGCGGCCCGCTGTCGTCACGGAAGAGCAGATGTACCGGGATCTCGGCCGTCGTCTCGCTCGCGATGACCGGATTCCGCCGCGGGCCGTCGGACGGCATGCCGTCGTCCGGGTCCGACATCGTGGTGTTCATGCCGCCTCGGCTTTCGCTCTGTTCGTGGTCGGTTGCCTTGTGACTGCCAGGTGTTGTCGGTCAGCGCGGCGCGAAGAGCAGCCGCCAGGTCCGGGGACCCGGGTAGCCGTCGGCCGCGCTGCCGCTCCAGCCCTGCGCCCGCTGGAACGCCTGGACGTTGCGCCGGTCCGCCTCGCCCCACCGCGGTGAGGGGCCCGTCGTGTAGTGCTTGCCGTAGCCGCGCTTCACCAGCTGATTGCCGAGCTGGGTGACGTGGGCGCCGGACCTGCCGGGGCGGAAGTGCCCGTGCCCGGGGAAGGCGGGCGGCTGGGCGGTGGAACCGCCGGTCGGCGCGACCGGGACGTTCTTGCCCTTCGCGGTCACCAGCAGCCGCCAGGTCTCGGGGCCGGGCAGCCCGTCCGCATCCGCGCCGCGCCAGCCCTGGGCGATCTGGAACGTCCGGGTGGCGCGCCGGTCGGCCTCGGACCAGCGCGGTCCGGGCCCCTTGACGTAGAAGCGCTTGCCGCCGCGTGCGACCAGCAGCTCGCCGAGCCGGGTGACGGACCTGTTGTTCGCGCCCGGACCGAAGGCGGAGGTCCCCGGAAAGGGAGCGGCGGTGTTCTCGCTGCCGGCCGCGGCACTGACGACACCCTTGTAGCGGTACGCGACGTAGTGCGCGGAGTTGTTCCAGTACGCCATGGGCGTGGACTGCCTGCGGGTGTGGGGCTTGGTCTGCTCGTACGCGACGTAATGGCTGTGGGTGATGTCGGTCCAGCCGCCGAAGATCGTGACGTGCGAGCCCTTGGTGGGGTCGGCGGGGTTGTGGAAGAGAAGGATGTCTCCGGCCTGCAGGTCCTCGCGGCTGATGCGGTCGCCGAACTTGGCCAGGCTGCCGGTCCACTCGTTGCCCGCAAGGTTCCAGGCCATCGACACATAGCCGGAGCAGTCCTGCCGATAGCCGTCGGACCAGTACTTGGACATGCTGTACGGCACCTTGGCGGTGACCCACTTCTTGGCGCGGTCGATGATGTCGGCGCGGGTCGACGCGCGCAGCGGTGCCCCGGTCGCCGGTTTCCCGGACGGCCCGTGGAGGGGTCCGGCGGTGCCCTGCTCGGTGTCGGGCGCGGGGTCGGAGACCGACGCGGCCCGTGCGGCCCCGGCTCCGGCGGCCGGTCCGGCGATCGGTCCGGCGATCGGTCCGGCGATCGGTCCGGCGATCGGTCCGGCGGCGGACGCGGTCCCCGCTCCCCCGCCGCCCAGCACGACACCGGCGGCGGTGGCCAGGACCAGCGCCCGGCGGCAGCCGTGCGCCGCCGGGTGGGCCCCGGCGGCGAGCGAGCGGCGGTGCGCCACGCATCCGGCGCAGTCGCAGTCGTGGGCGGGCTCGTACTCCTCGAAGACCGGCACGGTCGTCATGCGCGTCCCCTCCGCTGTGCACTGGGCAAGATCTTCTGACGGTGTTTCACGGGCGCCAGTGTGCCAACCGTCCGGACAAAACGCATTTTGACGTATCAAAGGGTAAAAACGATGACCCGCGAACCTTGGGCGCGGCGGCCCGGTGGCGGGTCCCGGATCGGAGCACCCTCCGGAGTCCGGTAGAGTTCTCCAGGTCAGCAGGCGCCGCTAGCTCAGTTGGTTAGAGCAGCTGACTCTTAATCAGCGGGTCCGGGGTTCGAGTCCCTGGCGGCGCACGCGAAACCGAGGCCCCCTCACTGCGGTGAGGGGGCCTCGGTCGTTCCCTGACTTACGCACCGGCGACCGTTTTCGGCCACATCAACAACGGCCGACAACCCATGCACAAGGGTTCACAATTCGCTCGTATGACCGGTTAACGTCCCGTTTCACCCTTGCGATCATGACGGGGCTCGGACAACCTATCCTGAAGCAGACGCCCCAAGCGGGCGTCTGGTTTGCGTATTTGGGGGCGATACGGAGGGGACGCCCCTGGTGCAGGAGCGCCGACCGGGGCCCATTCACGGGTCCATCACGCGACCGGCATCATGCAACCGAAAGGTGACCGTTTCATGTCTCCAAGGACGGTGGCCAGCAACTGATATGTCCGGGGTGCCGGCCGAGGGGACCCTGCGGCCCGGACGACCACGACCGACCATGCGCGCAGTGATGCTGCGCGCGGGGGGATGACTCATGACGTCGACGCCAGACGGCGCCCGGCAACGCGACGACTCGTCGCGAACCACGCAGCTGAGGGTGCCCGCCCATCTGCGCGCGGCCGGCGCGCGGCTGCGCCCCAAGAAGGCCCTGCCGCGGTACGACTACGAGCACTACAGCCGGCTCGCAGGACCCCTCACCCAGCCCGACCCGACCCGGCCCTACAAGGTCCAGTACCGCTCACTGCTCTCGCAGGAGCCGCACCGCATACGCGCGGCGCTGCTCCTCGGTGCCGCCCCCCTGCTCTCGCTCGGCCTGTTCGTGTGGCTGATGCAGCCCCAGCACTGGACCGAGCGCGACCCGAACCTGAAGAACGACACCCTCCTCGTCCTCGACATCGTCATGCTGGTCTCGATCGGCCTGATCGAGCTGTTCCGGACGATGAACGTCCTCTCCAACGCGCACGCCACCCTCGTCGCCCGCGACCCCGTCCCCGTCGTGCCCGAGTCCGGCACCCGCGTCGCCTTCCTCACCTCCTTCGTCCCGGGCAAGGAGCCCCTGGAGATGGTGACGAAGACCCTGGAGGCGGCCGTGCGGATCCGCCACCGGGGGCTGATGCACGTCTGGCTGCTCGACGAGGGCGACGACCCCGCGGTCAAGGAGGTCTGCGCCCGCCTCGGCGTCCACCACTTCTCCCGCAAGGGCATCGCGAAGTGGAACCAGGCCAAGGGCGCCCACCGCGCGAAGACCAAGCACGGCAACTACAACGCCTGGCTCGAGGCGCACGGCGGCGACTACGACTTCTTCGCCTCCGTCGACACCGACCACGTCCCGCTGCCCAACTATCTGGAGCGGATGCTCGGCTACTTCCGCGACCCGGATGTCGGCTTCGTCATCGGCCCCCAGGTCTACGGCAACTACGACACGTTCGTCACCAAGGCCGCCGAGTCACAGCAGTTCCTCTTCCACGCCCTGATCCAGCGCGCGGGCAACCGCTACGGCGCACCGATGTTCGTCGGCACCTCCAACGCCGTGCGCATCCGGGCGATCAAGCAGATCGGCGGTCTGTACGACTCGATCACCGAGGACATGGCGACGGGCTTCGAGATGCACCGCGCCAAGAACCCGGCCACCGGCAACAAGTGGCGCTCCGTCTACACCCCCGACGTGCTCGCCGTCGGTGAGGGACCCACGGCCTGGACCGACTTCTTCACCCAGCAGCTGCGCTGGTCCCGGGGCACGTACGAGACGATCCTCAAGCAGTACTGGAAGGGCTTCGGCACGCTGCCGTTCGGCAAGCTCTTCAACTACACGATGATGATCATCTTCTACCCGATGTCCGCGCTCAACTGGATCCTCGCGGCGCTGAGCTGCGCGTTGTTCCTCGGCATGGGCGCCTCGGGTGTGCAGATCGACCCGGCGATCTGGATGATGCTCTACGGCAACGCCTCGGCGCTGCAGATCGGCCTCTACATCTGGAACCGCCGGCACAACGTCTCGCCGCACGAGCCCGAGGGCTCGGGCGGTCTGGCCGGCATGGTGATGTCCGCGCTCTCCGCGCCCATCTACGCGCGCTCGCTGATGGACGCCATACTGCGCCGCAAGAGCTCGTTCGTGGTGACCCCCAAGGGCGACTCGTCCAGCCCGGACACCCTCTTCGGCACCTTCCGCATCCATCTGTTCTTCATCGCCGTCTTCGGCGGCTCCCTCGCCTCCTCGTTCTGGTTCGGGCACGACCATCCGGCGATGATCACCTGGGCCGGTCTCGCCCTGCTGATCACGGCGGCGCCCATCTTCGCCTGGCGGCACGGGGTCCGCGACGAGAAGAAGAAGCGCCGCAGGCGGCACGCGGGGGCCGAGCGGCCCCCGGGGGACGGCGGCACCGGCCCGCATGTGCCGCAGCAGCGGCCCCGCTCCGCGGCCCCCGCGCCGGGCGCACCGGCAGACACGGACGCAGTCACCGACCAGACCATGCAGATCGCCCTTGGGGGACGTAAGAAATGAGCACGATGCCCGCGCGGCAGAACCACCGCAGGAACCGCGCCCGCCGCATAGCCATCGGCGCGGCGGTCATCGCGGTGGTGGCCGGGTTCAACGGGCCCGCCATGTGGCGTTTCGGCTCCGACCAGTACCACGACTACAAGATCAACAAGCCGGAGTACAAGGCGGCGAACGGCCACTGGGACTTCCTCGACGTCCCGGCCGACCACCGGATCAACTCGATCCACGCCGCCCTCCTGCACACCGGCAAGGTGCTGCTGATCGCCGGCTCCGGGAACAACCAGAAGAACTTCGACGCCAAGAAGTTCGAGTCCGTGCTGTGGGACCCGAAGGACAACTCCTTCAAGATGATCCCCACCCCCAAGGACATGTTCTGCGCCGGGCACACCCAGCTGCCCGACGGAAAGCTGCTCGTCGCGGGCGGCACCAAGCGCTACGAGAAGCTCCAGGGCGACGTCTCCAAGGCCGGTGGCCTGATGATCGTCCACAACGAGGACCCGGACGCGCCCAAGACCCTGCCCGCCGGTACGAAGTTCACCGGCAAGGAGAACGGCAAGACGTTCGTCTCGAAGGACCCCGTCCTGGTGGAGAAGGCCAAGAAGGTCTTCGACCCGGCCACGGGCAAGTTCCTGCGCAACGACCCCGGGCTCGGCCGGATCTACGTCGAGGCCGAGGAGTCCGGCAAGCAGTACGAGACGGGCACCGAGGACAACTACCGGGTGCAGGGCCTCGGCGGCGCGGACGCCCGCAACGTCTACGGCATCGCCCAGAAGCTCGCCCTCGACAAGAAGGACTTCCAGGGCATCAAGGAGGCCTACGAGTTCGACCCGGTCGCGGAGAAGTACATCACCGTCGACCCGATGAACGAGGCCCGCTGGTACCCGACGCTGACCACGCTGAAGGACGGCAAGGTCCTGTCCCTGTCCGGCCTCGACGAGATCGGACAGATCGTCCCCGGCAAGGACGAGATCTACGACCCCGAGACCAAGTCCTGGGAGTACACCGGGATCATCAGGAAGTTCCCCACCTACCCGGCGATCTTCCTGATGGACAACGGCAAGCTCTTCTACTCCGGTTCCAACGCCGGCTACGGACCCGCCGACGTCGGCCGCGACCCCGGTGTCTGGGACCTGGAGACCAACAAGTTCAGCAAGATCCCCGGTCTGTCGGACCCGGACCGGATGGAGACCTCCGCGACGGTCATGCTGCCGCCCGCGCAGGACCAGAAGTTCATGGTCATCGGGGGCGGGGGCGTCGGCGAGTCCGAGAAGTCCAGCAAGAAGTCCCGGCTGGTCGACCTCAACGAGTCCCGGCCCCGTTTCAAGGACGGCGCGTCGCTCGACAAGGGCACCCGCTACCCGAGCGCCTCGCTCCTGCCCGACGACTCCGTACTCGTCACCGGCGGCTCCGAGGACTACCGCGGCCGCGGCGGCAGCAACGTGCTCCAGGCCCGTACGTACGACCCCGTGTCGGGGACGTACAAGCGGGTCGCCGATCCGCAGGTGGGGCGCAACTACCACTCGGGCTCGGTGCTCCTGCCCGACGGGCGCGTCATGATCTTCGGCTCGGACTCGCTGTTCGAAGACGCGGCCAACACCAAGCCGGGTGTCTTCGAGCAGCGCATCGAGATCTACACCCCGCCCTACCTCTACCGCGACACCAAGCCGGAGATCGCGGGCGGACCGAAGAAGGTCGCGCGCGGCGGCAAGGGAACGTTCGAGGTCAGGAGCACCAAGGGTGTGAAGACCGCGAAGCTGATGCGGCCGAGCGCGGTCACGCATGTGACGGACGTCGACCAGCGGTCGATCGCGCTGGACATGAAGAAGACCGCGGACGGCATCGAGGTCACGGTGCCGAAGAACCAGGCGCTGGTGCCGTCGGGCTGGTACATGCTCTTCGTGACGGACGAGGACGGCACGCCGTCCGAGGGTGTGTGGGTCGAGGTGCCGTAGCCCTCGGTCGTGCCCGCCGGCACGGACATGGCGAAGGGGTGTTCCCGGTCACGGGAACACCCCTTCGCCATGTCCTACTTGGTGTTGCGGGCCAGTTCGAGTGCGTACTGCGGGTACCAGTCGCCGGCCTTCGGGCCGCCCTTGCAGTCGCCGTCCGACTCGCCCGGGCGCTTGATCCACAGATAGCCGTCGACCAGCGGGTCACCCGTCTTCGTCGTCGGCGGCTCGCCGAGCGCCCGGCCCGGCGGATTGCACCAGTTCTCCTTCGGGTCGCCCCCGGTGTACGGGCCGTTCCCGTTGCGGCTGGTGTCGATCACGAAGGGCTTGCCGCCGACCTTCGCCGAGAGCTTGCGTCCGAACTCCTTGCTCGCCACGGTGGTCTGGAAGTTGGAGACGTTGACCGAGAAGCCGTCGGCCTTCTCGATGCCCGCCCACTTCAGCGGCTCGAACAGTGAATCGGGCTGCGACCAGCCCGCGTTGCCCGCGTCCAGGTAGACCTTGGTCGACGGCTGCTGCTTCAGCCGCTCGATCGCGCCCTTCAGCAGGTCGTAGCGCTCCTCGTGGTACTCGTCCGGCGTGCAGCCGTCCACCAGGTGCAGCACCGCGTCCGGTTCCAGGATCACCGTCGCGCGCCGGTCGCCGATGCCCTTGGCCACGTTGTCGATCCACGCGCGGTAGGCGTTGCCGTCGGCCGCGCCGCCCCTGGAGAACTGGTCGCAGTCGCGGTGGGGGATGTTGTAGAGCACCAGCAGGGCGTCCCGGTCCGCCTTCGCCGCCGCCTCCGTGAAGCCCTTGGCCTCGGCCTCCGGGTTGTCCGGACCGATCCACTCGCCGACCGGCTGCTCGGCGATCCTCCTGATCAGGTCCGCGTTCTTGCTGTCGCCGCCGTCGCGGTACGCGGAGACCTGCCGGGCCGCCTTGCCGTCGGGGTTGACCCAGTACGGGTCGTCGCCCTTGGGCTGCTGGCTCACGGCCGGCTGTGCGCCGGCGTCACCGTCGCCGGAACAGCCCGCGAGCAGCAGCACCGTCCCCGCCGCGATCGCAGTCGTACCCGCCCGGACACGCCGACCGACCGAACTGCCGTACATCCACTCCCCCTTGGTGCACCATGCATGAAACCGGCCCCCCGGACTCCCCCGGACAAGACCGGTCGAACCATCCTGGCACACCCGCCGCGGGGCCCACGCTGCCCGTCAGGTCTTCGTGGGCATCCTGTGACGCGGCCCTCGCCGCGGTCACCGGACGCCGGTCAGATACGCGGAGACGACGACGTTCGCGGTGTAGGTGCCGGTCGTCCTGTCGAAGGTGCCGCCGCAGGTGATCAACCGCAGCTCGGCCCGGCCGTCCAGGCGCGGACCGTAGACGTCCCGCGGGTCGAACCGTTCCCGGCCGAAGACCCGCACGTCGTCGACGGTGAACTCGGCGACGTCCCCGTCCACTCCTGTGACCCGGATCTTCTCGCCGGGTCTGGCCGCACTCAGTCCGTAGAAGACCGCGGGCTGCTTCTCGGTGTCCACATGACCGACGAACAGGGCCGCACCCCGCTCGCCCGGCCGTGCACCGCCCCCGTACCAGCCGACCGTGTCCGGTGACGCGTACGGCGGCGGGTCGATCGCGCCCCGGTCGTCGAGGCCGCGGACCACGACGGGGGCGGCCAGCCCGAGAGAGGGCATCTCGATGTGCCGCGGTTCCGAGACGTCGAGCGGTGAGTGTGCGGCGGGGAGCAGCACACCGGGCGGGCGGCCGACGGCCGCCATGTCGCCGGTGGTGAGCGCCGAGCTGCCCGTGGTGCCGCCGGGGGCGCTGCCGCCCCACAGCCACAGGACGAGCACGAGGAACGCCCAGATGACGCCGATGCCTGCTCGCCCGATCCGGTGGGCGCGTATGCCGGACATCTCAGTCGGAGCCCGTGCGGCGGCGGCGCGTACTGCGGACCGCGACCACGACGGCGGCCACACCGGCCAGCACCAGCCCGACCACGGTCTGCGCGGTGCTGGGCCCGGCCTCCTCGTTGTCGACGGAGGCGACGGGCGCACCGATGGCGACGGTGCCGCCGCCGCCCGCGCGGACGGGCGCGACGGGTGACTCGTGCGTCCGCGCCGACGGCTCGGACGGCTCCGGCAGCGGACCGTCGACCTGGACACGGGCGGAGGCGGGGCGGTCGTGGCCGGCGCAGTCGACGCGGACGTCGTACGTGCCCGGCTCCGCCGCGGACTTCGTGTGCGCCTCGCCGGTCAGGGAGCCGTCCCGTCCGACCGCCAGCTCGGCGTCGGTGACGAACGCATCGGACGTCGCGGTGGCGCTGCCGGCCTCGCAGCCGGTGACCGTGACGGCGATGTCGCCGCCGGCCGTGGTCACGGAAGGATCGAGCGACACTCTCGCGGAGTCGTCGGCGACAGCGGCCGTGGCCGGGGCCAGGACAAGTACGGCAGCCACCCCTGCGGAACGGAGAGCAATGGAACCTGCACGCATCGTGAACCTCCTGATACGGCAAGACTCACGTGCGCGGGCGGATTCCGCATCCGCTGGGGCACGGTCGGGCCGCTGACCTGCCCGGATGCGGGTCGCTCAGGTGCCGCCGCGCTGTCGTCGGGTCCGGGCTCCGAGACGACTGAGCCCTGGTGGCGCCGAATGAATAGCATGGTCACTCCTCGAGTCCGCGTACGTCAGGAGCCCGCACCCATGACAGATCGCAAGCCCATCGCCTCGTGGCTGACGGACATGGACGGGGTGCTCATGCACGAGGGCGTGCCCATCCCCGGAGCCGATGCGTTCATCAAGAAGCTCCGCGAGTCGGGCCAGCCGTTCCTGGTTCTCACGAACAACTCGATCTACACGGCGCGCGATCTCCACGCCCGGCTGAACCGGATCGGTCTCGAGGTGCCGGTGGAGAACATCTGGACCTCGGCCCTGGCGACGGCCAGTTTCCTGGACAGCCAGCATCCCGGCGGAACGGCCTATGTCATCGGCGAGGCCGGCCTGACCACGGCGCTGCACGACGTGGGCTATGTGATGACCGACCTCGAACCCGACTTCGTGATCCTGGGCGAAACGCGGACCTACTCGTTCGAGGCGCTGACGAAAGCGATCCGGCTGATCGACAACGGCGCCCGGTTCATCGCCACCAACCCGGACAACACGGGCCCGTCCCCCCAGGGCGCGCTTCCCGCAACCGGCTCCGTCGCCGCGCTGATCACGAAGGCGACGGGCAAGGAGCCGTACTTCGTGGGCAAGCCGAACCCGCTGATGATGCGGACCGGGCTGAACCGCATCGGAGCGCATTCCGAGACCTCCGCCATGATCGGTGACCGGATGGACACGGACGTGCTCGCGGGTCTGGAGGCAGGTATGCAGACGTTCCTCGTGCTCACCGGGCTGACCACGGCCAAGGACATCGAGCGCTACCCGTACCGGCCGACCGAGGTCGTCGACTC
Organism: Streptomyces sp. NPDC043812; assembly: GCF_056436245.1. Classification (NCBI taxonomy): domain Bacteria; kingdom Bacillati; phylum Actinomycetota; class Actinomycetes; order Kitasatosporales; family Streptomycetaceae; genus Streptomyces; species Streptomyces sp. NPDC043812. The sequence continues at coordinate 433,843 of NZ_JBWKCY010000003.1, forward strand.
GATCGCGGACCTCGTCGACCTCGTCTGAAGGGGCGTGCCGGCGGCGCCGCGACAGCACTGTGGCGATGCTTGCAGCCGCCGGTGAACATCCGGGGTCAGGCCACTGTGAACACCCGCTGCCCGGAGCACGGGTGGGCGTGGGCGCGACGGGGCCGCTCAGCGCCGGCGCGCCCCGAAGCGCCGGGTCACGAGCACCAGCACCCCGGTGCCGAGCGCGATCGTGGCCGCCGCGGCGACGAGGCGGGCGACGGACCCGGAGCCGGTGGTGGCGAGTTGCTCGGGGGACCGTGCCGAAGGCGATTCCTTGGGTGCCTCGGTGACGGCGAAGCGGTAGTCCCCGGACGCGCCGACCCAGTCCCCGTCACTGCCCTTGCGCTGGACGACGGCGGCGTTGACGGTGACGGCGTTCGGCGCGGTGCCCGTGGCGAGGGACAGCCGGACCTTGACGGTGACCGTCTTCCCGGCCGGTACGACGAAGCCGCGGAAGCCGTCGTCGAACACGCCGACGATCTCGTCCGCGCTGGTCCGCTCCAGGGGCACGGGGCGCCAGCGCCCGGCGTCCTCGTCGTGGAACTGGACGTCGACCCGGTCGGCCGAGAGCCCCGGATCGCGGCCGGTGAGGATCACCACCGGGTGGATGTGGTGGCACAGCTCCCGGGTGGTGTTGGTGAGGTCCAGCTCCCAGCCCTGGAAACCTGCGCCCGGGTGCACGGTGCCGGGGCCGCCGTGGATCCGCGTCCGGATGGGGAAGTCGGGATCGGCGGCCTTGCCGCAGGTGGGCTGCTGGTCGGCGGGTTGTTCCTCGGGGCGGTCGTCGTCCGGCCCGACGGCGGTGCCGGGGGCGGGCGTCGCGGCCGCGGTCCCCGCGGGAACGGCGGGACGCGCGTCCGGCGCACGGACACCTCGATGGACGCCGTCGTGGGCTTCGGCCACGGCGGCCGGACCGAACAGCACCGCGGGCGTGATCACCGCGGTGCCGGCTGTGAGGGCGAGGGCGCTGCGCAGTCGCATGAATGACCTTTGCTTGCTCGCGTACTGCCGGGGAAACCCGGGCCGTGGCCCGGGACCCTGCCATCGTTGCCCGGCCCGCCCGCGGCGGCAGGTCCCGTACCGCCGATCAGCGGTGCAACGCCCCTCCTGTCAGCGTATTTTCATCCGATCCGGTTGGCTGCGAAGGCAACCGGGGCACGGCCGAACACCGGCGCGAGAACGAGCTGGGCCGCGCCGTCGGCGACCGTGTACCCGCCGCCCCCGGCGGGCGCGACCGGCACCCGGCTGCGCGCCGCGAGAACCTCCCCGACCCCGCGCACGAAGTCCTCCTCGGCGGCGGCGACCGCACGGCCGCCGAGCAGGACGCGGTCGATGTCGAGCAGTTCGACGAGGTTGGCGGCACCGGTGCCGAGCACCCTGGCCGCGCCGGCGATGTCACCGCGGGCGACGGCAGCCAGGCACAGGGCCTCGATGCAGCCGTGGTTGCCGCAGTCGCAGGCGGGGCCGTCGAGCTGGACGACCTGATGCCCGAACTCGCCGGCACCGGTGCGGGCGCCGCGGTAAAGGGCACCGCCGAGCACGAGCCCGGCGCCCAGCCCCGTCCCGAGGTGGAGGTACGCGAAGGAGTCGCCGGGACCGCGCAGGGCCAGTCCGAGGGCGGCGGCGTTGGTGTCCTTGTCGAGCACGACGGGAAGCCCGAGCCGTGCGGCGAGCGCGTCGCGCAGCGGATACCCGTCCCATTGGGGGAACCCGGTCACACGCTGCGGAACCCCGGTGAGATGGTCGAGCGGCCCGGGCATGGCGACGCCGACGCCGAGCACGCGGGGCGTTCCGGCGCCCGCGCCCGGACCCGTCGCGCCGGGCGCGGGAGTCTCGGCCCGCACCGTCGACAGCAGCTCCCGCACCTCCCGTGCCGCTTCCGCGAGGACGGGGTCCGCGCCCGCACCCAGGTCGAGCGGAGTCGTCCGGGTCGCGACCCGGGTGCCGGAGAGGTCGAGCAGGACCGCGGTCAGTTCGTCGCGGTCCAGGTGGAGGCCCACCGCGTGGCCCGCCGACGGCACCAGGCGAAGCACCGTACGCGGCTTGCCGCCCGTGGAGGCGCGGCGTCCCGCCTCCTCCGCCAGGCCCTCGGTCCGCAGACGACCGACAATCTTGCTGACGGCCTGCGGCGTCAGGCCCGTGCCCTCCGCGAGCTCGATCCGGCTGATCCCGGCCTCGCCCGCCGTGCGCAGCAGGTCGAGGACCAAGGCAGCGTTGTGGCTGCGCAGGGCAGGGAGGTTGACCCCGGCCCCTGCCGCGGGAAGGCCATTGTTCGCGCTCGCGTTCACGGTCGTCACCCTCCCATTGTCCGCAGCGCTTGCACTTTGGCAACACCGTTGCTTAAGTGGACTCATGACTGGTACCGGCACTCCCCTCCGCGTCGGACTCGTCGGCTACGGCCTGGCGGGCTCCGTTTTCCACGCCCCGCTGATCGCCACCACCGAGGGTCTGGTCCTCGACACGATCGTCACGTCGAACGAGGAGCGGCGGAAGGAGGCCCGTGCCGCGTATGGCGACGCGGTGCGCTTCGCCGCGTCCCCCGACGAGCTGTGGGCGCGGGCGGACGAGCTCGACCTGATCGTCATCGCCTCGCCGAACAAGACGCATGTCCCGATCGCGACCGCCGCCCTCGAGGCCGGTCTCGCCGTCGTCGTGGACAAGCCGCTGGCCGGCACCGCCGCCGAGGCCCGTGAGCTCGCGGCCCTCGCCGAGGAGCGCGGACTGCTGCTCTCGGTCTTCCAGAACCGCCGCTGGGACAACGACTTCCTCACCCTCCAGCAGCTGATCGCCGACGGCGAGCTCGGCGACGTCCAGCGCTTCGAGTCCCGCTTCGAGCGCTGGCGGCCGCAGCTCAAGGGCGGCTGGCGCGAGTCGGGCGACCCGGCGGAGATCGGCGGCCTGCTGTACGACCTGGGCAGCCATGTCGTCGACCAGGCGCTGACCCTGTTCGGCCCGGCCGTGCGGGTCTACGCGGAGGCCGACGTGCGCCGCCCCGGCGCCGAGACCGACGACGACACCTTCATCGCGATCACGCACGCCGGCGGAGTCCGCTCGCATCTGTACGTGAGTGCCACCACCGCCCAGCTCGGACCCCGTTTCCGGGTTCTCGGCTCGAAGGCCGGGTACGTGAAGTACGGACTGGACCCGCAGGAGGCCGATCTGCGTGATGGGAAGCGCCCGGCCGCCGGCGAGCCCTGGGGCGTGGAGCCCGAGTCGATGTGGGGCCGCCTCGGCGACGGGGAGTCCCCGGTCACGGGCGGAGGCAGCCCGGTCGAGACCCTTCCGGGCGACTACCCCGCGTTCTACGCGGCGGTCGCCGCCGCCGCCCTCGACAAGGGTCCCGCGCCGGTGACCGCTCTCCAGGCGGCCGCCGCCCTCGACGTCCTGGAAGCCGCCCGTCGCTCCGCCCGCGACGGCGTCACCGTGGAGATCACCGCATGAGCAGCAGCGCCACCGAGCACCTCACCGTCGACGAGATCAGCGAGCAGGAGCGGCGGCTGACGCTGCGCCGCTTCACCTACGGAGACGCCTGGAAGCTGGGCAGTCTGCTCGTCGAGATGGCCCATCTGCGCGACGCGCCGGTCGCGATCGACATCCGCCGGGGGGCGCAGCAGCTGTTCCACTGCGCCCTGCCGGGTTCCAGCCCGGACAACGACGCGTGGATCGACCGCAAGCGCCGGGTCGTCGAGCGGTACGGCGAGAGTTCGTACCTGGTCGGCGCCCGCCACCGCGCCAAGGGCACGACGTTCGAGCAGTCCTCGCGGCTGGACCCCGATGTGTACGCGGCCCACGGCGGCTCGTTCCCGATCGCGGTCGAGGGCGTCGGCGTCATCGGCTCGGTCACGGTGTCGGGCCTGCCGCAGGCCGAGGACCACGCGATGGTGGTCGAGGCGCTGGAGCGGTTCGCCGCGCACGCGGACGGGTCGAGCGGCACGGCGGGCCCGCCGTCCTGACGGGCCGGGACGCTCGCGGCGCGTGAACGTGTGAGCAAGTGACCGTGTACGGGGATTCCGGCGAGACCGGAATCCCCGTACACATTTGCCCCTGCGGCCGGCGCGGAGAGGTCGCAGCGGCCAGGGAACCGCCCCGGAGACCGCCCGGCCCGCCCCGCCTACGCGTCCTTGAGCTCCTGGCGCTGCCGCCCGAGTCCCTCGACCTCGAGCTCCACCACGTCACCGGCGCGCAGGAACGGCTTCGGCTCCGGCTGCCCCAGCGCCACGCCCGCCGGCGTACCCGTGTTGATGACGTCGCCCGGGTACAGGGTCATGAACTGGCTGACGTACCGGACGACCTCGGCCACCGGGAAGATCTGGTCGGCGGTGGAGCCGTTCTGCTTCAGTTCCCCGTTGACCCACAGCTTGAGCGGCAGGGCCTGCGGGTCGGGTACCTCGTCGGCGGTCACCAGCCACGGCCCGAGCGGGTTGAACGTCTCGCAGTTCTTGCCCTTGTCCCAGGTACCGCCGCGTTCGATCTGGAACTCGCGCTCGGAGACGTCGTGGGCGACCGCGTACCCGGCGACGTACGACAGCGGGTCCTCGTCGTCGGCGATGTAGCGCGCCGTACGTCCGATCACGACCGCGAGTTCGACCTCCCAGTCGGTCTTGCGGCTGCCACGCGGCACGAGCACGGTGTCGTTCGGACCGACGACCGTGTCCGCCGCCTTGAAGAAGACGACCGGCTCGGCCGGGGGCTGCGCCCCGGTCTCGGCGGCGTGGTCGTGGTAGTTCAGCCCGATGCACACGACCTTGCCGACACGGGCGAGCGGCGGCCCGGTCCGGAGGCCGGCCGCGTCCAGTACGGGCAGGTCACCGGCGTCGGCGGCGGCCCGGATCCGGTCGAGGGCGGCGGCGTCCTCGAGCAGCGGCCCGTCGATGTCCTGGACGAGACCGGACAGGTCACGCAGGGTCACGCCGTCCTCGTCGAGCAGAGCGGGGCGCTCGGCGCCAGCCGTACCGACACGCAGCAGCTTCATGTTCGTCTCCCCTGGTCGAGTGCGGACCCGGCCCGACAGGTGCGGCCGTCGGAGGATCGTAGGGTTGGCTGATCCTCCAAGACATCCGACCACTCTGCAAGACCCTGTTCACAACCTGGACCTTTACGCGGCGGTAGCAAGCGCTCCGGCGACCGGCATGTCCCGGTACAGGAACACCCGCTCGACCGCCGACCAGGTCGTGGTGGTGACCACGTACAGCGCTGCAGCCAGCGGCACGACGGCGACGGTGATCAGGGTGGCGAACGACATCAGCGGCATGACCTTCACCATCGCGCCCATGCCCGGCATCTGCTCCGCCGCGGAGGGCGCGGCCGCCATCTGCCGCTTGGTGCGGCGGTAGTTGAAGGTGGCGACGGCGGCGACGATCACGAAGAGCGCCAGATAGACGAGCCCGGCCCCGCCGAAGACCCCGCCGTCGGCCAGCGCGCCCGTCCACCGCCCGCCGAGCGGGGCGTCGAAGAGGGTGTGCCCCAGCAGTCCGTTCGGCTCACCGCCGATCCGCGCGCTGGAGAACAGGTGGTACATCAGGAAGAACGCGGGCAGCTGGAGCAGCGACGGCAGGCAGCCGGCGAACGGCGACACCTTCTCCTTCGCGTACAGCTCCATCGTGGCCTTCTGCAGCCGCTCGGGGTTCTTGCCGTGCTTCGTGCGGAGTTCGGCCAGCTGCGGTGCGAGCCGGGTGCGGGCCTTCTGGCCGCGGGCGGCGGCCCGGGACAGTGGATGGACGGCGAGCCGCACGAGCGCGGTGAAGACGACGATGGCGGCGGCCGTGGCGGACGCGGCGAACAACGGCTGGAGAAGGTCGGCGAGCTGCTCGACCAGGGTGGCGAAAACGGACATGGGTGAGCCCTCCGGGGGTCTCGTCGTGCCGGAACGAGGTCATGGCGGCATGACGGCCCGAGGGCTGGGTGTCCCCAGCGGGGGAGATGTCCCCCGAGCAGGGAGCCCCTGCCGGGGAGGTCCCACCGGGAAGATCTCCCGAGTGGGGTGAAGTCCCTACAGGGCCGCCGGAAGGAGGCGGCCGGGGGCTCGGGGACGCGTGCGACCCCGGGCATCGGGATCGCGTTGCGGGAGGAAGGCGGTGCGCTGCTCCCTGTCGCGCAGGGCGGTGCGGACCCGGGTGCGCGGCACGGCGGGCGCGCAGCGCGCGCTGATGACGGCGCAGACGACGAGGGCGGAACCGGCGGCGGCAGTGGCGGTCGCGGCGAGCGCCACGGCGGCGGTGATGCCGTCGCCGTCGACGAGGAGGACCTCGACGAGGAGGAAGAACAGCAGCGCGGCGGGGCGGAGCAGCCGTGTGGTGCGACCCAGCATGCGCCCTCCCCCTCTCCCGCTCTCGTGCACTTCCGCGAGTCCCCCGCGGTGGCCTTCGCGCCGCTCCTGCCGCGCAGGAGCGAATCGCGTCTATAGACGAGCGACGGTACACGGAGGTTCCCGCTCGTCGGGTTTCCCGTCACTTGTCCAACATGCAACACCGTTGCCATCACGTTAACCGTGCACCTCTTGACGCCCATGTCGGCACAGAGTTGGCTTTGCGCCACCCCGGCCGTAAATGCGCGGCCCTCCCCCGGAGGTTGATTTCCGCACATGAACGCTCGTCTGCGTCGCGCCGCTGGTGCCGCTGCCGCCTCCGCACTCGCCTTTTCGCTCACCGGCTGCATCAGCGACGAAGGATCGGGCGTGAGGCTGAGCAACGACATCGTCATCGGTCTCCTCCTCCCGGAGCGCGAGGCAGCGCGTTACGAGAAGTTCGACAAACCAGTCATCGAGGACAAGGTCGGACAGCTGACACTCGGCGAGGGCAGGGTCGAGTACGCCAACGCCAACCAGGACGCCGCTCTCCAGGCCCGCCAGTTGGAGAACATGATCGGCGAAGTCGACGCGGTGATCGTGGACGCAGTGGACTCCAAGGCGATCGCCCGCAGCATCACCAAGGCAAAGGAGGCGGGCATACCCGTCATCGCCTTCGACCGTCTCGCCGAGGGCCCGATCGACGGTTACACCTCCTTCGACAACGAGCAGGTCGGCCACGTCCAGGGCCAGGCCCTGCTGGAGGCGCTGGGCGGCAAGGCCAAGACCGGCCAGATCGTGATGATGAACGGCGCGCTCACCGACCCGAACGCGGCCATGTTCAAGCGCGGCGCCAAGGCGGCGCTCGGCGCCAAGGTGACCATCGGCGAGGAGTACGACACCAAGGAGTGGAAGCCGGAGAACGCCAAGGCCAACATGGAGAACGCGCTCGACTCCCTCGGCAAGGGCAACGTCGTCGGCGTCTACTCCGCGAACGACGGCATGGCGGGCGGCGTCATCTCCGCGCTGAAGGAGGCCGGGCTGTTCCCGATCCCGCCGGTCACCGGCCAGGACGCGGAACTCGCCGCGGTGCAGCGGATCGTCGCGGGCGAGCAGTACATGAGCGTCTACAAGCCGAATCGTCCGGAGGCCGCGGCCGCCGCCGAGATGGCGGTCCTGCTCGCCCGGGGCATGTCGCTCAACACCGTGGCGCAGACCGATGTCGACAGCCCCACGCAGAAGGCCATCCCGTCCGTACTGGTCCCGGTCATCCCCGTGACCAAGGACAACATCAAGGACACGGTCGTCAAGGACGGTGTCTTCACGGTGAAGGACATCTGCACCGCCGAGTACGCGGAGGACTGCGCCGAGCTCGGCCTGAAGTGACGGACGGGCCGGCCGCCCCCGACGGCGCGCCGGCCCGGGCCGTACTCACGAGCGTCGTCACCCAGCGCGGGGCTGGACCGACCTGAGCTTCGCCCACACCACGAGCCGGTACGTCGAGCTGTACTCGGGGGTGCAGGTCGTCATGGTCAGGTAGTAGCCGGGTTCGGCGTACCCGAGCGAGGCCCGCACAAGGCTGCGCGGCACGGGGTTGATCACGCCGGTGTCCCGGGGAGTCGTCCGCGGCACGGTCTTGTCCACGGCATAGACGAAAACCCCCTCGCGGGTCTCGACCTCGACGGTGTCGCCGCTGCGGAGCCGGTTGATGTACCGGAACGGCTCCCCGTGGGTGTTGCGGTGCCCGGCGACGGCGTAGTTCCCGGCGCGGCCGGGCTGCGCGGTCTGCGGGTAGTGCCCGACGTACCCCTTGTCCAGCACGCCCCGCTTGCCGATGCCCTGCGCGACGGGGGCGACGACGCCGAGCCGCGGAATGCGCAGGACGGCGTACGCCTGGTCCCAGCGGGGCGGTCCGGCCGGCCGGCTGCTCCGGCCGGCGCTCCCCTCCGCTGCCTGCGCCGTTTCCTCCGCGCCCGGGGTGGGCGTCTCAGGGGCTGTTGCCCCGGCCTCCTCCCCCGTCTCCCCCTCCCACTCGTGCTCCCATTCCTGCTCCAGGGCCCGCACCTGGCGCTCGGCGCCCTGCTGGGCCTGCCGGTTGGTCCACCACAGCTGGTGGACCACGAGGAGGAGGACGACGGCCCCAAGGGTGACGGTGATCTCGGCCGCAGCCCACAGCCCGCGGGCGAGGGCCGCCCGCGCACGCCGCTGCCTCCACCGGTGCCATTGCCGCATCCACTGCCCGTTCCGCACGGGCGCAGGGTAGGGCCGGGGCCGTCAACTCACCAGCGTCGCGCAGCCCTCGGCACCATTCGCCGTGATCGGGGTCTCCCCGCTCGTACCCCGTACAGCAGTACGGTGTGCTGCATGCGCCCCGACACGCCTGCTGACCACACCGCCGAAGCCGAGCGCCTGCTGCGTACCGCAGCGCAGTATCCGGAGGACGACGAACAGCTGCTGCTCCAGGCTGCCGCCCATCTGGAGCTGGCCGGTGACCGCGGCCGGGCTTCCAGCCTCTACGACCGCCTGCTGCTCGCCGAGCCCGAGCACCCGCAGCTGATCAAGGCCCTCCAGGCGGCCAACCTCTGGGAGTACGGCCACGAAGCAGAGGCCCGTGCCCTGATCGCCGGCATCCGTATCGCGGCGCCGACGGAAGCGGCGCCGTGGGAGATCATCGCCGAGACGCTGGAGTCCCACGACGAGCTCGAGGCCTCCCTCGAGTGCTTCACCCAGGCCCTCGCCCTGCTGCTGCCCGACGACGACGAGGTCCCCTACGCGACCCAGTCCCTGCTGGCCGGCCGCCACCGCGTCCGCCGCCTGCTGGCGCTCCCCCACGACGACCACGACGCCCTCGCGGACCGGGTCCACACGACCCACACCCCGGACTTCACCCTGGACGAGCTCCACGACCCGAAGCGCCTGTGGGCGCTGGGCTCCGACAACCCGGCCGAGCTGAAGGCGGAAATCGCCCGCCTCCGCTCGGAACTGGGCTCCTACCGCTCTGCCCTGTCCCGCCCGTTCCCGGTGGCGGTGCTGCACTGGCCGGAGGCGGAACTCGCCGAACTGCTCGCGGAGTACCCGGACCTCGCGTCGGAGTACCCGACCCACGAGTCCCACCTGACGTCGATCGAGACGGCCCTGCGCGACCTCGCGGCAACGGGCACGGAGAACCTGGGCATTGTGACGGGCACGGTCCCGTCCTACGAGGCGTTCGCGGCCTCGGAACAGTCCTCCCCGTCGAACACGGACCTGCTCCCGCAGTACGCAACGACCCTGGCGGCGCGGGGCAAGGCGGCAGCCTGGCCCCCGGCGAAGGGCGCGGGGTGCTGGTGCGGGTCGGGGCGGGCGTACAGGGATTGTCACGGGGGGTAGGCCCTCGTCCGGACTGTCAGTGATGCCTGGTATCACTGACAGATCCGAACGGGGAGGGAATGCGGATGCCGGGTCCCATTGATGCCAACCGGCCGATCGCCGGTCTATACGAGCAGCTGATCACTTTGCGGCTTGAGAGTCAGCTGAAGACCCTCAGCGACGACGACTGGCACGCTATCGACGGCACGGTGGGGCCCGAGTCTTCGTCTCACGTGATCGCCCGGCATGTAGCCGAAACGATGCGGCGGGTGCTTGAGCGTCTACCAGCAACCGAGCGCGTACATGCGGCCAATCACATCCTTGAGTCGATGAACACCATCGAGGGGGCTCGCGAGTGGGTGGACCTGGTCGCTGATGGTCCTCGGCAGCTTCTCGCCATCGCTGAGCAGGAGGCGAAGGGCGTCTACGCGATCAGGCCCGCGACACCTCTTTCCGAAACAGCACTCATCACCAACTCCCCCGAAGACCCAAGCCTCGGCTTTGAGCTGCGCGCTGAGCTAGCCACCGCAGATCGCGTAGACCTGCTCTGTGCCTTCGTAAAGTGGCACGGACTTCGTGTCATCGAGCAGTCCCTCGAAGCAGCTCACGCTCGCGGGGTTCCCATACGCGTCATCACCACCACTTACATAGGTGCCACGGAGCGTCGAGCCTTGGACAAGTTGGTCCAAAAGTTCAACGCCGAAGTGAAGGTCAACTACGAGCTGCGCTCCACGCGCCTTCACGCCAAGGCGTGGCTCTTCCGACGCAACAGCGGCTACGACACGGCGTATGTCGGCAGCTCCAACCTCTCAAAAGCCGCGCTTCTCGATGGCCTGGAGTGGAACGTCCGTCTCTCCTCCATCGCGACCCCCGATGTGCTCCGGAAGTTTGAGGCGACCTTTGACTCCTACTGGAGCGAGTCAGCCTTTGAGCTCTACGACCCTGATCGCGACTTCCAGCGCCTGGACGAAGCGCTGCAGCTGGCAGGGCGCGGAACCAGTAGCGCCGAAGGACGCCGCATCTCACTGTCCGGGCTGGAAGTGCGTCCGTATCCGCACCAGCGCGACATGCTCGAGCGACTCGAGGTCGAGCGCACTGTGCACGATCGCCACCGCAACCTGCTGGTCGCTGCCACAGGCACGGGGAAAACGGTCATGGCCGCTCTCGACTACAAGCGCCTTCGCCAGCAACACGGCCGCGCCCTGCGCTTGTTGTTCGTCGCCCACCGCCAGGAGATCCTCCGGCAGTCGCTCAGCACGTACCAAGACGTTCTTGTCGATGCCAACTTCGGCAGGGAGTTCCACAGCGGCATCGTTCCTGAGGAGTGGACGCATGTCTTTGCGAGCGTTCAGTCGCTCAGCAGCTCCCGTTCGCTGGAGCGCTTCGCACCCAATCACTTTGATGTTGTCGTCATTGACGAGTTCCACCATGGGGTGTCGCCGACCTACCGTCGGATCATCGATCACTTCGAGCCTGTTGAGCTGCTGGGCTTGACGGCGACCCCCGAGCGGATGGATGGCCGCAACGTTCAGGACGAATTCTTCGATGGGCGCATTGCCGCTGAGATGCGTCTGTGGGAGGCGCTGGAGAACGAACTACTCAGCCCTTTCCACTACTTCGGGGTCACCGACAATACCGATATGAGCGCCATCGCATGGAAGCGCGGCGCATACGACTCCTCGTTGCTCAGCAACCTCTTCACCGGTAACGATGCCCGCGCTCGCCTTGTAGTGCGGGCCGTCCTCGACAAGGTCACCGATCCTGGCACCATGCGCGCCCTCGGGTTCTGTGTGTCTGTAGCCCACGCCAAGTTCATGGCCGACTTCTTCCAAAGGGCGGGCTTCAATGCCACGGCCCTGTCCGGCGAGACACCGCGGGAGCAGCGCAAGGGGGCGTTGGATTCGCTGAGATCCGGCGAGCTTCAGGTGATCTTCTCTGTCGACCTCTTCAACGAGGGCTTGGACGTCCCGGACGTCGACACACTCCTCCTTTTGCGCCCGACATCGAGTGCCACCGTATTCCTTCAGCAGCTGGGCCGCGGGCTGAGGCGGAGCGAGAGCAAGGCAGTCCTTACGGTTCTGGACTTCATCGGCCAGCACCGTAAGGAGTTCCGCTTCGAGGAGCAGTTCCGGGCGCTGACCAATCTGACCCGCAACCGCCTGCTTGTCAGCATGGAGCATGATTTCCCCCAGCTGCCGTCCGGTTGCCAGATCATCCTTGAGCCCAAGGCCAAGGACCTGATCATCGACAACATCCGCAGCCAGATCGGCGTCAACGTCACGCAGCTGACGCGGGAGGTTGGCCACTTCGGCGAGCGCCGCCTCGCCGCCTACCTCCGCGAGAGCGGGCGCGAATTGAAGGAGCTCTACCGAGGCACGGGCAACTCCTGGACCGGGCTTCTACGCAGGGCACGACTCCTGACCTCTCCCGTTCCTGACGGAGAGGACGCGCTCCTCAAGCGAGTTTCAGCATTCCTTCATGTTGATGACCCGGAACGAGTCTCCACGTACGCGAAGCTTCTGGAAGACGACGCCCCTAGCTACGCAGAACTCAGTGAGCATGAGCAGGCATACGCACGCATGCTGTACTTCTCACTCTGGCCTCTTGGCGGTTTCTCTACCTACCAGGAAGCGCTCAACTCGCTTCGCCAACACGAGCCCTTCCGGGACGAGCTGCGACAGGTCCTGGCTTACAACCTTGATCGCACAGACCACGTCCCAGTCCCGCTGCATGATGAACTGGCCGGCCTGCCGCTCACCGTCCACGCCTCGTATAGCCGTGAGGAGATCCTCCCTGCCCTGGGGCAGTCCGCGATCGGTGGCTTCATGCCTGGCCACTTCCGGGAGGGCGTGAAGTGGTGCGACGACATACAGACGGACGCGCTACTCATCACGCTGGAGAAGGATGAGAAGGACTTCTCGCCGCAGACCCGGTATCGCGACTACGCCATGAGTAATTTTCGTTTTCACTGGGAGTCCCAGAACCAGACATCGGAGAGCTCTCCCACTGGAATCCGTTACCAGACACACAAAAGCCGGGGTTCACACGTCCTCATGTTCGTCCGCCGATTCAAGAAGACGGACATCGGTGGGCCTCAGCCGTGGATGCTTCTGGGCCCCGCCGAGTACGTCGAGCACAAGGGCAGCAAGCCGATGGGGATCACGTGGGACCTACAACATGAGATCCCGGCGGATGTGTTGACCTACTCAGCCATAGCCAGCTAGCCCTGCCGCTCGATACCCCAAAGCTGCCGATGAGTAAAGTTGGCAATACGGCGATGCCCGTTGGCCAAAATTGATCGACACTGGACTAGTTCTCAGCCTTCAGGTCGCCACTCCCGACCCGCGCACGCAGGCCGATCCTCTCTACGCCACCTCCATCTCAAGGTGCATCTGGGCACGGTCCAGGGCCTCGTCCGGGTCGCACCCATGGGCACGAAGCCATTGGAGAAGGTCGGCGATCACGTCGATCGCCGCCTCCTGCGCAACCGTCACGCTCAAGCGGCTGCTCTCAGTGGCCTGCGGCTGGCGAACAGCGCCATAGAGGCCAATCAGAGCCTCAGCACGAGTAACTCCCGGACTGCCTACATGCCCGTTGGCTGCTGTGAGTCCTGTCGCTAGTTCGCACCATGTGACCTTCGAGTCTGCACGGAGAATGACGCCCCAGCGGGCAGCCGTGGCATCCACCAAGGCCACACCGCGGCCGGCCTCATCGTCAGCCTGGGCCGACATCAGAGTGGGCAGCACGCTCGTATCCGGGTCCTTCACCTCAATGCGCAGGTACGTATCGTTCATCGAAACGGTCAGCGTGGTGGGCGTCTGGTCACCGACATGCTTGATCACGTTGCCGACAAGTTCCGTCGTACAGACCTGGGCAGCGTTGATCACGTTGGGCAGGCCCCAGTGAGTCAAGTGCAGCCGCAGGATACGTCGCAGGGCGGCGAGTTCTCGTCCCTCTGCCAGGAACGGCAACTCCCATGGCTTTCGCAGAACTTCGCTCCGGCAAGCATTCACTAACCTCAACCCTTCCGGCGGTCAACACTCACTGCACCGAGTGGCGCCCAGACGCTCACTGGAGCCGTCGCAGCCCCCAGGCACGCTAACGTTTAGTGAACTGACCGGCACTCCACGTGGGTATGGCTCTGTCGGGATGGAGGATTGAAAGTCCTGAATTTCAGGGAGGCCACTGCATGAGCGCCCGGACACCAAACCCGTCACTCGCTGCCCTCATCGCCGAAGCCCGTTGGACCAACAGTGAGGTCGCTCGCGCGGTCAACAAGGTGGGCGGGGAGATGGGGTTATCGCTGCGGTATGACGACTCGGCTGTGTGTCACTGGCTATCCGGAACCACACCACGTACGCGCGTACATCCGGCGATCCTTGAGGCGTTCTCCCGCCGCCTGTCGAGGCCAGTTACGCCAAGAGAAGTCGGTTTCGCCGCAGCCGCAGACCCCTCGACCGCCGTCCCGGATACCGTGACGGGACTGGTCGAACTGGGGAGCGTGGACATGGATCCATCCCGCAGAGCCGTACTTGGCAGCGCTGGCCTCTACTCGGTCGCGGCGCTCATTCCCGGTTTCCCGGATGTGGCGGGTCGGTTCGATGCCCACCGTCGAAACCCACACATGAAGATCGGGCAGGGCGAAGTCGACGCCGTCGTAGCCGTGTCCGAGCGGATCAGCGAGGTCGACGACATGTTCGGTGGCCGCCATGCCCGGCCCATGGCGGCAGCCTTCTTGGTGAACACCATCGGTCCGTACCTGAAGGCCGAAGGGTCGGAGACGGTCCGCAAGGCGATGCTTTCGGCCGCCGCTGATCATTGCTATTTGACCGGGTACATGGCCATGGATGAGCGTGCTGACGGGCTCGCTCAGCGCTACTACGTGAAGGCGCTCGAGCTTGCGGGCGGAGCGGAGGACCACCTGACCTACTGCACCACCTTGCGGGGCATGAGCGTGCAAGCAGTGGACCTCGGGCACGGCGTGAAGGCACTTGAGCTTGCTGATGCCGCTGCCGCGGCTTCCCCTCAAGCCGGGCCGAGGATGATGGCGTTCCTGGTAGGCCAGCAGGCTCATGCGGCGGCACAGTTGGGTGATCGACAGATTGCTCTCCGGCGGATGCACGAGGCGGAGGCGGCGATGGACCGTGCCGAGTCACGGGCCAAGGCCTTCGGCTCGTACGACCCTGCCGCGCTGAACTACCACATAGGGCAGGTTCGTTATGAACTGGGCGACACCGCTGGCTCAGTCGAGTCGCTGGAGGAGTCGAACCGGCTACGTGAACCCTTGTACCGGAGAGCCCGTGCCCGCCACGGGGCGACGCTCGCAGAGCGGAAACTGCAACTCGGTCGGCTAGAAGAGGCCTGCAGCGATTGGCACCGGATGCTGGACGACTACCAGCATGTGCAGTCAGGCCGCTGCGACGACCGGTTTCGCTCCATGATGTCGGCGATCCGCCCCCACCTGCGAAATCGATACGCGCGCGAACTGTACGAGCGGGCTCGGCCGCTGGCTCCTGCCTGACATCAAGGGTTCTGCGCCGAGTACGAGGACGTCAGCGAGGATAGCCCCGTGGCTAACCGCATCAGCGCCCTCATCTCCGCCTTGCTCCTCATCGGCGCTATCCGTTGGTACCAGGCAGGCGACTCCATCTGGTGGGTCGGGCTCGGGGGCCCTCATCTTGCTCAGCGCCACCGTCACGCTCGTCCGGGACATTCGGCGTCTGCGCGCGCCCGCGATCCGCAGCGCGGACTCGCGCGAGTAGCAGTCGGGGCAGTGGCCTACCCCGCCCACGTCCCCAACGCCCGTGCCAGACGGTCGTTCTGGGCGCGGGTGATGCCCTGTGCGAGACGTACCCCGCAGCGCGGGCTCATCGGCTCGTCGCAGCACAGGATGCCGGCGAAGGGCTCCTCGGCGCCGCTGAGAGGTGAGGCGGGCGGCAGCAGCGTCCACTGGGCCGGGTCCCACAACGGGTGGTCGTGCAGCAGCGCTCTCGCCGCACGTGGTGCGTCGGCCGCCGGGGCGCCGACGTGGAACAGCGCCGCGGTGACCACGTCCTGCGCATCCGCGGGCAGGTCCTCGTCCCCCAACGCGGGCAGTAGGAGGAGCAGTCTGGCATGGGGGTCCTGGATCCCGGGGGCCGCCGGATCCGGCGTGCGGGCGATGTGGAGCAGTTCGCGCCAGGCGAGGCCCGGGCCCGCCTGGTGGCCGTCGAGGGTGGCGAGGTGGCCCTGTCGGTCCCAGTCGGGGTGGGTGACGACGTACTCGGTGCCCCAATCGCCGGGGACGTTGCGGTAGACGACGACCACGGTGTGGCCGTCGGCGAACGGGATCCGGAACGCGGGCCAGCGCGCCTCGTCCATGAGTTTCTCGTACGCCGCGTCCGCGTCGGCCGTGTCCGCGCCGAACCACTCCGGGGTCGGTTCGGCGTGCTCGTCGTCCGTCTCGTAGAGCCCCATCAGGTGGGTGGCCCAGAGACCCGGTTCGGAGAGCAGCTCCTCACCGGCGACCAGCGGTTCTTCCTCGTAGCCCTTGATCAGCACGGGCCAAGACTGCCAAACACCGGTGACACTCACGCAAGGCCCGCGAACGGATCGCTCGCCTGCCACGCCACCGGCATCACCACCTCCACGCCCTCCTGTCGTGCCAGCGGCAGCAGGCGGCGCATCGTCGTGTCGAGGTCGTCGAGGAAGTACGGCATCGGGCGCAGCGGCCGGTCCAGGCCGGTGAAGAAGTCGTCCCAGTGCACGAGGATCACCCGGCCTGCGCCCGTTGTCCGCACGACCTCGTCCCAGTACGTGTCGAGGAACTCCGGCGGCTGCTTGCCCAGATTGCCGATGCCCAGGTACACGGCGTCGGCGAGGTGACCGCGCAGCGCACCCGGCCGGTAGTTGGCGCTCGCGTGCAGCAGCACGGTGCCGCGGGGGTGGGCGATGAGCATCGAGTACGCCGTGCCGGTCTTCCACGCCCCGGCCTTGGCGGGCGGGACCAGCGGAGCGTCGATCGTCCCGGGATAGTGGTCGCCCGGACTGTGGACGGAGTCGAGGAACGTCACCTCGAACCGGCCGTACGTGACCGTCTCGCCGTCCCGCACCACGCGCAGCGACGACTCGGAAAGACCCATCCCCCGCCCGATGTTGGCGGTGGACTCGGAGCCGACCAGTTCGGCTCCGGTCTCCTGCGCCCACACCGGGGCGTCGAGCGCGTGGTCGTAGTGGGAGTGCGCGCACAGCACCGCCGCGAGCGAGTCCGCCCCCAGCCGGTCGATCGCCTTCCGGACCCGGGCACGGTCGGGGGCGATCCGGCCCAGCCCGACCCGGAGCAAGCCCGGGCGGGTGACGAATCCGTCGCTGAGTACGACGGTGTCCCCGTCGCTCAGCAGCAGTGAACTGGTGCCCAGAAAGTGGGCAGTCAGGCCGTGGTCGCCCGCCGAGGGGCGCTGTTCGTAGGGCACGTAGGGCCGCAAGCTGGGGCGGCCGAGCGGCAGCTTCACAGGGTCAGCTGTATCACGCAGGCGACTTGGGCGGCCGACCCTGCAGGGCCGGTCCTCGGGGTCAGCGGATGTGGGTCAGCACATTGACCACCCGCCCGTCGGGGTCTCGTACGAAGAACCGGCGCACGCCCCACTCCTCGTCCTGCAACGGGTGCACGATCTCCGCGCCCCGCTCGCGCATGATCTCGTACGCCGCGTCCACATCGTCCACCTCGATGCTCATGTCCGGGGTGACCGGTGCCGTCTTGTCCTCGGTCATGATGCTGACCTGGGCCGATGGGGTGGCCGGGGAGGCGAGCGTCACGATCCAGCCGTGGTTCATCACCTCCTCCAGGCCGAGCAGCCCGTAGAACGCCGCGTTCTCCTCGCTCGCTTCCGACCGGATGTTGGGCACGACACGGCGCACGGTCATCGGTCGCTCACCTCGCGACCTGTGGGCCGCGCTGCCGTGACGGCGACGATGCATCCGTCCGGTGAGGTGGTCGGCTTTCCTGCGTTCACTCGTGCCATGCCGTGATCCTTTCAGTCGTGACAGTGGTGGCAGTGGTGCCAGTTGTGCGGGGCCGGCGGTCAGACGACCGGCATACGGAAGACCTGCCGGGACCCGCTCTCCGCCCCGGGTCGGTCCCCTCCGCCGGGGCGAAGCCCAGGCTCTCGTAGAAGACGCGGGCCCCGCTCGTGACGGCGCCCGGGTGGTCGGGGCAAATCGCATTCCAGACGAGCGTGAACGGGTCGAGGATCACCAGTGAAAGCGGCCCCCACCAGCCGAGGACCAGGGTCCGCGTCGTGGACGTCCGCAGGATGGATCCGGCACAGGTGCGGCAGAAGTTCCCCTCGTGCCTGGAGAACGCGCCACCAAGGGGAAACCGGGTTTCCCCTTGGTCAGGTATACGGCGCCCTTCTGGGAGGCTCTCCCCGAGCTGATGTTCACTTGGTGCTCGTCTCATCCCACGCGGTCATCACAGGTAAGGGCCTCACCCACAAGCGGCCAAATCAGAGCTGGCGGTGCACTCGATCCTGCTCGGCCAGGCCGCCGCAGCGCTGGATATGCTGCTGATTTTCCTCCGTCCCCCTATAAGGAGCCGTGGCCCGTCGTGTCACAGCCGCCACCGATACCGCAAGAACCTCCGCCGTCGCACGGTGCGTTCGGGCCGCCCCAGCAGCCGGCCCCGTACACCGCGCCAACCACAGGCTTCGGATACGGGCCGCCGCAGCCGTCATATCCGCCGCAGCCGACCGGCCCGCGACGTGGACGGGGCCGGGTGGCCTTGCTGGTCGGCGCGGCGGTGAGTGCTCTGGCACTGGTCGCCGGCGGCGCGGTGTGGGTCGCCTCGCAGCCGGACAAGCCCGCCCAGGACCGTGCCGACGGCAAGCCTTCGGCGTCGCCGACCAGGAACAGCACGGAGGGCAAGGAGGCCTGGCAGGTTGCCGCCCCCGTCGCCGGCAGGGACGAGCGGACCGTGTCCGCCCCCGGCACCTGGCTGACCAAATCGGCTTTCGTGACCGGTGTGTCCGACGGCGTGACCGGATACGACCCGGACAGCGGCACCGAGAAGTGGTCCATCCCGCTCAGCGGCGACATCTGCGCGGCCTCCCGCACCCAGAGCAGCCACGGCTACATCGCGGTCGCCCACACCAAGGCGAAGAAGCAGAAAAGCCGGTGCTCCGAGGTTGCCGTCATCGACCTCAACCGGGGCAAGGTCCTGTGGCGCAAGTCGCTGCCGGAGAACAGGTCGTCGCTCGGGCTGGGCATGACCGTGGCGGTCAGTGAGAAGGTCGCCGCGGTCGGCTGGCCCGAGTTCGGCAGCAATGCGTCGGCTGCCGGAGGGTCGTACGCCTTCGAGCTGGGCACCGGCAAGACAGTGTGGGACAGGCCCGCACCGGGCTGCACCTCCGAGGAGCACGTCGGCGGGAAGGTCCTGACCACCCATGGCCTGTGCGGCGGGGACTTCAAGGGCGGCACCCACAAGGTCGGACACCGCGACCCGGCCACCGGCAAGGCCACCTGGAGCTACAGCACCTTCACCGCGGATGCCTGGATCGCCTCCGCCGACCCGCTGATCGTCGCCATCCAGGACGGTACGGACGGCCAGTACTACCCCAACCAGCTCGTTTCCGTCTCGGACCAGGGCCGCGTCCAGGCCTCATGGAAGATCGGAGAAGTGAACGGGCTCGGCCCCGATTACGCCACCGGCTGCGGGCAAGACCGTGGCTGTGGCGGAGTCTTCGCCACCGAGGACACCCTCTACCTCGCCACCCAACGGGGACTGGGGGACCCGAACGAGATCGAGGCGTTCGATCCCGTCACCGGCAAGAAGAAGTGGACGTACACACCGGACGTCGAGGATCCGGACGTGGTCGTGCCCGTCCGGGCCGACGAGAAGGGGCTGATCCTCTACATGTTCCCCTCCCGTCACGGGAGCCGAGTGCTGCACGTGGATGCCCAGGACGGCAGTGCCACCACGCTGATGACGACCCCCGACCCTGTGGGCTTTTCGCTCGACCTGCCGGACAGCGACATGATCACAGCGGAACTCGAGGATCCGCTGCACTACGCCGAGGGGCGCCTCTTCCTCCACCGCCGTGGACAGTTCAACCTGGACACCGTCGACGCCCCGATGACCCTGGTCTTCAGCACCCGGTAGACCTCAGGGCGCCCGCAGCCTTCGCGAGGTGCTCAGCAGGCCAGAATCGGACAACTCACGTTTGGCGCAGCCAAGTTGCTGCCTGTCGTGGGGTTTCCTGGTATGGGGGCGATCAGCTCGGCCCCCGTCCTGGTCAACTCTTCGAAGGAGTCTGGTGAGCCGTGCTGATCTTGTCGAGCGCTGCGGGGCACGAGTTATGGATGCACACATCGGCGACGCCTGCCGCGGCGGAGGTGCGGCTGCGATGCGAGGTCGCTGAGCGCCGGCGGGTGCCGAACATAGTGCTTGCGGTGCGTGCCCACCGGCACAGTCGGCCCCACCAGCGCCGCCGCTTCAGCCGGTGCAGCTGCCGGGGTGCGGACCTTCACGTATCGAGCCTGGAGATACAGGGGGCGGAGGCCGTACCTCACCATGTGGAGACATGGGAACGCGGCGACCTCGGCTGGGCCGGTCTGCGCATGGCGACCCGCGGCGCGGTCTCTGGCGAGCTCCTTACCGCTCGTTTCTCGCCAAACGGGTTGGAGGACATTGGTCCGTACCTGGAGTTGAGGTTTGAGGCCGCGATCGACGAGGTGAACATCGGCGAGGCCGCCGCGCTGTTCCGGGTGGCGGACCGCGAGCTCGTGCCGGTCGGCTGAGCCTGGGCGCAGCGCCACAGCATCGGAGACGCCGTGAGGTGGACCCCCGGGAGGGCCCGCCTCACGGCGTCTTCATCTGTGATCAGCGACGCCACGATTCCGTCCGGCGGACCGATGCCGGGCATCGTCACCGCGTCAGCAGCGTGTGCGATGGCCTCGCGCGGTGATGAGTGGCAGCACGATGAGCGGCACCAAGACCTTCCGGATGAGGACTGCTCCGGTCGCGGCAAGGCCTGCGGCGATGGTGGGGCCTATGGAGAGGGTCATCGAGCAGGAGTGGGGGAAGCGTGGGCACGAGTGGACATGATCGTTCTCTGCCCTGCTCGGCCCGGTCGTCACACCGCGCGCACTCCGTTCGTGCACCCCGATTCGGGACCGGGCGGAATCGGCGTACACGGCCTACGGGTACGAGCGCAGCTGCGGCAGATCCGTGCGGAGTGTGAAGCCCGATACGTACGACGCGGTCGGCCCGTCCTCCGTGTTCGGGGTCACGAGGACGCCGGCGGCCGCCGCGTCGAAGCCCGCGGGCCAGCGCGTCGCTGCGTCCGCGCGGGCCTCCTCCAGGCGGGCCTCGTGCAGGTCGGCCGTGCTCAGGTCGGTGCCGCGCACGTCCGCCATGCGCAGGTCCGCGCGGCGGAACACCGTTCCGGTGGCGCGGGCGGCGGACAGGTTCGCCTCGCGGAGATCCGCGTCCGTGAAGTCCGCGTCCGTCAGGTCCGTTTCGACCAGGCGGGCGCCGCGCAGATCGGCGTTCGTGCAGTGCGCCGAGCGCAGGATCGACGTCGCCAGCTCGGCATGGCGCAGAACGGCGCCCGCGAGCGAGGCACGGGTCAGGTCGACGCGAAACACGCTCGCCGCCTCCATGCACGCCCGGTCGAGGATGACCCCTTGCAGGTGCAGGCCGTCGCAGTCGGCCCGCCGCAGGTCGGTGGCGATGAGGTTGAGCCACTCCGGGCGACGCCCCTCTCCCAGCACCCCCAGGCAGGTCAGCGCCACCTGGGCGTCGGGGGCCCGGGTCTCCAGCGGAGGGACGGAGTTGATGGGTGGGTGCGGTGCGGTCGCGTCCTGGGGCGTGCCCGGCCATGGCAGGTGGATCCGCAGGAACGCCGCCATGATGGCGATGACCGCCTCGCGATCACGGTCTGAGTGCTCGGCGACCCGCCACAGGGCGTAGAGCCCGCCGATGCGTACGTCGAGTTTGTCGCTGCCCGTCTGGTCGACCGCAAGGCCGAAGCGATCGGTGATCTGACCCTCACGGGTCGCTTTCAAACCCTCCTGTCCGAGCTGCATCTGACGCCATGTGACGTACGCGCCGACGAGGATGGCGAGGCCGCCCACGGCCTGCAGCAGCGTCGTCCGGACGTTGTTCACCGCGGTCAGCCGGTCCTTCGGCTCGACGGTCGCGCCCGCGAGGTCGTGGTCCACGACGACTCCTGGCAGGAACCACACCATCGC
This sequence comes from Streptomyces sp. NPDC043812, assembly GCF_056436245.1. NCBI lineage: Bacteria > Bacillati > Actinomycetota > Actinomycetes > Kitasatosporales > Streptomycetaceae > Streptomyces > Streptomyces sp. NPDC043812. The sequence goes on from NZ_JBWKCY010000003.1 coordinate 455,732, forward strand.
GGCGAGCAGGACGGAGCCCGCCAGGACCACCCCCGCCACCGCCAGGGCGCGCCGTCCGGCACTTCCACTCGTGCGCGCTCGCACAACTCCCCCTGTGTTCAGTGGAGTCCGATCCTACGAGCGCTCGCGCGACGACCGACCGGGGGCATGACACGGACGCCTCCTCGACCGGGACGGCGACGGCTGCGAGTGACCGTGCCGCGCGCGCAACGACGGCAGGACGGGCGTCCACGTGAGCCGTCGGATGCTCGTCTTGCGTGAACCCGTGCTCCATCTGGTGGTCGCCGTGACGGCGACCCGGGCCTTCGGTATCGGGCGGGCGGTGTTCCGGGACGCGGAGCGGAGTGACGGCCCGGGGCCGACTGTCAGTGGCCAGGTGCATGCTGCTGGACATGATCACGCTCACCGACATCGAGAACGCGCTGCGCGCCAGTTGGGCCGCCGACACCTGTTCGCCGGACGACTTGGCGCGCACCGGGTGGAGCGGTGACAACCCGGCGTTGGGCCAGTGCGATGTCACCGCCCTGGTCGTGCACGACCTGCTCGGCGGCGACCTCATGGTCGGCGAGGTGCACCGCGACGGCGGGCAGGAGGGCTACCACTGGTGGAACAGGCTGCCGGCCGGCGTCGAGGTGGACCTCACGCGCGACCAGTTCCGGCCGGGACAGACCGTCACCGCGGGGCGCGTCGTCCACAGACCACCGGGCCGGCCGCGGCGGCGGGCCGAGGCGTACGAGCTGCTGCGCAGCCGGGTCGCCGCGCGGATCGGCGGGGTTCCGGCGGCGGGCGGGGGTGAGCCGGTGCGAGGAGCCTACGAAACGGGTGGGCTCAACCTGTCGTATCTCGACTTCGGCGGGCCCGGGCGGCCCTTGCTCGCGCTTCACGGGCACTTCGGCGAGGCCCGTACGTTCGCGGCCCTGGCGGCGGAGCTCGCGCCCGACTGGCGGGTCATCGCCCTCGACCAGCGTGGGCACGGCCGGTCGGACCGGCCGGGGGACTTCTCGCGGGAGGGCTACGTACAGGACGCGGTGGCCCTGCTCGACCACCTCGGACTCAGCGATGTCGTGGTGCTCGGGCACTCGCTCGGCGGCGTCAACGCGTATCAGCTCGCGGCGCGGCATCCGCACCTCGTCGGTGGGCTCGTCATCGAGGACATCGGTGCCGAGGGCGACGACGATCTGTCGTTCTGTCTGTCCTGGCCGCGCCGGGCTCCGACCCGGGCTGCTCTGGTGGCAGGGCTCGGGGACTCCGCCCGCTACCTGACCGATGCGATACGGGAGCATCCCGACGGCTGGGGCCTGGCCTTCGAACCGGAGGACATGGTCACCTCGCAGCGGCAGCTGAACGGCGACCACTGGGACGACTGGTCGGCGAGCAGCTGCCCGGCGCTCGTGATCCACGGCGAACGCAGCGACGTCCTCGATGCCGGGCATGCAGCGGCGATGGCCGACCGGCGTGGCAACACGCGGCTGGTCACGCTTCCGACGGGTCACACGGTCCACGAGTCGGACCCCGCAGGGTTCGCCTCGGTGGTCGCGGACTTCCTCCGGGGCGTGGGCGCCCCGGCGTTCAGACCACCGACTCCGAGTCCGTCCTGATCAGCTTGCCGTCCGCCGCGATGACGAACCATTCGCCGTCCAGGCCCTGGCCGTTGACGTCTCCCGGCACCGTGTCGCCCACGTAGTAGTAGAGCGGCCAGTCGCCGTACACCGCCTGCTCCGTGCCCTCGCTCAGCTTCGACTCCGTCAGCAGCGACGCCTGTGTGCCCGGGCCCGCCTCGATGTCCTTCGCGGAGGTGAGGGCCGGCCAGACCGCGATGCAGTTCGCGTCGCAGTTGGCCTGTCCCGGCTTGTCCTTGGTGAAGCCGTAGAGGGTGCGCCCCTTGCCGTCGACCAGAATCGTGCCCAGGTCCGAATCGGCGGTGCGGACCGAGACGTTCGGAGAAGCCGACGAGGGGTCCGAGTCCGCCTCGTCCCCCGGGTCCGCGGTCTTCGCAGGATCCTCGGGGGGAGCCTTGCCGTCGGAGTCCGGCTGCGAGTCCGGCTGCTGTTGACCGGCGGGCTGTTCCGAGCTCGGCGCAGCGGCCTCACCCTTGCCGGATCCGGAGCCGTCGGAGCTCCCGCACGCCGTCAGGGTGAGCAGCGCCAGCGAGATCAGCGGGGCCGCGAGCAGCGTCCTGGCCCGGGCTGTGGTGCGGGTGCCGCGCATGGTGAAATCCCTCGGTTCCGAATGTGGGAGCGGTGGTGCGTTCGGCGGTAGGTACGGCTCCAACTGACCGGCCGTTCAAGCAAATTCGCAGAAGTTTCCCTTGAACAGGGCGCCGGAAAAGCCCGTACTTGACCGCGACCGACCGCAAACGACCGCGACCGGGTCGGCTCCCCATGAGAGGTACATCCGCCATGCACAAGCGTCATGCCCGCCATCTCTCCGTGTCGGCCGCAATCGTGCTCGCCGCCGCGGCGGGCGCCGTACCGGCATCCGCCCACGACAACCACGCTGCGGCCAAGGGGAGTTCGTCGGGAGAATCCGCGGCGACGTTCAGCAAACCCAGCCGCGGCAAGGCCGTCACCTTCGCCGCCGTCCTCAGCGGTGCGAACGAGGTGCCCGACGCGAAGGGGGCGGCGGTGAACGACCCCGACGGGGAGGCCGTCGCCCTCGTCAAGGTGAAGGGCGACCGGGTCGTCTTCGCCATGCAGTGGAAGGGCTTCGTGCCGAGCCTGGGGCACATCCACAAGGGCGCCGCCGGGCAGAACGGCGAGGTGAAGGTCCCGCTGTTCGGCACCGCCATGCCGGACACCGTGCACTCGGCGGCCGGGCACACGGAGATCACCGACGCCGGGCTCGCCGACAGCATCCGCGAGCACCCGTCCGGGTTCTACGTGAACCTGCACAGCAAGGAGTTCCCGGGCGGAGCCGTACGGGGCCAGCTGAAGCGGTTGAAGAAGAACATCAACCCGCTGCACATCATCAAGGGCGGCAAGCTGCGGGCGCTGGCCAACGGCGAGCAGGAGGTCCCGGTGACCGACGCGCACAAGGTGGGTGACGACGACGGGTATGCCGTGACCTTCCTCCACCCCGACGGCCGGGACATCGATTTCTCCCTCGCCTGGGTCGACATCCAGGCGCCCCAGGCGGCGCACGTCCACAAGGGCGGGTTCGGCAAGAACGGCGACGTGGTGCTCGGGCTGCTGAACACGGCCGTCCCCGAGGGGATCTTCGCCGTCTCGGGGCGGCTCACGCACCAGCACAAGGGGCTGCTGAAGGAGATCAAGCACAATCCGCGGGCCTTCTACTCCAACATCCACACGCAGAAGTTCCCGGACGGGGCCGTGCGCGGTCAGCTCTTCCGCTGAGGGGCGGTGGGCGGGAGCCCTTGAGAGGCGGCGGCGGTACGCCTGCGGGCGCGGCGCTGCGGGCGGCTCGGACGGCGGCTCCGAGTGGCGGCCGCGGGCCTACGGGCCGCCGGTCGCAGGCCCCGGACGGGGGCGTTCTACTCTCGAAGTACGGCAGTGAAGGCACTGCGGTGACGACAGCATTCTGCAGTGAAGGGCAGCAGCACATGGTCAAGGTTCCCGCGGCAGCGGTGGCGGCAGGCGGACTCGTGGGCGGGTACTCCCTCGCCCGCTTCACCAAGAAGCGTCCCCTCGGCGGGGTCGTGCTCGCCGCGGCCGGGGCCGTCGCCGCACGTCAGTGGCAGCAGGACGCGGGGACGAAGGCAGCCGTGGGGCTGAGCGCCGCGTATGTCGCCGCGTTCGCCGGATCGCATCCGCTCGCCAAGAAGATGGGCGCCTGGCCGGCCGTCTTCACGGCTGCCGCGGGTGTGGCGGCCGCCTCCCTGGCGGTCACGCGCTGGACCCGCTGAGCAGAGCGGGCGGGGCCGGCTGAACGCCGCGTGCCTTCTGTGCGTACATGAGGGCACCTCCCCCAAGAGGCGCAGGGCGCGTGACCGTCAGGCAGGGACCGGTCACGCGCCCTTCGCTGTTCCGCGGCGCCTCGCCCACGCTCGCCGTCGCCCGGCGGTCGTCCGCGGCATCTGGCCACGCCCGCGCCTCTCGCCCCTCGCTCGTCCGCGGCCACCCGGCCCTCGATCGCCGTCGCCCGCAGTCACGCGCGGCCCCTGGCCCGCGTCCCGCGCTTGTCCGCGGCCCCTGGCCCGCGTCCCGCGCTCGTCCGCAGCCCCGCGTCCCGCCGGCGCAGGACCACCCGCGCCGCCAGGGACCGGCCCCGCGCCACCAAGGACCGGTCACGCGCTCCGCCGGCGCAGGACCACCCGCGCCGCCAGGGTGCTCCACCAAGGGCCGGTCACCCGCCCCCGCGCAGCCGTCACCCGGCCGGGCCCGCGCCGGCGCCCGCGTCCGCCCCGCCCGATCTCCCGATGAGCCGGCCCAGGCCCGCGCGGTCGGAGCCGACCTTGCGGTAGATGTCCGACAGCAGACGTGTCACCACCGGGGTCTGCGCTCCCAGCTCCTCCGCTATGCGCTCGCTCGACCAGCCGTCCGCCGCCCATTCGGCCACCGTCTGCTCCTGCGCGGTGAGCGACTCCGTGGCCGCGGAGCGCAGTTGCAGCGGCCACAGACCGGCCGCGTCCAGCTCTTCCCGGGCCTGTGCCGCCAGGCCGTCCGCTCCGCACTGCACGGCGCCCTCCAGTCCGCGGTGCAGCCGCTCCCCGGCCTCTTGACGGAGCCCGGCGCGGCGCAGCTCGACGCCGTGGTCCACCAGGGCGCATGCGAGCTCGTAGCCGGCGGGCGAGCGTTCGAGGTGGGCCACGGACTCGGCCAGCAGGGCAAGCCGCTGCGCGCCGTCGCTCACCAGGGCCTTGGCGCGCAGCGCCTGTCCGACGGCGGACTGGGTGCCGAACCGGCGGGCCATCTCGAGGCCTTCGTCGGCCAGGGCGACGGCCCGCTGCGGGTCGTCCGTCGCCTGTGCCAGGTGCAGCCGCCAGGGGCACCACGCGGGGTTGCGCATGCCGCGCGGTTCGAGCCGCAGGCCGACCAGGTCGAGCTGCTGCTCGGCCTCCCGTCGCCTGCCGAGGGCGAGCAGCAGCTCGCTGTGGACGGTCTGGGAGTCGGGGTACACGACGGCGCTGGGCACCACGTCGCCGTAGCTGTAGCGGGCCGCGAGGTCCCGGGCGTCACCGGTTCGGCCGCGGGCGATCAGGATCTCGATGAGGATGCCGATCGCGAAGTACTGGGCGGGGACCATGTGCCCGACGCGGTCCGCGATCCGCAGCCCGGCGCGGACCAGGGTCTCGGCCTCGTCGAGGCGCCCGCGGCGGTAGCGGATGTAGCCGAGGAGGGTGAATCCGAAGGAGAGGTGGGCGCCGCGCCACCCCTTGGTCTCGCACTCCGCGATGCCCTTGTTGAAGAGCTCCTCGGCGCGTCCCGGCTGGTCGCAGTACATGAACGTGAGGGCGACGAGGACCGGGACCTCGAACCCCCACTGCTCGTCCGTCCAGCTGAGGCCGTCACCGAGGGCCTCCTCCGCGTAGTGGAGTGCCGTGGCTGCCGACTCGCCGCGCACCATGGCGTCCCAGGCGCGCAGTCCCAGGATGTAGCGCTCGGCGAGGCCGCGTCCGGTGAGATGCTCCGCGAGCCGGGCCAGTCTGCGGGACCGGGCCGGCGAGTCCTGTTCGTCCGCCCGGAAGGCGTTCCACATGAACTGCTCGGCCTGCATGTGCAGCCGGGTCCGGGCGTCGGTGGCGCTCCGGGCCGCGTCGGCGACCGTCTCGGCGGCCTCGGCCATGCGGTCCGAGTGGCCGAGTGCCTGGGCCAGCCGGTAGACGATCGCCTCGCGCAGAGCGGGGGCGAGAACGGGTTCGTCCAGGGCTGCACGCAGGTGGTTGACGGTGGTGGCCGGTTCGGTCAGCAGCGCGGAGCAGCCGAGTTCGAACAGCACGTCGGCCCGCTCGTCCAGGGCGGGCGGTTCTCGCAGTGCCCGGGCGAGACATCGGCGAGCAGCCTCGGGGGCGCCTGCCCTCAGGTACTCGCGGGCGGCTTTGCGTAACTGCCGCACCGCCCAGGGGTCGCTCTCGGGGTGCATCTCCAGCAGGTGCCGCGCGGTCGTGGTGACGCCCAGGCCCGCGCCCGAGACGATGGCCGCGGCCTGGCCGTGCATGGCGACACGGAATGCGGCGGGTATCGCGCGGTACACGGCGGTGGCGACCAGAGGGTGGAAGAACTCCAGCCGCTCGTCGCCGAGATTCCCGGACGAAACGTCCGGGACCGCACGCAGGCCACGACCCGGGTTCTTGTCCGGGTCCGGGCCGCGGTCCGGGTCAGGGTCCGGGCCAGGGTCCGGGGCGGCGAGGATGCGGGCATCGCGTAGCCGGGCGACGGCGTCGGCCGACTCCGCGTCGCCCAGCCCGCCGACGCTCGCGGCGAGGCTCCGGGACGCCTCGGCGCCGAGTACGGCGGCGCTCCACGCGAACCGGACGGCGGAGGTGCCGAGCCTCTCCAGCCGCTCGACGAGTCCACCGCCCTTCACCGCGGAAGCGAGCTCCCGCAGTTCCGTTACATGGGCGGCCTGCGGTTTGAGTCCGCGGTCGACGACCTTGGCGGCGAGTTCGACGGTCTCGAAGGGGTTCCCTCCGGTGACGGCCCAGGTCTCGCGGCAGAAACCGTCGTCGGCCTCCTCGCCCAGGGCGTCCCTCACGAGGCGGCCGACCGCGCCCGGTGTGAGGGGCACGAGGTCGAAGGGGTGCGATCCCTGCCTTTCGGCGAGGCGGGCGAACGCGACGGCGTCGACAGGGAGTTCGTCGGAGCGGTACGCCACGACGAGCATCATCGGCAGTTCGGTGACCCTGGGGGCGAAGCCGGTGAGCCAGGCCAGCGACTCGGCGTCGGCCCAGTGGGCATCGTCGAGCATCACCACCAGCGGCGCGTTCTGCACGGCGAAGCGGGTGGCGATCCAGTCCAAGCCGTCGCGCACGCCCTGCGGGTCGGGGGTGCCCCTGCCCGCGCCCCCGGCCACGAGGCCCATCGCGGGAGCGACGATGTCGTACCAACTGCCCAATAGCGCGCGGTGTTCCTGCTCGCTCGCCGCCGCAAGCAGCGGCTGGACGAGCTGGCGTACGACGTGGAACGCCACTGTCTGCTCCTGCTCGCCGCCCCGGGCGAAGAGCACGGTGCAGCCGCGGGCCACAGCCCGGCGGCGCACTTCGGCCAGGAGGGTGGTCTTGCCGAGGCCGGCCGGGCCGGCGAAGGCGAGCAGGCCGCCGGCGCCGGGGGCGCCCGATCCTGTGACCGCCGCTTGGAGGCCGGTCAACAGGCCGTCGACTGCGGCGAGTTCCGCGTCACGTTCCAGCAGCAGGCGGCGCGGTCGTCCCGGCCGCTCTCCCGTGTGGACCACAAGTGTTCCTTCGGCTGTGAGTCGTCCGTGAACTGTTCGTGCAGCGTCGAGAGGTGCAGCGTCCGCGAGGCGTTCACCACGTCGACCGCCGGCGCAACGAGCACTGGCGAAGCGTACGCCCATGAGGACGGTGCGTAACCCTTCGGGGAAGTTCGGCCGTCGCGTACGGATGGTTCTGGTAACGCCGTTCGGCGTTGCGGCAGTTCACTGCCTTCCCGCTGCTGCCCGAGCGTCTCCTCCGAGGGCGCGCCGAGATGCGCGTGCGCCGTTTCGCGCCACATTGCTTCCGCAGGAGCGCACCCGATTCCGGTGATGCGCCCCTAGCCTCGCAACGCTGTAGTACGCGCGGGAACTGCACCGATGCGCCGGTGCGGCCGCCGTGACACCCAGGGGGCACCTATGGCGAACGCGATGAACTCCGGCCATCATCAGGGCCCTTCGGACCCGATGCGACGCACCGCGGCGGTGAGGATCCCGTTCCCCCCACGGCTCAGCCCGCATGGGGAGCGCGCACGGCAGCACACCCTCCAGTGGCTGCTCGAGGCGGGCATGCTGAAGGGGGACGCCGCGACGGATGAGTACGACGCGCTGCGCCTGGAGCGGCTGATGGCGTACTTCTATCCCGACGCCACGGGCAGCGACCTCGAACTCGCGGCCGACTTCAACGCCTGGTTCTTCATCTTCGACGACCAGTTCGACGGTCGGCTGGGGACGCTGCCCGAGGCGATCGAACAGCTGGTGGACACTCTCGGGACGACCATGACTGCGGGGGGCTCCGTGCCCGATCCGTCGGCCCCTCCGCTGGTGCGGGCGTTCCGGGACATCTGGTGCCGGGCGACCGACGGAACTCCGGCCCACTGGCGGCGCCGGTTCCGCGGGCACTGGCTCTCCTACATGGCGGCCCACCGGGGCGAGGCGCTCAACCGGACCGCGGACCGCCTGCCCGCTCCGGAGGAGTTCATGGCGCTGCGCCGCCACTCCATAGGCGTGCAGCCGTGCCTGGACTTCACCGAGCGGTGCGGCGGCTACGCGCTGCCGGACGCGCTGCACGGCTCCTCGCCGCTGCGTGAGATGCGTGAGATCACCGCCGACGTGGTGATCTACGTCAATGACATCGTCTCGCTCGTCAAGGAACTCGCGGCAGGGGACGTGAACAACAGTGTCGTCGTCCTGCGCGAGCAGAAGGGCTGCACCATCGACGTGGCCGTCGAGCACACAGCCGCCCTGGCCAACGAGCGGACGGCCCGCTTCACCGAACTCGCCGCGACCCTCCCGAAGGCGCTGGGCGAACGAGGCGTGCCCGCGGAGGTGAGCGGGCACGTCGGACACTATGTGGCGGGCATGGGCCATCTGATGGCGGGCAACCTCGCCTGGTCCCTGGCGACCTCCCGCTACGACGAGCGGGGCGTCGCGGCCGTCAGCGGCGGACGGCAACGCCCGTGGGCGTGTGACACGACCGTGTCCGAGAACGGCACCGGCAAAGCACGGCCACGCAGCGCTGCCGTGGAGAGCTGACCGCCGGCGGTCACGGCCCGGTGGATGGCGCCGCGAAGTATCCCCTCACGCGCCCAGCGCGTGGGCGACGGTGTAGATCAGCAGACCGGCGAGCGCGCCGACGACCGTGCCGTTGATCCGGATGAACTGCAGGTCCCGGCCGATGTGCGCCTCGATCTTGCGCGAGGTGTGCTCCGCGTCCCAGCTCGCCACGGTCTCCGAGATCAGCGAGGTGATCTCGGCGCGGTAGGTGGTGACCACGTACACCGCCGCGTCCTCGACCCAGCCGTCCACCTTCGCCTGCAGCCGCTCGTCCGTCGCGAGGCGGGCGCCGAGCGACAGCAGGGACGCGCGGGCGCGCAGGCGCAGTTCGCTGCGGTCGTCCTCGGCCGCCGAGATGATCATGCCGCGTACGGAGGACCAGGCCGACGCGATCACGTCCTGCACCTCGGAACGCGACAGCAGCTCCGACTTCATCCGCTCCACGCGGTCCCGTGTCTCGGTGTCCGACTGCAGATCGGCGGCGAAGTCGGACAGGAAGCGGTCGATCGCGCCGCGCGCCGGGTGGCCGGGCATGTCCCGCATCTCGGTGACGAAGCGGAGCAGTTCGCGGTAGACCCGCTCACCGACCTTGCGGTCGACGAAGCGCGGCGTCCAGCCGGGCGCGCCGCCCTCGACGGCGTCCATCACCGAGTCGGAGTGCAGGACGAGCCAGTCATGGGCGCGGGCGCAGATCAGGTCCACGGCCCGGTGGTGCGCGCCGTCGGCGACGACCTTCTGGAGTGTCTTGCCGATGCCGGGCGCGATCTCGGCGGCGTCCGCCCGGCGGGTGATGGCCTCACCGACGACCGCCTGCACGTCGGAGTCCCGCAGCACGGTGAGCGCGCCGCGCAGGGCGGTGGACAACTCGGCGGTAACGCGGTCGGCATGGGCGGGATCGGCGAGCCAGGCACCGAGCCGGCCGCCGATGCCGAGGGCGCCCAGACGAGCACGTACGACGTCCTCGGAGAGGAAGTTCTCGCCGACGAACGAGCCGAGCGAGGCGCCGAGCTGGTCCTTCTTGTTGGGGATGATCGCGGTGTGCGGAATGGGGAGGCCGAGGGGGTGGCGGAAGAGGGCGGTGACGGCGAACCAGTCGGCGAGTGCGCCGACCATGCCGGCTTCGGCAGCGGCTGCGACATAACCGGCCCAGCCGCCGAGGCCGGCGTTCTTGGCCCAGGTGGCGAGGACGAAGATCAGCGCGACGAGGAGGAGAAGGCCGGTGGCGGTGGCCTTCATCCGCCGCACGCCCTGCCGCTTCTCCTCGTCGGCAGCGGTGTACGCGAATCCCGGCAGCCCGGCGCCTCTGCCCGGTGCCCCGCCGGTTCCGGGGCGCGCCGAGCGTCCGGCCCGGCCGGGCGTCCCCGCGTCCCGGGCACCCGACTCCCCGGGCGGGGCGCTCTTCACCGACGCCTGGCCGGGCGCACCCGCGCCCGCCCCGTCGGCATCCGCATCCGCTTTCTCACGAGCGGGCGCCGGGGGCAGCGGCAGCGCACCGCCCTGCCCGGCCGCGCCCGAGAGCCCCGTTTCCCCGGCGCTGCCCGCGCCATCGGCGTGGCCCGGCTCCTCCGGTTCTGTGCCTTCCATCCGCTCCACCCGTCCGCGCGTGCGTACCGTACGCATTGTCCCTACCTCGTGTACTCCTGGGCGGCATCTCGAGTTCCCGACCCATGCCGGATGATGTGTCCATGAACAAGCGCCAGGGGTACGCGAGCCTCGCCGCCCTTATGGCCGCAGTTGTCCTGATCTGCGGCGGTATCTATCTCGGAGTCGGTGCCGTCAAGGACAAGCCGGCCCTTCGTACGCCCCCGGCGGCCACTCCCGTGTGGATCGGGACCTGGGCGGCGAGTCCCGTCGAGATCGCCCCGGTCACCACCGTGCCCGGATCACCCAGCGGCCGCGCCGGCCGCTCCATACGCAACGTCGTGCACACCAGCATCGGCGGCACCGCCGCCCGCGTCACGCTCTCCAACCTCTACGGCACGGTCCCGCTGCACATCAGCACCGTCACCCTCGCCGTGCGCGCGGGCGTCAGCCCCGGCGCGGTGCCGGGCACGCTGCGGCCCCTCACCTTCGGGCGGGCCACCGGCGCCACCATCGCACCGGGCGGGCAGCTCGTCAGCGACCCGGTCGCACTCCGGATCCCGTACGACGGCGATCTGCTGATCAGCGTGCACACGCCCGCACCCGGCGGCCCCGTCACCTCCCACACGTACGCGCGGCAGACCTCGTATCTCGCCGACGGCGACCGCACCCACGACGAGGCCGGGGACGCATACACCGGGCAGACCCGTTCCTGGCACCACATCAGCGCCGTGGACGTGCTCACCTCGGAGGCGCGCGGCTCTGTCGTCACCCTCGGCGACTCGATCACCGACGGGTCCTCGTCCACCCCGGACAGCAACCAGCGCTGGCCCGACGTCCTCGCCGACCGGCTCGGCGGCCGTTACGGCGTGCTCAACCAGGGCATCAGCGGCAACCGCCTTCTCCTGTTCGGGCACGGCCCCAGCACCCTCGACCGCTTCGACCGTGACGTGGCCGGCCGCTCCGGCGTGCGGACGGTGATCGTCGACATAGGCATCAACGACCTGCTGCGCTCCCCGTACGCGCCGACCGGCGACAACGTGATCACCGGCCTGACCGAGCTGGCCCGCCGCGCCCGTGCCCACGACCTGCGGGTGATCGGCGCGACGCTGATGCCGTGCGGCGGACACAGCGGCTGCACACCGGCGCTGGAGGCCGAACGCCTCAAGGTCAACGAGGCCGTGCGGTCGGGCAGGATCTTCGACAAGGTGGTCGACTTCGACCGGGCACTGCGCGATCCGTACGCACCGCAGCGGCTGCGCCCGGTGTACGACTCCGGGGACCACCTGCACCCGAGCGATGCGGGCTACGCGCTGATGGGAGCGTCCGTCGACCTCAAGTCGCTGTGAGCCGAGCGGGGGCTCAGCCGAGTTCCCTGGGGTCGTCCCCCTTCGTGAGCCCGTCCCGCTTCCTCTGCTCCTCCAGGCGCGCCTGCTCCGCCCGTTCCGCCTTCAGCTGCTGCTTCTGGGCCCTGGTGCGCTTGCGCTCCACACCGACGCCGCCCATCACCGCCACACCCTGGATGATCACGTGCGGTGCCTCGGGGTCCGGCTCGCTGTCGACGTTGCCGTGCTCACCGAAGCCGCCCATCAGGCCGATACCCCTGACCTCGACGTTCAGGCCGGGCGGCACGGTGACCTGCACGCCGCCCATGAGGACGATGCAGTTGATCACGGTCTGGCGGGCCTCGAACCGGGCCTCCCGCAGATCCAGTTCACCGCCGCCCATCAGCGTGAACGCGGTGAACCTGCGGCCGATCGTCCAGATGCCCTTGCGCCCGAATCCGCCCCAGAACGCGAACCCGCCCTTCGAGGTCGCCGGGCCGCCCACGCGTGCGGCCCACTCGCCCCGTGCCGGAGCGGTCGCCGCCACCGGCGCGACGGACCCGCCGACCGGAAGGTCCCGCACGAGCGGCGTCAACTCGCCGTGCGTACGGGCCCGGTAGGCCGCGTCGAGGCGCTGCTCGAACTCCTCCATGTCGAGTCGGCCCTCGGCGACAGCGTCACGCAGCCGCTCGGCCACCCTCTCCCGTTCCGAGTCGGACGCACGCATCTCGGGGGGTTCGCTCGTCATGTGGCCACACTAGTCAGGACGAACGGTCGGCGTACATCTTCGCGATCACTGCCTCGATGTCCGGCTCCCGCACGGACAGATCGACCAGCGGATACCGCTCCGCCAGTGCCGCGACCAGAGGCGCCGCCGACGCCGACGCGGAGAACGCCAGCCACTGCCGAGGGCCCTCCACCTTCAGCGTGCGTGCGTCGGCCAGCTCGATCGGCGGCATCTCCCGTTCCAGGTCCACCACCAGCGTCCGCTCGCTCTCTCCCACCTCGTGCAGCCCGGCGAGCGCCCCGTCGTACATCAGCCGCCCGTGGTCGATGACCATGACGCGCTTGCACAGCTGCTCGATGTCGGTGAGGTCGTGCGTGGTCAGCAGGACCGTCGTACCCTGCTCCGCGTTCAGGTCGCGCAGGAACTCCCGCACCCTCGCCTTGGAGATCACGTCGAGCCCGATCGTCGGCTCGTCCAGATACAGCACCTCCGGGTCGTGCAGCAGCGCTGCCGCGATGTCGCCACGCATCCGCTGGCCCAGCGACAGCTGGCGCACGGGGACGTCCAGGAGCTCACCCAGGTCCAGCAGTTCGACGCACCGGTCCAGGTTCCGCCGGAACACCTCGTCGGGGACCCGGTACATGCGGTGCATCAGCCGGTACGAGTCGCGCAACGGGAGGTCCCACCACAGCGTCGTGCGCTGACCGAACACGACGCCGATCCGCTGCGCCAGGCGGGTGCGTTCGCGCGAGGGGTCGATGCCCGCGACGCGCAGCCGGCCGCCGCTCGGGGTGAGGATGCCCGTCAGCATCTTGATCGTCGTCGACTTCCCGGCCCCGTTCGGGCCGATGTAGCCGACCATCTCGCCGCGCGACACGGTGAAGCTGATGCCGTCCACCGCGCGCACCTGGTGCTTCTCGCGGCGCAGCCGGCCCACCTTGCGGCGTACGTCGAAGACCTTCTCGACGCCGTCGAGTTCGATGAAATCCATGACCGACTCCTCAGTTCCCGGTGCTGCGGTACGAACGGAGCCCCACGCGCCAGGCCAGCGCCGCGAGCGAGCAGCACACGGCGGCGACCAGCGGCGGCAGGAACGCCAGCCAGCCGGGCAGCCCCAAGGGGTCCTCGCGGCCCAGCACGTACAGCGACGGCACCCAGTTGACGAAGGCGAGCGGAACGACGAACGTCACTCCGCGCACCAGGTCCTTCGCGAAGATCGACGGCGGGTACTGGAGCAGCGTGTTGCCGCCGTAGGTGAAGGAGTTCTGCACCTCGGAGGCGTCCTGGGCGAAGAACTGGAACGCGCCGCCCGCGATGAACACCGCTGCGAAGATCGCCCCGCCGCTGAGCAGCATCATCGGCACCATGGCCGCCTTGAGCACGGTCCACTCGACGTCCAGATGGGCGATTCCGTAGCCGAGAACGAGCAGCCCCTGGCTGATCCGGCCCAGCCGGCGCAGCGCGAAACGGTCCGCGGCGACCTGCGCGAGCACCGGCACGGGCCGCACCAGCAGCGTGTCCAGCGTGCCGTCCCGCACCCGTCGGCCGAGCCGGTCCATGGAGCCCATCACCAGGTCGGCGAGGCCGAAGGCCGTGCTGGTCGTCCCGTACAGAAAGGCGACCTCGGGCAGCGAGTAGCCACCGAGCGCGTCGATGTGCGTGAACATCAGCAGGATCGTCACGAAGTCGAAGGCGGTCGCGGCGAAGTTCCCGAACGTCGTCATCGCGAACGACGCCCGGTACGTCATCGTGGAACGGATCCACATCGCCACGATCAGTCCGTAGGCACGCACCGCCTCAGCCACCCTGGACCACCACCCGGCGGGTGGCGGCGGACTGCAGCAGCCGCCCGGCGACAAGCAGCGCGAGGGCCCAGCCCGCCTGGAAGGCGTACGCGCCGGCCAGGGACCAGCCGGTGCGCTTGCCGAGGAAGATGTCGGCGGGGACCTGGAGCAGCGACGACCAGGGCATCGCCCGCGCCACCTCGCCCAGCGTTCCGGGGAACAGGTTCAGCGGCAGCAGCATCCCGGAGAAGAACATCGTCGCCAGCCAGCAGATCTGCATCACCCCGGCCCCGTCCATCAGCCAGAAGGCGGACAGTGCCACCAGGAACCGCACGGCGAAACTCACGACGACCCCGAGCGCGACCGCGACGAGGAACGCGATCCAGGTCAGCGGCGAGGTGGGCATCACCAGGTCGAAGGCGAGCGAGCCGAGCACCATCGGCACGATGCCGCGGCCCAGCAGATGGAAGGCGGCCCGCCCCAGGTCACCCGCGAGCCACCACAGTTGGAGGTCGGCGGGGCGGTAGAGGTCGATGGCGATGTCGCCGGTGCGGATGCGCTCGATCAGCTCGTCCTCGAATCCGCCGCCCATCATGGCGCATGTCATCAGCAGCGCCTGGCCCAGCCACACATAGGTGAGTGCCTGGGAGAGGTCGTAGCCGCCGAGCTGCGGACGCTCGTCCCACAGGGCGATATAGGTGTACGCCATGATGAAGCCGAAGACGGTGTTGGTGAACATCCCCGCCGCCGTTGCCACCCGGTATGTCGCGTAGCGGCGGAACCCACCCGCCGCGACGACCGCGTAGAGCCGCACCACAGCCCCCTCCCCCCGTCGCGGACACCAAAGCGCACGACCCTAGCGGAGCCGAACACGGCGCCGCGAGCCTATTTCCGGACGGAAGGACCGGGATACAAGGGATATCGAGGTGAAAAGTGCACTATGGGGGACATGAACGACGAGCCGCAGCAGGGCTGGACACCCCGCGACGCGACAGTCCCCACGCCCGACCCGCCCGCCCCCAAGGGCGGTGAAGGCGGCAAACCCGGCCGCAGACGCACCGGCTGGCGCCGCGTCATCCCGACCTGGCGCATGCTGCTCGGTGGCGTCCTGCTGTTCGCACTCGTCCTCATCGGCGGCTTCCTCGCCGGCTATCTGCTCGTCGACATCCCCGCCGCCAACGCCGCCGCGACGTCGCAGAGCAACGTATACCTCTACGAGGACGGCACCCCGATCGCCCGCGACGGCGAGGTCAACCGCGAGAACGTCTCCCTCGCCCAGGTGCCGCTGCACGTCCAGCACACCGTCCTCGCCGCCGAGGACCGCGACTTCTACTCCGCGCCCGCCATCGACCCCCAGGCCATGCTCCGCGCGGCCTGGAACACCGTCAGCGGCAAGGGCAAACAGTCCGGCTCCACGATCACCCAGCAGTACGTCAAGAACTACTACCTCGGACAGGAACAGACCGTCACGCGCAAGGTGAAGGAGTTCTTCATCGCCTTGAAGCTCGGCCGTGAAGTCTCCAAGGGCGACATCCTGGCGGGGTACCTCAACACCAGCTACTTCGGCCGCAACGCCTACGGCGTCCAGGCCGCCGCCCATGCCTACTACGGCAAGGACATCGCCGACATCACCGTCGCCGAAGGCGCGTATCTCGCCTCGCTCCTCAACGCACCCAGCGCGTACGACATCACCACCCACCCGGAGAACCGCCGGGCGGCAGAGCGCCGCTGGACCTATGTGCTCGACGGAATGGTCAAGGAGAGCTGGCTCACCCCCGCCGAACGCTCCGCCATGACCTTCCCCGTACCGCAGCGCGCCAGGCCCGCGAACGGGCTGTCCGGCCAGCGCGGCTACATCGTCCAGGCCGTCGAGGACTACCTCACCGGCAACGGCATCATCGACGAGAACACCCTCGCCGCAGGCGGCCACCGGATCACGACCACGCTGGAGCCGGACAAGCAGGACGCCTTCACCGAGGCGGTCGACGACCAGGTCATGTCCCGGCTCGACACCAGCCGCAAGGCCGACCGCAACGTCCGCGTCGGTGGCGCCTCCATCGACCCGTCCACCGGCAGGGTCGTCGCCATGTACGGCGGCGTCGACTACACCAAACAGTTCGTCAACAACGCCACGCGGCGCGACTATCAGGTCGGCTCCACCTTCAAGCCGTTCGTCTTCACCGCCGCCGTGGAGAACGAATCCACCACCCAGGACGGCCGCCGGATCACCCCGAACACGATCTACGACGGCTCCACCATGCGCACCGTCCAGGGCTGGAACGGCCCGCGTTACGCCCCCGAAAACGAGGACGACGTCTCCTACGGCCCCATCACGGTGAGCAGGGCCACCGACGAGTCAGTCAACGCGGTCTATGCGCAGATGGCCGTCGACGTGGGCCCCGCCCGGGTGCGGCGGACCGCCGTCGCCCTGGGGCTCCCCGGCAGTACGCCCGACCTCACACCCTCCCCGTCCATCGCACTCGGCCCGGCCACCGCGAGCGTCCTCGACATGGCGGAGGCGTACGCGACCCTCGCCAATCACGGCAAGCACGGCACGTACACCCTCATCGACAGCGTCACCAGGAACGGCACCGCGATCGCCCTGCCCGAGCAGCGGATGCGCCGTGTCGTCTCACGCGAGGCCGCGGACACCACCACCGCGATCCTGCAGAGCGTCGTGGACGGGGGCACCGGTGCCGCGGCGGGTGCCGTGGGCCGGCCCGCCGCGGGCAAGACGGGCACTGCCGAGCAGGACCGGGCCGCGTGGTTCGCCGGCTACACCCCCGACCTGGTGACCGTCGTCGCCCTCATGGGGCAGAACCCCGACACCGGTGCGCAGACCTCGCTCTACGGGGCGATGGGGCTGTCGCGCATCAACGGCGGTGGGGCGCCGGCCGAGATCTGGGCCCAGTACACGGCCACCGCGCTCGAGGACAGCGTGGCGCGGGACTTCGCGCTGGAGATCGAGGAGGGCATGCGCGAGACCGAGCCGCCGTCGGACGAGGAGGACGAGTCCGGCGACCCGGACGGGCGCGACGAGCGGGACGGCCCCGGCCGGTACCAGGGCGGTCCCGGCAGCCCGCCGACCGGCGCGCCCGTGACGGGCAGTCCTTCCGCGAGTGCTCCCCCCACGGGCACTCCCCCCACCCAGGGCGGCGCCACCGGCGGCGGCACCGTCACCGTAGGTCCGACGGGCGCCACGACCGGGGGATCCGGCGGGACCGGCGGGACGGGAGGACCCTGGGGCCCCACCGCCCCGGGAGGGCCCGGCGGTACCACCGGCGGCCCCGGCAGGACACCGACGGGACCGCCCGTGACGCCCGGGACGCCCGGGGCGGGAAGCCTCACCGGCCCGTGGATGGAGGGTCTCAGTGACCCGATGTCGCCTTGAGCCCGACGACTGCCACCAGCAGCAGACACACGAAGAAGATCCGGGCCGCCGTCACCGGCTCGTTCAGCACCAGCATGCCGACCACTGCCGCGCCCGCCGCGCCGATGCCCACCCAGACGCCGTACGCCGTGCCGATGGGCAGCGTCTTCGCGGCATGCGACAGCAGCATCATGCTCGCGACGATCCCGAGGCCGGTGAACACACTCGGCCACAGCCTGGTGAAGCCGTCGGTGAACTTCATCCCGATCGACCAGCCGACCTCGAGCAGACCGGCGACAACAAGCAGAACCCAGGCCATGACGGCACCTCCGAAACGCGGAACAACACGGGGTGCGTCGTCTTTGCGTAGCCCGGTACGGCGCGTCTCGTCGGGTCCCTCCAACGTAGCAAAGGGCATACGAAAAGGGCTGGTGACCTCTGCCACCAGCCCTGCGCGCGCTCCGTCGAACGGCTAGAGATACAGCCCCGTGGAGTCCTCCGAGCCCTGGAACCGGTCGGCGGCGACCGCGTGCAGATCACGCTCGCGCATCAGGACGTACGCGACGCCCCGCACCTCGACCTCGGCCCGGTCCTCGGGGTCGTAGAGCACCCGGTCCCCGGTCTCCACCGTGCGGACGTTCTGTCCCACCGCGACCACCTCGGCCCAGGCGAGGCGCCGGCCCACGGCCGCGGTCGCCGGAATCACGATGCCGCCGCTGGAACGACGCTCTCCCTCGGGGATGTCGGTCCTGACCAGCACACGATCGTGCAGCATCTTGATCGGAAGCTTGTCATGCTGGCTGTGGTCATGGCTTTTGGCGCTCACGCGACGAACCTACCTGCCCGGCCCCCCCGGGGACGCCGCCGGGTCACGCCCGTCGCCTGCGCGCCGACATGGCCAGCAGCCCGACAAGACCGACGGCCACCAGCGCCACCGGCACGACGCGCTCCAGCCGGGGGACGCCCTCGTCGGACACGAACTTCGCCTTCACGTCCGACACCGTGCGGTTCACCGCGACGAAGGCACGCCCGGCCGTGGCGTCCACCGTCGAGGCCACCTTCGCCTTCGCATCGCCGATGACCGTCCTGGGGTGCACGCGTACACCGATCTCGTCGAGCATCTCGGCCAGCTGCTCGCGCCGGCGGACGATGTCCGCCTCGATCTGCGCAGGGGTCCTGGTATCCGACACCGCGCCGCCCTCCGTGGTCGTATCCGGTAGTCCTTCATCGACAGTCTGTCAGCTCGGACGTCACCGCACCCCACGGCACCCCCATTACGCTCGACGACGTACACCCTCACGTCCGACGAGGAGAACCATGAGCGAGCGACTCCAGCCCGGCGACACCGCCCCCGCCTTCAGCCTGCCCGACGCCGACGGCAACGAGGTGTCACTCGCCGACCACAAGGGCCGCAAGGTGATCGTCTACTTCTACCCGGCCGCCCTCACGCCCGGCTGCACCAAGCAGGCCTGCGACTTCACCGACAACCTGGACGTGCTCGCGGGCGCGGGCTACGACGTGATCGGGGTGTCTCCGGACAAGCCGGAGAAGCTGGCGAAGTTCCGTGAGAAGGAGAACCTCGCGGTCACGCTGGTCGGCGACCCGTCCAAGGAGGTTCTGGAGGCGTACGGGGCGTTCGGCGAGAAGAAGCTCTACGGCAAGACGGTGACCGGCGTCATCCGCTCCACGGTCGTCGTCGACGAGGACGGCAAGGTCGAGCGCGCGCTGTACAACGTGAAGGCGACGGGCCATGTCGCGAAGATCATCAAGGATCTCGGGATCTGACACCCGCCCCGGCCCATCCGGCCCCTCGCCCCGGCCGGGCGTAGGCGGCCCACTACGATGGGCGCACGCGCGGCCGTGGTGGAACTGGCAGTCACGCTGGGTTTAGGTCCCAGTGGGGTAACACCCGTGAGGGTTCGAGTCCCTCCGGCCGCACCGTGCGCAGAGGCGCGGCACCGCATCGGTGCCGCGCCTCTGCCCGTGTCAGCCCAGCAGTTCCCGCACCACCGGTACGAGAGCGCGGAACGCCTTCCCCCGGTGGCTGATCGCGTTCTTCTCCTGCGACGTCAGCTCCGCGCAGGTCCGGGACTCGCCCTCCGGCTGGAGGATCGGGTCGTAGCCGAAGCCGTTCGTGCCGTGCGGGGAGCGCCGCAGGGTGCCCAGCAGGCGGCCCTCGACGACACGTTCGGTGCCGTCGGGGAGCGCGAGCGCGGCGGCGCAGGCGAAGTGGGCGCCGCGGTGGGGGGTGTCGATGTCGAGGAGCTGTGCGAGCAGCAGCTCCAGGTTGGCCCGGTCGTCGCCGTGGGTGCCGGACCAGCGGGCGGAGAAGATGCCGGGCGCGCCGCCGAGGACGTCGACGCACAGGCCGGAGTCGTCGGCGACGGCGGGCAGGCCGGTGGCCCGGGCGAGGGCGTGGGCCTTGAGGAGGGCGTTCTCGGCGAAGGTGACGCCGGTTTCCTTGACGTCGGGGATCTCGGGGAAGGCGTCCGCGCCGACGAGGTCGTGAGGGAGACCGGCGTCGGCGAGGATGGCCTTGAGTTCGGTGATTTTCCCGGCGTTGCGGGTGGCGAGGATCAGACGCGTCATGGCCCCAGTATCTACGGGGTGCAGACCTTGCCGATCTCGGTCGCGGCGTCGGTGACGGGTGAGATGTCCGGGGTGGCGTCGCCGCCCTCGATGGACTTGCGGACGTTGTCCACGCCGGTGCCGAGGTCCTCGACGGCCTTGCTGAGGTCGGCGTTGTCGGTCTTGTCGCCGAGGCTCTCCAGCTCGCGGTCGATGTCGTCGAGGGCTTCCCTGGCCTTGGTGGGGTCCTCGGTGGCGGAGGAGACGGCCTCTTGCAGCTTGTTGACGCTGGTGGCGATGGCGTCGGCGGTCTCGACGCAGTCGAGCGCCTTGTCGATGGCTGCGCAGCCGACGGCTGCGGGTATCAGCAGAGCGGCGGTGGCGATCGTGACGGCTATGCGACGGCGCGCGGACGCAGACATGGAACGGTCCTTCCCCGGATACGGACGGGCGCACGGTTCGGCCCGTGCGCCCGTAACTGTAACGACGCCCCGGAGGCGTTCCCGGTTGCTGCTGCCTCGACCAGGGTTTACGCGAGTGCCTGCGTCTGGAGGTTGGCCAGGTCGGCGCAGCCGCCGGTGGCCAGGTCGAGGAGGGCGTTGAGCTCCTTGCGGTCGAAGGGCTCGGCCTCGGCGGTGCCCTGGACCTCGACGAAGCGGCCGTCGCCGGTGCAGACGACGTTCATGTCGGTCTCGGCGCGGACGTCCTCCTCGTAGCAGAGGTCGAGGAGGGGGGTGCCGTCGACGATGCCGACGCTGACGGCGGCGACGGTTCCGGTGAGGGGCTGCCGGCCGGCCTTGATCAGCTTCTTGCCCTGGGCCCAGGTGACGGCGTCGGCGAGGGCGACGTAGGCGCCGGTGATGGCGGCGGTGCGGGTGCCGCCGTCGGCCTGGAGCACGTCGCAGTCGAGGACGATCGTGTTCTCGCCGAGCGCCTTGTAGTCGATGACGGCACGCAGGGAGCGGCCGATGAGGCGGCTGATCTCGTGGGTGCGGCCGCCGATCTTGCCGCGTACGGACTCACGGTCGCCGCGGGTGTTGGTGGAGCGGGGCAGCATCGAGTACTCGGAGGTGACCCAGCCTTCGCCGCTGCCCTTGCGCCAGCGGGGCACGCCCTCGGTGAAGGAGGCGGTGCAGAAGACCTTGGTGTCGCCGAAGGAGATGAGGACGGAGCCCTCGGCGTGCTTGCTCCATCCGCGTTCGATGGTGACGGGGCGGAGCTGTTCGGGGGTTCGGCCGTCGATGCGTGACATGGGGCCGAGCCTATCGGGAGACGGGAGAGGGGCCTGTTCCGGTGGTACGGATCAAGCCCCTCGGCACGGCCCTGTGGTCAGCTCACATCATGTCTTCGATGTCGGCGGCGATGGGGTCGGCGTCGGTGCCGATGACGACCTGGATCGCGGTGCCCATCTTCACGACGCCGTGTGCGCCGGCGGCCTTGAGCGCGGCCTCGTCGACGAGGCTGGCGTCGTGGACTTCGGTCCTGAGGCGGGTGATGCAGCCTTCGATCTCATCGATGTTGTCGATTCCGCCGAGCCCGGCGACGATCTTCTCAGCCTTGCTGGCCATGTCTTTCTCCCTGCGTTCGCGCGCGCTGAGCGCTGCCTCGGCCCACCGTTGGCCTGGTTTGTCACGGTAACGCACGGTTGGCCCATCTTCACGGGCGGGTAACCGGCTTGTACCGAATGATGACGATCACCGGCGCCCTGCCGTACGACCGGGCGCCGGAACCGTATCGCGACTGGTCTACACCAGTCTGCAACGCCTGCCAAACAGGGCATGTTCCGGGAGGTTGCCGATGAGCGCCGAGAGCACCGCCGCGCCGCAGCGGAAGTGGTGGAACGGACTCTTCCAGGGCCTCCAGAAGGTGGGCCGCAGCCTCCAGCTCCCCGTCGCCGTCCTCCCCGCGGCCGGCCTGCTGGTCAGCCTCGGCAACCTGTTCGCCGCGTATCTCCACGGCCCCTTCTGGGAGAAGACGGCGGACGTCCTCATCAAGGGCGGCGGCGGAATCCTCGACGGCAGCCTCGGCCTGCCGCTGCTGTTCTGCATCGGCGTCGCTATCGGCTTCGCGAAGAAGGCCGACGGCTCCACGGCGCTCGCGGCGGTGGCGGGCTTCCTCGTCTACTACAACGTCCTCAAGGCCTTCCCGGTCGACGGCACGGTGACCAAGGCGATGCCGGACGGGGTGCCACAGAACCCCGGCGTACTGGGCGGCATCCTCATCGGCCTGCTGACGGCGGTGATCTGGCAGCGCTACCACCGCACGAAGCTCGTCGACTGGCTGGGCTTCTTCAACGGCCGCCGGCTCGTCCCGATCATCATGGCCTTCGTCTGCTGCGCGCTGGGCGTCGTGTTCGGGCTGCTGTGGGAGCCGGTGGGAAGCGCACTGACGTCCTTCGCGAAGCAGCTGATCGATCTCGGCGCCTGGGGCGCGGGCATCTTCGGCGTCGCCAACCGGCTGCTGATCCCGATCGGCATGCACCAGTTCCTGAACACGTTCTTCTGGTTCCAGGCGGGCGAGTACACGGACGAGAACAGCATCGTCGTGCAGGGCGATCTGACCCGCTTCTTCGCCGGCGACCCGGACGCGGGGCTGTTCATGTCCGGCTTCTTCCCGATCATGATGTTCGGCCTGCCCGCGGCGGCGCTGGCCATCACGCACTGCGCCCACCCGGAGCACCGTAAGCGGGTGGCGGGGCTGATGTTCTCGGTCGGCCTGACCTCGTTCGTGACCGGTGTGACCGAGCCGATCGAGTTCTCGTTCATGTTCGCGGCGCCCCTGCTGTACGGGCTGCACGCGCTGCTCACCGGCGCATCGATGGCGATCACCTGGGCACTGGGCGTCCATGCCGGATTCAGCTTCTCGGCCGGCCTGATCGACTACGTCGTCAACTGGCACCTGGATACGAAACCGTGGCTCATCCTGCCGATCGGCGCGTGTTTCGCAGTGATCTACTACGTCGTCTTCCGCGTGGTGATCACGGTCTTCGACATCCCGACCCCCGGCCGCGAGCCGGAAGAGGTCGCGCGGGAGCTCGAGCAGGAGCAGACCAAGTAGCAGCAGGTGACCGCGGTCGCACGGCGGCCTCCGGACCCAGGGTCCAGGGGCCGTCGTCCGCATTAACCGGATCGTTACCCCGCCCGGAAAATTCGCAGGTTCCTTATCTATCCCTCACCGTGCTACAACAGGTCTACACCACTCAAAGGTGTAGACCACGCGGTCCAGACCACCGGCCGCATCCCCCTTGAGGTGCCGCCCTCCCCCGTGTCCGACCCCCGGCGGCGCCGTGCCCTCCCCCAGCCTCCGGCCGGGGGGATTCCCAGGAGGAAGTTGATGTCCACGGCTAGCGCCGCCCCCGCGGCGGACAAGAAGAAGACGGGCGCGGGCGCGATGGCTGTCATGCAGCGCATCGGCCGCAGCCTGATGCTGCCGGTCGCCGTGCTGCCCGCCGCCGCGCTGCTGGTGCGCTTCGGCCAGCCCGACATGCTCGGCAGGGAGTCGTTCCCCGAGTTCATCACCAAGATCGCCGGCTACATGGCGGCCGGTGGCGGTGCGCTGCTCGACAACATGCCGCTGCTGTTCGCCGTCGGCATCGCGATCGGCTTCGCGAAGAAGTCGGACGGCTCCACGGCGCTCGCCGCGGTGGCCGGCTACCTGGTCTTCAAGAACGTGCTCGCCCAGTTCACGGACAGCAACCTGCCGAAGGTGGCCGCGGTCGCCGACGGCAAGATCGTCATGAACGAGGCGCCCGTCAACGCCGGCGTCCTCGGCGGTGTCGTCATGGGCATCGTTGTCGCGCTGCTCTACCAGCGCTTCCACCGCACCAAGCTGCCCGACTGGGCGGGCTTCTTCGGCGGCCGCCGCCTCGTCCCGATCCTGTCCGCGTTCGCGGGCCTCCTCGTCGGCATCGTCTTCGGTCTGATCTGGCCGTGGCTCGGCACCGGTCTGCACAACTTCGGCGAGTGGCTCGTCGGCTCCGGCGCCGTCGGCGCGGGCATCTTCGGTGTCGCCAACCGTGCGCTGATCCCGGTCGGCATGCACCACCTGCTCAACTCGTTCCCGTGGTTCCAGGCCGGTTCCTACGAGGGCAAGAGCGGCGACATCGCCCGCTTCCTCGCCGGTGACCCGTCCGCCGGACAGTTCATGACCGGCTTCTTCCCGATCATGATGTTCGCCCTGCCCGCGGCCTGTCTCGCGATCGTGCACTGCGCCCGTCCGGAGCGCCGCAAGGTCGTCGGCGGCATGATGTTCTCGCTCGCGCTGACCTCGTTCGTCACCGGTGTGACCGAGCCGATCGAGTTCACCTTCATGTTCATCGCCCCGGTCCTGTACGCGATCCACGCGGTGCTCACCGGTGTCTCCATGGCGCTGACCTGGGCACTCGGCATGAAGGACGGCTTCGGCTTCTCCGCCGGCGCCGTGGACTTCTTCCTCAACCTGGGTATCGCGTCCAACCCGTGGGGCCTGGCCCTGGTCGGCCTCTGCTTCGCGGCGGTCTACTACGTGGTCTTCCGCTTCGCGATCACCAAGTTCAACCTTCCGACGCCGGGCCGCGAGTCCGACGAGGAACTCGCCGAGCTGCAGAAGGCCGAGGCCAAGTAAGCCTCGCGCCCACGCTTCTCGCGTCGGAGCCCCCGTCCCTCACGGCGGGGGCTCCGGCCTTTCCCGGCGTCATTCGCCCGGCACGCACAGCACCGGGACCGTCGACAGATGGAGCAGCTTGTGCGGGGTCGAGCCGAGCAGCGCGCCGCGCATCGGGCTCTCGCCGTAGCTGCCGACGACGATGACCCGCGCGGCATGGCGGGCCGCGGCGTCGAGCAGGGCCTGCGCCGGTGCCGCGTCCAGAATCTCGACGGCTGTCGGTACGCCCGCCTCGTCGGCGGCCTCGACCGCGTGCGCGAGCGCGGTCCGGCCGGTCTGCCGGATCGCCTCGGTGTGCGCCCGGTACTCCTCTCCCCCCGCGCCCGGCGCCGCAGCACCGTAGACCAGGACGAGGGGATCGCCGAAGGCGGCGGACACCTCGATCGCCACCCGCAGGGCGCGCACCGCTCCCGGCGACTCGTCGTATCCCAGGACCACCGCCATGTCAGCGCTCCATGTCGCGGTGGACGAGGCCGGGATCCGCCACCGAGGGCCGCTCCCGCCAGAAGGGTCCGCCCACGACGCGCCCGGCGATCATGATGAGGAGGCCGACGATCACGATGACGATCCCGATGACGAGCGGCGGGCCGAGGCCGAACCAGGAAACCCCGCTGTAGGAGTTCTCGGGATCGGACATGTCGCCGACGGACTCCACGAGCAGCCACGCGAGAAGCCCCGCGCCGACCAGCGGCCCCACGCCGATGAGGAAGAAGTTGCGCACGTTCTCGGTCAGATGGCGGCGGTAGTAGACGGCGCAGGCGACACCGGTGAGGGCGTAGTAGAACGCGATGAGCAGCGACAGCGCGGTGAGCGAGTCGAAGAGCGCGTTCTCGCTGATCTGATTGACCACCAGGTACCAGGCGATGGCGACGAGCGCCACGCCCCAGGTGCTGATGTCCGGGGTGCGGAAGCGCGGGTGGATACGGGCGAAGGGGGCCGGCAGCGCACCCCTGCGGGCCATCGACAGCGCCGTGCGCGATGCCGGGATGATC
The DNA here is from genome assembly GCF_056436245.1 of Streptomyces sp. NPDC043812. Classification (NCBI taxonomy): domain Bacteria; kingdom Bacillati; phylum Actinomycetota; class Actinomycetes; order Kitasatosporales; family Streptomycetaceae; genus Streptomyces; species Streptomyces sp. NPDC043812. The sequence goes on from NZ_JBWKCY010000003.1 coordinate 481,603, forward strand.
GTGGTCTGGGTCGAGGCCAGCGCGGACGTCGCCACCGCGAGGAGCACGATCCAGTCCCAGCCGCCCATGACCTCCTCGGCGAGAATCGCGAAGATGAACTCCTCCTCGGCCGCGTTCTCGGCCAGGAACACCGGACCGGCGAAGGCGACGACGGCGATGCCGACGGACAGGTAGGTCACCAACAGGACGACCGTCGACCAGACGCCCGCTCGTCCGGGGGCGCTCGCCGAGTCCTTGACCTCCTCGGTGAGATTGACCGCCGACTCCCAGCCCCAGTACATGAAGACACCCAGCAGCAGGCCCCCGGTCAGCGCCGCGCCGCCGGCCCCGAACGGGTTGAGCCACGACAGTTCCGGCTCGACGAAGTCGAGGGAACCCGTCCCCGCGTAGACGCGGAAGATCGCCACGGCGGCGAAGGCCAGCAGGCAGACGACCTGGGCAAGGATGAGCGCGTTCTGGACATGCGCCGAGGCCTCCGTACCGATGACGCACACCGCCGTCATCACGAGGATGAGCAGCACGGTGAGGAGCTGGCGCACGAAGGCGTTCTCGGCCCAGCTGTCGAGGCCGACGGCCAGCAGCCCGAAGCCGATGGCCACGTCGGCCAGCGATCCGACCACCAGGACGCCGGTCATCATGATCGCCCAGCCCCCGAGCCACCCGGCCCAGGGCCCCATGGCCCGGGTGACCCAGGAGAAGGTGGTGCCGCAGTCCTGGTCGACCCGGTTGAGGTAGAAGAAGGCCGACGCGATCAGCAGCATCGGGACGAAGGAGGCCAGCACCACCCCGGGCGCGTAGACGGCGACCAGGGCCACGATCGGGCCGATGACGGCGGCCAGTGAGTAGGCAGGTGACGTGGAGTTGATTCCGATGACGAGGGCATCCACGAAACCGATCGCGTCGTGCTTCAGTTCGGTCTGTGGCGCGGGCTCTCTCGGCGGGCGGGTGTCCGCGACGTCATCGGCCATGTCTCCTCACAGACCAAGGCGATGTGCCGGTTTTGCCCTATTTTACCCAGGTGTTCGAAGGGCGGCCCGGTGGAGAGCAGCGCGTGCTGCGGCTCCGGCCGGTCCCGGCCGGAGCCCTGCCTGCTCAGATCTCGTAGCTCACGCCCGGCGCCGCCAGCTCGGCGGGGCCGTCGTAGACGGCCCGTGCGTCCGCCAGATTCTGCTCGCCGTCGGTCCACGGAGGGATGTGGGTCAGAACCAGCCGGCCCGCGTTCGCCCTGGCGGCACTCGCACCGGCCTCGCGGCCGTTGAGGTGGAGGTCCGGGATGTTCTCCTTGCCGTGCACGAACGACGCCTCGCACAGATAGAGGTCCGTGCCGGCGGCGAGGTCGTCCAGCGCCTCGCTCACACCCGTGTCGCCGGAGTACGTCAGCGACCTGCCACCGTGCTCCACGCGAATGCCGTACGTCTCGACGGGGTGGGCCACCCGTTCCGTGCGCACCGAGAACGGGCCGATCTCGAAACTGCCCGACTTCAGCGTGTGGAAGTCGAACACCTCGCTCATCGAGGAGGCGGAGGGCGTGTCCGCGTACGCCGTGGTCAGCCGCTGTTCGGTGCCCTCGGGGCCGTAGACCGGGAGGGCGGGACACCGGCCGCCGTCGTGCCGGTAGTAGCGGGCGACGAAGTACCCGCACATGTCGATGCAGTGGTCCGCGTGGAGATGGCTGAGAAAGATGGCATCGAGGTCGTAGAGACCGCAGTGGCGCTGCAGCTCGCCCAGGGCACCATTGCCCATGTCGAGGAGCAGCCGGAAGCCGTCGGCCTCTACGAGGTAGCTCGAGCAGGCCGAATCCGCGGACGGGAACGACCCCGAGCAACCGACGACGGTGAGCTTCATGGAGCGTGAACCTCCATTGACGAAGGAGGGCTGGGGGAAGGTCGTGCGGTGCGTCGAGCGTAAGGCGCGAAAGGGCCGGTCGCTCCTCAGCAGCGCTGTGTTGTGGGAGAACTCACCCTTACCCCGGTGGTGGTTTACCAGGGCAGAGGCCGCTCCCGATGCCGCCGCGCGCGCCGTGCGGAGGGGCGGCGGTACCTTCAGCGTATGGACACGTCCTGGTGGCTCGCCGTCATCGCGGTTGTCGCGGTGGCTGTCGTCGTCGCGGTCTCCGACGGACTGGGCCGGGGCGGACGGGGTGCGCGACGGCCGGGCGGGCGCAGGCGGCCTCCGGCGCGGCCACGTGAGCGCAGGCGCGAAGGCGGCCCGAAGCGGCCGCTGCCGGGCGAGATCTGGTGGGCGGAGGTCCCCTACGAGGACGGGCCGGGGTCGAAGGACCGCCCGTGCCTGGTGCTGTCGGTGCGCGGCGGGACGGCTCTGGTCGCGAAGATCACGACCCGGTACCACGACGAAAGCCCCGCGGTGATCGCCCTGCCGCCGGGGGCGGTGGGCGATGCGCGGGGCCGTCCGAGCTTCCTGGAGACGGACGAACTGCGGGACGTGCGGGTGGGCGACTTCCGCCGCCGGGTGGGCTCGGTGGACCCGGTGGTCTGGGACCAGGTCCGGCACCTGGCGGCGTGAGCGCAGCGACTACGCCCAGAGCTGGCCGTGGAGCGTCTCGATCGCCTCTTCCGTCGTCTGCGCCGTGTAGACACCCGTCGACAGGTACTTCCAGCCGCCGTCCGCGACCACGAAGACGATGTCCGCCTGCTCCCCCGCCTTGACCGCCTTCCTGCCGACGCCGATCGCCGCGTGCAGCGCCGCGCCGGTGGAGACGCCCGCGAAGATGCCCTCCTGCTGGAGGAGTTCACGGGTGCGCGTGACCGCGTCGGCCGAGCCGACCGAGAAGCGGGTGGTCAGTACGGACGCGTCGTAGAGCTCGGGGACGAAGCCCTCGTCGAGATTGCGCAGGCCGTAGACGAGGTCGTCGTAGCGCGGTTCCGCGGCGACGATCTTGATGTCGGGCTTCTGCTCGCGCAGAAAGCGGCCGACCCCCATCAGCGTGCCCGTCGTGCCGAGGCCGGCGACGAAATGGGTGACCGACGGCAGGTCGGCGAGGATCTCCGGGCCCGTGGTGGCGTAGTGGGCTCCCGCGTTGTCCGGGTTGCCGTACTGGTAGAGCATCACCCAGGACGGGTTCTGCTCGGCCAGCTCCTTGGCGACACGCACGGCCGTGTTCGAGCCGCCCGCCGCCGGGGACGAGATGATCTCGGCGCCCCACATGGCGAGCAGGTCACGGCGCTCCTGCGAGGTGTTCTCCGGCATGACGCAGACGATGTGGTAGCCCTTGAGCTTGGCCGCCATCGCCAGCGAGATGCCGGTGTTGCCGCTGGTGGGTTCGAGAATGGTGCAGCCCGGGGTGAGCCGGCCGTCCTTCTCCGCCTGCTCGACCATGTGGAGCGCGGGGCGGTCCTTGATCGAGCCGGTCGGGTTGCGGTCCTCCAGCTTGGCCCAGATCCGCACGTCCTCGGACGGGGACAGGCGCGGCAACCGCACCAGGGGCGTGTTGCCGACGGCCGCGAGCGGGGAGTCGTAGCGCATCCGGATCAGGCCATGCCACCGGCAACAGCCGGCAGGATCGTGACGCTGTCGCCGTCGGCGAGCTTGGTGGAGATGCCGTCGAGGAAGCGCACGTCCTCGTCGTTCAGGTAGACGTTCACGAAGCGGCGCAGCTGGCCGCCGTCGACGATGCGTGCCTGGATGCCGTTGTGGCGGGACTCGAGGTCCGTGAAGAGCTCGGCGAGAGTGTCCCCGTTGCCTTCGACGGCCTTGGCGCCGTCGGTGTAGGTGCGGAGGATGGTCGGGATGCGGACCTCGATGGCCATGGCGTGGGCTCCTGTCGGAAGGGTGGCGTAGGACGCGCGGCTGTTGCCCCCGCGCGAGGGGGTGCTGCTGGACTGGGGCGCTCGTACGTCAGGACGCAGCGCGGGCGGCCGTACACATCGCGCTGGCGAGGCGGCACAGGTCGACGTGCAGCCGCGCCACGAGCAGCAGGGTGCCCGGCGTCTTGTCGCTCACGTCGTGAAGAACCATGCGGTCATCGTATCGATTCCCGGTCCGTATCCCGGAGTGTGATCTCGCATGATGGACGAACCGTGCTCAGCATGCGGGCCGGAGCGGCCGCGGCACCCGCCGCCCCGGCTCAGTAGGCCTCGACGACCTCGACCTCTTCCTCGGTGACGACGCCCTCGACGATGCGGAACGAGCGGAACTGGAAGGGGCCCGCGTCGTCGGTGTCGGCCGTGGAGACCAGGACGTAGTGGGCGCCGGGCTCGTTGGCGTAGCTGATGTCCGTACGGGAGGGGTAGGCCTCGGTCGCCGTGTGCGAGTGGTAGATGATCACCGGTTCCTCGTCGTTGTCGTCCAGCTCCCGGTAGAGCTTGAGGAGGTCGGCCGAGTCGAACTCGTAGAACGTGGGGGATCGCGCGGCGTTGAGCATCGGGATGAAACGCTCGGGGCGGCCGGAGCCCTCCGGGCCGGCGACGACCCCGCAGGCCTCGTCGGGGTGGTCCTCGCGGGCGTGGGCGACGATCTGGTCGAACAGGGCCTGGGTGATGGTCAGCATGAGCGACAGGATAAGCAGACGGGCCGCCGCGTACCGAAGAGTGGTACGCGGCGGCCCGGATACTGGACCAGCCGTCAGGAACGCCTCGTCATGAACGCTTGACGAAGGCGGCGCCCTCGGGGTTGCGCTTCTTGAGCACCAGGTAGGAGACGCCGAGGATCAGGCCCCACAGCGGGGCGCAGTACAGGGAGATCCGTGCGTCCTTGTCGACGCCCATCATCACGATGACCATGCCGATGAACGCGAGGGCGAACCAGCTGGTGAAGGGGGCGCCCGGCGCCTTGAACGTCGACTGGGGCAGCTCGCCGCGGTCGGCCTTCGCCCGGTAGCGGATCTGGCAGACGAGGATCATGATCCAGGCCCACATGCCGGAGATCGTGGCGAAGGAGACGACCATCTCGAAGGCCTTGCCCGGCCACTGGTAGTTGATCCACACGCCGAACATCATCAGCAGCGCCGAGAAGGTGGTGCCGATGAGCGGGGTGCCGCTCTTGGTGAGGCGGGTGAAGATCTTCGGACCCTGGCTGTTGAGCGCGAGGTCGCGCAGCATCCGGCCGGTGGAGTACATGCCCGAGTTGCAGGACGACAGCGCCGCGGTGAGCACGACGAAGTTGACGATGCCCGCGCCGACGGCGAGGCCCATCTTGTCGAAGGCGGCGACGAACGGGGAGACGCCCGGCTGGAAGTTGGTCCAGGAGACGACCGACAGAATCATGATCAGCGCGCCGACGTAGAAGACGGCGATACGCCACGGCACGGTGTTGATGGCCTTGGGCAGCGTCTTCTCGGGGTCCTTGGACTCGCCGGCGGTGACGCCGACCAGCTCGACCGCGAGGAAGGCGAACATCACGATCTGCAGGGTCATCAGCGTGCCGCCGATGCCCTTGGGGAAGAACCCGCCGTCGGCCCACAGGTGGGTGACGGAGGCGGTGTCACCGGCGTCGGAGAAGCCGAGGGTGAGGATGCCGAGGCAGATCAGGATCATGCCGATGATGGCGGTGACCTTGACCATCGAGAACCAGAACTCCAGCTCGCCGAAGAGCTTCACGGAGATCAGGTTCGCGCCGTAGAGGATGATCGTGAAGATCAGCGCGGACACCCATTGCGGGATGTCGAACCAGTACGTCATGTACTGGGCGGCCGCGGTGACCTCGGTCATTCCGGTGACGACCCAGAACAGCCAGTACGTCCAGCCCGTGACGAATCCCGCGAAGGGACCGACGAACTCGCGCGCGTACTCGGAGAACGACCCCGAAACGGGGCGGTACATGAGCAGCTCGCCCAGCGCGCGCATGATGAAGAAGATGACCAGGCCCGCGATGGCGTAGGCCAGGATGAGGCTGGGGCCGGCCTTGGAAATGGCCTTGCCCGCGCCGAGGAAGAGGCCGGTGCCGATGGCTCCGCCGATTGCGATCATCTGGATCTGCCGGGCTCCCAGTCCGCGCTGGTAGCCCTCGTCCGCGCCCGCGGCCTCTTTGCTGTCGTGCTTGTCGACCTGCATTGAGGTCATGGTGATGCGCCCTTTCTCCATGCTGATCCGCCGCGACCGCTGCGTCGCGCGGCTGCGGATCAGGTCCTGATCCCCCCGGATGTGGATGGAGTGCTACCGGCGGTCTGCCGGATCAAGCGCCCTCGGGAACAGGGGTGGCGTGCCCGAGTGGTCGTGAAGATTTATCACGCCCGCAACATTGATCCACGACGATGGATGTGGCGCACGACACAGGAAGAAGGGGACAAATACCGACCGGCACAGCAAAGCGTCACGTCGCGTTGACATGATCGTTATCCGGATTTGAGCGTCCGTTGAGCGAACGATGTCCCGGGACGCATCAGCAGATCCCGGGACAAACGAAACGCGGAGTGCGGGGACGTCAGGACATCAGCGTCTCGACGAGCGTCTCCTGGAGCGCCCCGAGCCAGAGGTAGGCCATCACCATCGGCTTGCGCGGGTCGGAGTCGGGCAGCCGGTACAGCTCGCCGTTCTCGTCCTCGTCGGTGACGTCGAGCCGGGTCCCGATGGTCAGCCGCAGATCGTTGAGTGCGCCGAGCCAGTGCAGACAGTCGTCGCCGCTCAGTTCCAGCACGGCTCCGCCGTCGCCGGCCACGGTGAGCGAGTCCAGGCTGCGCACGACGGCGAGGGCGTCGTCCCGTTTGCGGGTGCGCAGATCATTCTCGGTGAAGCGGCGGAACTCGGCGGATGCGGCACGCAGTTCGTCGTCCGGCGGTCCGGCCTCCGGGTCGGCGTACGCCTCGGGGAAGAGACGGGCGAGCGCCGGGTCCGTGGGCGGCTCGCTGGGCCCCTCGGCGAACAGGGCGGCCAGCGGGTCCTCGCCCTCGGCCGGCTCGTCGCCGGGCCCGATGAGTTCCAGCAGCTGGACGGCGAGGGAGCGCAGGATGGCGATCTCGACCTCGTCCAGCGCCGCGGCGGCGCCGCCGCCCTTGAGCGGCTCGAAGTGGGAGCTCATCAGTTGCGGTCCTGGGAGAGTGTGGCCCACAGTCCGTAGCCGTGCATCGCCTGCACGTCGCGTTCCATCTCCTCGCGACTGCCGCTGGAGACGACGGCGCGTCCCTTGTGGTGGACGTCGAGCATCAGCTTGTGCGCCTTGTCCTTGGAGTAACCGAAATAGGCCTGGAAGACGTAGGTGACGTAGCTCATCAGGTTGACCGGGTCGTTGTGCACGAGGGTCACCCAGGGCACGTCCGGCTCGGGGACGGCGGCGGTCTCCTCGGCCGACTCGGTCTTTTCGATCTCCAGAGGCACAGTCACTCCACCCATGCTGCCACTGAGGACCCCCTGTCGCACAAACGGCCCCGCCGTACGACGGCACACCTCGAGGGACATCTCGTCAGAGTGACGAAATGTGGGGTAGAGTCTTCGTCATGGCTGCATCAATCGGGGGCCGACCCCCGAACCCCCGGCCGGCCGACGGACGGCCCGAGACGAAGGCGCGAGGTTGATCGTCGTGAATGTTGCGGACCTTGGGCTGCCGGTGGACGTCCCGTCCACCGCTCTCTTCACCGATCAGTACGAGTTCACGATGCTCCAGGCGGCACTGAAGGCGGGGACGGCCGAGCGCCGCTCGGTCTTCGAGGTCTTCACCCGCCGGCTGCCCGACGGCCGGCGCTACGGAGTCGTGGCGGGCGTCGGCCGCGTCCTCGACGCGGTGGAGAACTTCCGCTTCGACACGGGTGTGCTGAACTTCCTGCGCGAGAAGCGCATCGTCGACGAGCCGACCCTGGAATGGCTGGCCGGCTACCGCTTCAGCGGTGACATCTGGGGCTACCCCGAGGGCGAGGTGTACTTCCCCGGCTCACCGATCCTGCGCGTCGAGGGCTCCTTCGCCGAGTGCGTGCTGCTGGAGACCGTGATCCTGTCGATCCTCAACCACGACTCGGCGATCGCCGCAGCGGCCTCGCGCATGTCGGCCGCCGCCGGCGGGCGCGGGCTGATCGAGATGGGCGCCCGCCGCACCCACGAGCTGTCCGCGGTTGCCGCCGCCCGCGCCGCCTACGTCGGCGGGTTCGACTCCACCTCCGACCTCGCGGCCGGCTTCCGCTACGCCATCCCCACGGTCGGCACCAGCGCGCACGCCTTCACCCTGCTGCACGACAGCGAGCGCGGCGCCTTCCGCGCCCAGGTCGACTCGCTCGGCCGCGGCACGACCCTGCTGGTCGACACCTACGACGTGACCGAGGCCGTGCGTACCGCGGTCGAGATCGCGGGCCCCGAGCTCGGCGCCGTACGGATCGATTCGGGTGATCTGCTCCTTGTCGCGCACCGGGTGCGCCGCCAGCTGGACGAGCTGGGCGCGGTCGACACAAGGATCGTGGTCACCTCCGACCTGGACGAGTACGCCATCGCCTCGCTGGCCGCCGCGCCGGTCGACGCCTACGGGGTGGGCACCCAGCTGGTCACCGGCAGCGGGCACCCGACCTGCTCGATGGTCTACAAGCTCGTCGCGCGGGCCCGCTCGGCGGACCTGAACGCGCCGCTGGAGCCGGTGGCGAAGAAGTCGATGGGCGCCAAGACGTCGATCGGAGGCCGCAAGTGGGCGGCCCGCCGGCCGGACGAGCACGGGATCGCCGAGGCCGAGGTCATCGGGCTCGGGGACGTACCGCCCGAGCTGGTGGACCGGCAGCTGCTGGTCGAGCTGGTCAAGGGCGGCGAGGTGGTGGCCCGCGAGCCGCTGGACGCGGCACGTGAGCGGCACATCGCGGCCCGCGCCGGTCTGCCGATGTCGGCCATCCAGCTGTCGCGGGGCGAGCCCGTGATCCCGACCGAATACGTATGAACCGCCCGGGAGGGGGAAGGTGGGCCCGCAGCCGGCGCCCGGCCGACGCCCCCTCCCGTACGGCGGTCCGATTCTCTACGCTCAGTAGTCACACCGTTCCGTGGCCGGGCGGGCCGTCCGGCCACAGCCACCCCCGGCCGTACGCATCCCGCCGCCCTCCCCATCCACCGAAGGACACCCGCCATGCACCGCGCCTTGATCGTCGTGGACGTTCAGAACGACTTCTGCGAGGGCGGCAGCCTCGCGGTGGCGGGGGGTGCCGATGTCGCAGCCGCCATCACCGAACTGATAGGGCAGGCCCAGCCGGGCTACCGCCATGTGGTCGCCACCCGCGACCACCACATCGACCCGGGCGGGCACTTCTCCGACCACCCCGACTTCGTCGACTCCTGGCCCCGGCACTGTGTCGCGGGCACCGAGGGCATCGGCTTCCACCCGAACTTCGCGCCGGCCGTCGCCTCGGGCTCGATCGCCGCGGTCTTCGACAAGGGCGCGTATGCCGCCGCCTACAGCGGCTTCGAGGGCACCGACGAGAACGGCACGACGCTGGCCGAGTGGCTGCGGGCCCGCGGTGTCACCGAGGTGGACGTGGTCGGCATCGCCACCGACCACTGCGTCCGCGCCACGGCGCTGGACGCGGCCCGCGAGGGCTTCACCACCCACGTCCTGCTCGATCTGACGGCGGGCGTCGCGCAGGAGACGACCGGGCGCGCCCTGGAGCAGCTGCGCGCGGCGGGTGTGGAGCTGAGCGGCAAGCCGGTGGTCTGATCCGCGGCAACGCTCTAGGCGTGGCCCGCGGGTCTGAGCAGCGTCCGTATGGGGTGCCAGAGCTCCTGTGCGGCACCCTGGTCCGCGCGCCACAGCAGGCCGTCGGGATGGTGCAGGACGGCGGTGATCTCGTCCGGCGTGGGCGGCTGTGCGTTGCCGCGGAGATAGACGGCCCGCAGACCGAGATTGCGCAGCCTGGTCAGGGCTCGAGCGCGGTTCGCAGCGTGCACCAGAAACCTCACCGTGGTCCCGTCGCCGGCCGGGCTGGGCAGGCTGAGCGCGACCACCACGCTGCCGTTGGGCAGCTTGCAAAAACCTCCGCCGGGCATGCGGAACCACTCCCCCGTGAGTTCACTGTCAATAAGAACCTCGTCCCCCGCACCTAAACACGATCGGCCGCCGCCCGCTAGAGGGCGACGGCCGACAACGCTTTGACCTGCGATGTTACGAATTACTTGGCCGACGGACCGACCTTGACCGTGATCGTCTGGCCGCTGCGCGGCTCCTTGACGATCGAGATCTTGGTGTTGGTGTCAGTTACCTTGACACTGCCCGTCGGGTTCTCCGCGTACCAGTACACGCCCTTGCGGTCGTCGAAGACCGGGACGCCCTTCTGCGAGCCGATCCGCAGGGCGACGTCCTTGTTGTGCAGCGTGAACGCGTCGGTCCGGTAGAAGCTGAACGACGAGTCGAACGTCTGGATCTTGTTGCGCAGCAGTGTGCCGTCGGCCCACTTCAGCGGCTTGGCGTGGGCGTCGACCGGAAGGATCAGACCCTCACCCGGGTGGGCGCTGGTGTTGTTGTCCTTCTGGGAGGTGTCCCACTGCCAGATCATCAGGCCGTTCTGGTACGGGTAGTGCTCCACCCAGCTGTCCTTCGGCGCCTTGTAGCCGAAGTTGTACGGGCCGACCTTGAGGGTCTTGTCGTACGAGACGTACTGGCGGTTCTCGGCGATGTAGTACTGCTCGTACTCCAGCGTGAAGGACTCGCCGATGCGGTTGAAGCCCTTCTTCGCCCAACCCGCGTCGTCACCCTCGGCGTTGTCCGAGAACAGCGGGGCGCCGTCGGCGTTGACGGTGATGCCGTCGGCCGCGAAGCCCTTGCCGGCCACGCCACCGTCGGTCTGGTAGCGGAAGCGGACGTCGACCTTCTTGCCCGCGTAGGCGTCCAGCGAGTAGACGAGCTTCTTGTGGGCGCCGGAGACACCCGTCAGCGCCGGCTTGTCGCCCGCGTCGCGCGTGATCGCCTTGCCGTCGGCCGTGCCATCCACCGGCGTCCAGTTGGCGCCGCCGTCGGTCGAGACCTCGGCGTAGAGGTAGTCGTAGTTCTCCTCGATGTCCCACCAGCCGGACAGCTCGAGCGAGGCCTTCGACTTGCCGGTCAGGTCGACGGAGCGGGTCAGGGTGTTCTTGAGGTCGTCACCCATGTCGCTCCACCACTGCTTGGAGCCCTCGGCGGGCTTCACGACAGTCGTGGTGACCGGCTTCTTCGGCAGCTCGACGACGAGCGCCTGCGGCTTCTTGGTGTTGTACTCCGCCACACCCAGCGTGTGGGTGGACTTCGTCGCCGCCTTGCCCTTGGTGTAGTTGAGCCAGCCCAGCTGCAGCTTGTCCCAGGCGGTCATGTCGCCGGGGAGGTCGCCGATGGAGTCCTTGCCGTTGCCGAGCCAGGAGCCGGCCGACATCAGGGTCCAGAAGCCGGTCCCGTTCTCGCCCTTGCCCGAGGTGTCGTAGTGGTCGGGCAGACCGAGGTCGTGGCCGTACTCGTGGGCGAAGACACCGAGGCCGCCGTTCTCGGGCTGCATCGTGTAGTCGCCGACCCAGATGCCGGTGTCGCCGATCTGGGTGCCGCCGGCCTTGTTGTTCGCCGGGCCGGACTTGCCGGCGTCGGTGCCGTAGGCGTACCAGCGGTGGGCCCACAGGGCGTTCTCGCCCTGGGCGCCGCCGCCCGCCGACTCGTCCTCGCCCGCGTGGACGATCTGGAAGTGGTCGATGTAGCCGTCGGACTCGTTGAAGTTGCCGTCGCCGTCGAAGTCGTAGCGGTCCCACTGGTCGTAACCGGCGAGCTGCGCCTTGATCTCGGCGTCGGTCTTCCCCTTGGCCTTCTGGTCCGCGGCCCATGCGGTCACACCGTCGCGGACGGTGTCCCAGACGTTGGCGCAGTTGGTGTCGCCACAGTAGTTCGAGCCGTAGCGGGCCTCGTTGTAGTCGACCTTGACCCAGTCGGAGACCTCGCCGTCGACCGAGTAACGGCCGGAGGAGGTCTTCTCGTAGTAGGTCTTCAGGGACTCCTTCTTCTGGCCCTTCTTGTCCTTGCCGGTGCCGAAGTAGAGGTCCTGGAAGTGCTGCTTGTCGTAGTCCGCCTGCCAGGCCGTGGAGTTGTCGACCTTGCGGTCCGGCTTGGCGATCCGGTTGTGCGCGGGTCCGGGCTCGCCGCCGTACTTCTTGACGGGGGCCTCGGGGCCGTCGGGGCCGTCCGGGTCGAACATCGTGGTGTCGTCGACCTTGTCGCCGAACTCCACGAGGATGGTGAAGATCTTGTCGGTCTTCTCCCGGGCAAGCTCGACGTACTTCTTGTCGTCGAGCTTGACGACCTTGGAGCCGCCGCGCGACTGCACGGTCGCGTCGCCGGATATCACCTGCTCCAGGGCCGCCTGGCGCTGCTGCTCCTGCTGCTTGCTGTACGGCCCCTCGAGGTCGTGCTCGATATGGCCCTTGTGCGGTTCCGGGTCGTGCCGCTCTATGGCCGCAGGATCCGACGACTTCTGATTGTCGGCCTGGGCGAAGGTGAACGCCGAGGCCGTCGCGGTCGTCGCGGCAAGAGCCACGACCACCGCGGACGCTCTGAACGTCCGTCGCTTGCTGGTCACTTGATGGTGTCCTCCCCCGCGTTCCGTCGCCGCTGCGGACCGGATTGTGGGGTTCGTCCGCGCGCGCGGTCTACGCGTCTCAAGTGACGACATTCGACCGGAGTTGGAGCAGAAAAGACAGACCTTGACTTGAACAAGCCAACTGCACTATGCAGGAGCACAGTTCCGGTATCCGGACGTTGTCGAATCCGGACAAGCGGCGCACAACTTCCGGCCATTTGGCACGTGCCATGACTCCGTGCGCCCCCCTTGCACCGGCACCGTGGGTTAGGTCACGCTTACTGCCGGTTCCTCATGGGCATTCAGGGTCGTAGAGTCTTGCGGCAGTGCGACTGGCCCCAAGCTCTCCCCGACCCTGTCCCGAGGACGGATACCGTGATGCCGCGTCCGACTGCCGCACAGCTCGCCTACGGTTCGGCCACCGTCGTCTTCTCGACCGTCGCCCTCCTGCTGTTGACCCGCACGGACAACACCGTCGCCGTGGCTGCGGTCTGTGTCGTCGCGCTGGCCCTCGGACTCGCGGTGGCGGTGGCCACGCCCGTGCGCCGCGGCTCCCTGCGGGCCGCCGGGTCCTGCACGGCACAAGCGGCCGGCCACGTCGCGGCATCACCCACTCCGGCCGCCGTCGCCTCCGCCGACGGCCTCACCACCCGGGTCCCCGCCCCTCGCGCCGGCGCGCGGGTCGAGGAGCATTCACTGCACCGCTGAGACCACGACCGTCTTGCCCGCCTTGTCGTGCAGCCCTTGTCTGTAGGGCTTGTCGGTGAAGACGGTGATCAGAATGACGAGCCACCAGACGCAGTAGCAGCACACCAGCGCGGGCACCCACAGCACCACGGCACGCATCAGGGCGGCGCTCGTGTCCGGTGTGCGCCCGTCGTTGAGCATGGCGACCCTGATCTTCATCAGCCGCTTGCCGACGGTCTGGCCCTTCGCCTTCGTCATCACCGTGTCGTAACCGATGTACGCGACCAGGGAGATGAGCGTCCACAGCCACTGGCGGCCCGTGTTCACCTGATCGGTGATCTCCTCCCAGTCGTCGCCCCCCTCCGTGCTCCAGTTCCAGCTGCCGACCAGCAGGGAGATCAGCGCGAGCGGGATGGCGATGATCAGGATGTCGATGACCCGGGCGAGGAAGCGCTTGCCGAACTCGGCCAGCGGGGGCATCCCTGCGAGCGGATCGGCGCCGCCGTACGCGCCTCCGTAGGCGTTCGGATCGTAGGGCGGGGGCTGACCGCCGCCGTACGGGCCGCCCGGCGCACCCGCACCGCCGCCGGGGGTGTCGTACGGGGAGCCGCCGCCCGGCGGCGGACCGGCCTGGCCGCCCCCGCCGCCGTACGGCGACCCCGGCGGCGGTTCCTGCCCGGGACCGCCGCCTCCGGGAGGCGTGGGCTCCTGCGGCTTCTTGCGGAACGGATCGTCATCGGGCGGCGGGCCGGGCGGCGGCTGATCGTTGCTCATGGGGGCAGTGCATACCGGCGCGCAAGGGCCCGCAACGGCTCACGTGCGTTCGGGGGAACGCCTCCTGGAGCACGTACGACGAAGCGTCAGCCCGTCACGAACGTGTGCGCCACCTTGTCGTGCCAGCACTGCCGCCAGGGCCGGTCGAACAGGCACCACAGCACATTGACCACGCCGAGAACGAGAACGCCGAGCACCCCGTAGACGAGCCAGCGGCGCAGCGCGGCGCCGAAGGACGGCGGTTCGTGGGACTCGATGTCGACGACCTTCACCCCGCACAGCTTCTTGCCGAGCGTGCGGCCCCACTTGGCGGTCGGCAGCGCCTCGTACAGCACGCCGAGGACGAGCAGGGCGGCGAGCACGATGCCGATCTGGCCCGCGGTCGTGCCGTCGATCAGCCAGACCGTGACCGTTTCGCCGGACAGCTTGGCCGCCTCGATCTTGTCGTCGATGTGGGCGAGGGCGCTGGACACGACGGGGACGGCCACGGCACCGACGAGCGCGCCGAGGACGAGGCCGTCGATCAGCCGGGCTCCGAGTCGCCTGGCGAGAGAGGCGGGGCGCGCGGCGGCCTGCGCCTGAGCGACCGCGAGGAACGGGTCGTTGACCGGGGGCTTCCACGGCACGACCGGCTGCTCGCCCTCGGGCGCGGCCGGGCCGGAGTGCGCGAGCCGGTGCACCTGCTGTGCCCAGGACGCGGCGCCGCCGCCGGGACCGTCGGTCACGGCGGGGGCGGCCTGCGGCGGCTGCTGCTGGGCCGGCTGTTGCGCGGGGCCGGACGACAGGGGCTGGGAGGGAAGTCCGGGCCCCGACTGCTGCGGTGGCGCAGCGGCGCCACTCCCACCGAGCGAGCGGATCGCCATCGTGCCGTCGGCCTGCGCGGGCTCGGACGGGGCTCCGGGCCGCTGGGCCCGGATGGCGACCGTGTGCTCGGCGGGAGGCCTGCCCGCGGGGGCGTCCCCGGCGGCGCCGGGGCGCAGTGCGCGGATCGTGACGGTGCCGTCCGTGAGGGGCCCGTCCGCCGCTGACGGCGCGACAGGGCGGACCTCGGGGGCGTCGTCCTGTCCGGGGACCGCGCGCATACCGGGCAGCCTGCCGCCGCTCGGGTCGGCGGCGGAATCGGCCGGACGACGGGGGTCGGCTGCCGCGCCGCCCGTACCAGGGCGGTCCGCGGTGCGCGGGTCCCCTCCGCCGCCCCACGAGACGCGGTTGTCGAGGTCGCCGCCGAAACCGGCCTGGCGGGCCGCATTGGCCTGCCACGCGGACGCGGGCTCGGGGCGGGACGGTTCGACGTCCGGCTCCTCGTCGAGGAAGACCGGACCGGTCTCCTCCACGGACGCCGGGGCAGGGGCGTGCGCGGTGTGCGCAGGGGCCGGTGCCGCGCCCGCCGACGAGGGCGGCGCGGGCAGATCCTCGCCGGTCTCGGGCGCGGGCCTGCTCGTGCCGGGCACCCAGGCACCGCCGTTCCAGTACCGGACATATCCGGGAATGGAAGGGTCCGGGTAGTAGCCGGGCGTGGGGCTGCTGTCGCCGGTGGCCGGGGTTGGGGCGCTCATCACCGTGGTCCCGTATCTCTTCGATGCCTCAATACAAGGCTCCACATCTATCAGACCCTCGCGCACCCCTGTGCCGGTCCTTCGGTAACGACCACTTTTCGGTCACAGCGACATCACGGAAAGTTACTGCCGAAAGTCGCGTAAGAGCGGCGGGGGAAGCCGCTCTCCTCTTGTGAGGCCCGCTCCCTGCGGGCCCGACAGGGGCCGGAGAGAGGAACGATGACCGTGCAGAACACCGTGGTGGAACGCGAACTGGAGCTCAAGCTGGTGCTCTCGCCCGAGCGCAGCATCCCCGTCCCGGCCCGGCTGACCTACCGCACCGACGACCCGTACGCGGTGCACATCACCTTCCACATCGGCTCGGACCACCCCGTCAACTGGACCTTCGCCCGCGAACTGCTCGTCGAGGGAGTGTTCCGGCCGTGCGGCGGCGGAGACGTACGGGTGTGGCCGACGAAGTCGGAGGGCCGCAGCGTCATCCTCATGGCGCTGAGTTCACCCGAGGGTGAGGCGCTGCTGGAGGCGCCGTCGGCCGCGGTGTCCGCGTGGCTGGAGCGGACACTGCGGGTGGTCCCGCCGGGCTCGGAGACCGATCAGCTGGACATCGACGACGGCCTGGCCGAGCTGCTCTCCCCCACCACGGCCGACGGCACGCCGCAGGACAAGGACGCGTAGCCGGCGGGTGGGGACGACTCAGAACAGCTTGCCGGGGTTGAGGATCCCGAGCGGGTCGAACGTCTGCCGGATCCCGCGCTGCAACTCCAGTGCCACCGGCCCCAGTTCCCGTGCCAGCCATTCCTTCTTCAGCACACCGACGCCGTGCTCGCCGGTGATGGTGCCGCCCAGCTCCAGCCCGAGCGCCATGATCTCGTCGAACGACTCGCGGGCCCTGCGGGACTCGTCCGCGTCGAGGTGGTCGAAGCAGACGACGGGGTGGGTGTTGCCGTCACCGGCGTGCGCGCAGACACCGATGGTCAGGTCGTACTTCTCGGCGATGGCGGACGTCCCGTCGATCATCGCGCCCAGCCGGGAGCGCGGTACGCAGACGTCGTCGATCATCGTCGCCGACTTGACGGTCTCCAGCGCGGTCAGGGACAGCCGACGGGCCTGGAGCAGCAGTTCGGACTCGGCGACGGTGTCGGCGGGCACGACCTGGCTCGCGCCCGCCGCCTCGCACAGCCCGGCGACGGCGGAGAGGTCGGCGGCCGGTTCGGGGGTGTCGAAGGCACACAGCAGCAGGGCCTCGGTGGTCTCCGGCAGTCCCATGTTGGCCAGTTTGTTGACCGCCCGGACGGTGGTGCGGTCCATGATCTCCAGCAGGGACGGGGTGTGGCCGCGCTCCATGATCGCGCAGACGGCGTCGCAGGCGGTCGCCGCCGAGGGGAACTCGGCGGCCAGCACCAGCTGGGCCGGCGGCTGCGGCCGCAGCGCCAGGACCGCTTCGACAACGATGCCGAGGCTGCCCTCGGAGCCGACGAACAGCCGGGTGAGGTCGTAGCCCGCGACGCCCTTCGCGGTGCGCCGGCCGGTGTTCATCAGCCGCCCGTCGGCGAGCACGACCGTCAGCCCGAGCACGTATTCGGCGGTCACGCCGTACTTGACGCAGCACAGACCGCCGGACGCGGTGCCGATGTTGCCGCCGATCGTGCACATCTCCCAGCTGGAGGGGTCGGGCGGGTAGTACAGCCCGTGCTCGTTCACGGCACGCGACAGCACCGCGTTGACGACGCCGGGCTGCACGACGGCGATCCGGTCGACCGGGTTGATCTCCAGGATCCGGTCCATCTTGGTCAGGGAGAGCACGATGCAGCCGTCGGAGGCGTTGGCCGCGCCCGACAGGCCCGTACGGGCGCCCTGCGGGACGACGGGGACCCGGAGTTCGGTCGCGGTCCGCATCACGTGCTGAACCTGCTCGACCGTGCGGGGCAGGACCACGACGGCGGGGCTGCCCGCGTCGCAGAAGCTCGCCATGTCGTGGCCGTACGAGACGGTCACGTCCGGGTCGGTGATCAGGGCTTCGGCAGGCAGGCCGGTACGCAGCCGCTCCAGGAGATCGTCCATGATCCCAGCGTCGCACCGGGGGCCATCGGTGTGAACCCGTCTGCATTCCGCTTGGCGCGTCAGAGTGTGTTCTTCGTATGGGCTGCCCGCTGACGCAGAGTGAGCGCCATGAAGAGCGAAACCCTGAAGAACGCCGCTGTCAGCACATTGGTCGGCGCGACGCTGGTCACCGGGGTGATCCTGCTCGCGCCCGGGTGGGGGGACGACGGTCCCCGGCCCTTGCCGAGGCCCGCGGCCCGCGCGATGGCCGCCGCCGGCAACGGGGCCCCCGCGGCGCCGGCCGATCTGGACGCCCTGATCAGCGACCACGAGGACTGGCTGCGGGCCCATCCGCAGGACGAACGTGGGTGGGCGGTGCTCGGATCGGCGTACGTGGAGCGGGGTACACGGCTCGCGGACACGGCGAGCTTCCCGAAGGCGGAGCGGGCCCTGCGCCGTGCGATGGAGCTGGAACCGGCGAAGCAGGGAAACGTCGGCGCTCTGGTGGGGATGTCGGCGCTCGCCAACGCGCGGCACGACTACGTCGCCGCCCGTGCATGGGGCGAACGGGCACGCAAACGGGACCCGAAGGCGTGGTCGGTCTACCCGGTGCTGGTCGACGCCTACATCGGGGTCGGCGACCAGAAGGCCGCGAGCAAGGCCATGGACACCTTGCAGGAACTGCACTCGGGTCCGCAGGTGCAGGGCCGTGAGGCACAGGTCTACCGCGACATGGGGTGGCGGGAGGACGCCGAGGCCCTCGCGTACGACGCGGCGGCCACTGCCGCCACGCCCCCCGAACGGGCCGCCGCACTGCACCGCCAGGGCGAACTGGCCTGGGAGCGCGGCGAACCGGCCGAGGCACTGGCCCACTACGACGCGGCACTGAAGGCGGACGCCAGCAGCCACCGCTCGCTGGCGGGACGGGCCAGGGCGCTGGCGGCACTGGACCGTTCGGACGAGGCACAGCGCGACTACCGGACGGTGCTCACGAAGCTTCCGCTGCCCGAACTCGCCCTGGAGGCGGGCGAACTCGCTGAATCGCTCGGTCTGGACGGGGATGCCGCAACCCTCTACGCGAAGCTGCGCCAGCAGGTGGAGCAGGCACGGGCACACGGTGTCGACGGCGATCTGGTGCTGGCCCGGTTCGAGGCGGACCACGGTGACCCGACCGCGGCGGTGCGAAGACTGCAGGGCGAATGGCGGCGCGGGCACCGCAGTGTGCACGTCGCGGACGCGATGGGTTGGGCGCTGTACCGGGCGGGCCGGGCCGAGGAGGCGCTGCCGTTCGCGAGGCGGGCCACGGGCAAGGGGCTGCGCAGCGCCCTGTTCTCGTACCACCTGGGGCAGATCGAGCGGGAGCTCGGTGACTACGGAGCGGCGCGCCGGCACATCGGCGAGGCGCTGCAGACCCATCCGGAGTTCTCACCGCTGCTCGCCCCCCGGGCCCGCGAGGCCATCGAGTCGCTGGGCGAGCCGAGGACGGGCGGGCCGGTGGACATGGACGGCGACGGACCCGACGAAGAGCAGTCCGAGAGTGACGACACCGGAACGGGCGACACCTCGGACTCGGGCAGCACCGCGGGGACGGACAGCGTGACCGGAACCGACAGCGCGACGGAAACGGACAGCACTGCCGGAACGGGCGCGGCGGCATCGGGAGCGCCGAGTCCGCCCGCGTACCAACCCGTGCCTGTTCCTTCACCGACGGCGTCGCCGAGCGCCGCACCGCCCGCCTCCGCGGCCCCGGGGTTGGGCCGGGCGCAGACGGTGCTGCCGTCGGCACCCGCCACCGTCTCCGCTTGGCCCGGCGGACAGTGAGCGCCGGGCCCGGACTCAGCTGCGGACCGCCCAGACGATGAGGTTGTCCACCGGGTGGCCCTCGGCGTCGAACACCCCGTCACAGGTGATCAGCCGGAGGGCGCGGGTGTCCGTCGGGCCGTAGACCCGGTCGGTGGGGAACGCCTTCTTGCTGACCCTCTCGGTGCCGGTGACCGTGAAGTGGGCGGTCTTCCCCCGGGAGTTGCGGACGGAGATGTCCGCACCCTTGGTGATCTTCCCGAGGTCGTGGAAGACAGCCCTGCCGAACCGGGTGTCGTTGTGGCCGATGATCACGGCGGGGCCCGGTTCGCCGGGGACCGAGGCACCGGTGTACCAGCCGGCGGTCATCCCCTTGTCCGCGGGCGGGACTTCGACGGTTCCGTCGTCGTTGAGGCCGAGCCGCATGAGCGCACTGGCGATGCCGATCGAAGGGATGGCGACGTGCACGGGCTCGGCGGGGCCTTCCGGCTGCTGCGCGGGAGCGGCCGGGGACGTGGCCCCGGCGGCCGGGGGCGGGGACTGTCCGGCCGGGCGCTGCGCCGCCGTGGCGGAACAGCCGGCGAGGAGGAGGGCGGCTGCGACAAGAGCGGCCGTGCGGTGGTGCGTGCGGGACATGGGCCTCTCCGGGCGGGTGGCGCTACGACGGCGGCGCCGTCCGTGTCGGTGGTACGGACGGCGCCGCACGAGGAGTGGGGCGGGTCAGTCGTTGCGGTGGGCGGCCGAGCGACGGCGCACCACGACCGCGCCCGCGCCCGCGAGGACGGCCACGGCGGCGGCTGATCCGGCGACAGCGGTGGTGCTGCCCACGTCGGACCCGGCGGGCTGTTCACCGGCGTCGACACCGCCGCGGGGCGCGGGACCGGTGCCGGTCCGGCGGGTGACCTCCTCGGTGGCCGGGGCGGGGGTGGGCTTGTCGCCGGCGTCGACACCGCCGCGCGGCACGGCGGTGGGCCGGTCCGAGCCGTCGGCCGGGGCAGGGGCAGGGGACGGCGACCGCTCGGTGACGCGCTCGGAGGGCGCGGGGTCGTCGTCGGCGAAGGCAACCGTGGCGGGCAGCAGCGCTGCCCCGGTCAAGGCGGCGACGGCGAGGACGCGCAGGGACAGACGGTGGGACATCAGGGTGGCTCCATTCCAGCTCGGCCGATGAGGGCACCCGGTGACCGGTGGCGACCGGGTGTCGGCCACAGGCTGGCGTGAAGTTGTGAGGAAGCTGTCAGACCGCTGTGGTCATCGCATCAGGGCGGCCGCCCGGTCCGGCGTCGCCGCGTGCGGGCAGCCGCAGGGAGAAGACCGAGCCCTCGCCCTCGGTGCTCGTCACGGCCACCGTGCCGCCGTGGGCCTCCGTCAGTTTGCGGACGATCGCAAGCCCCAGGCCGCTGCCTCCCGTGCGGCGGCTGCGGGACTTCTCCGCACGCCACAAGCGGTCGAACACGTACGGCAGCACCTCGGCGGGCATACCGCTGCCGGTGTCCGCGACCTCGATGACGACATGGTCCCGGTCGTCGTCGCCGTACGCCCGGAGGGTGACCTGTCCGCCCGGCGGCGTGTGGCGTACGGCGTTGGAGACCAGGTTCCCCACGGCCTGCCGCAGCCGTACCGGGTCGGCCGGCAGCTCGGGGACCGTGGTGTGTTCGGCGGTCAGCGTGACGCCCGCACGGTCGGCAGGTCCCTGGTGCGCGGCGGCGACCTGGCCGAGGAGTTCCGCCAGGCGTACGGACTCGGGGCGCAGCCGCAGTGCGCCCGCATCCGCCTGGGCAAGATCCTGCAGGTCGTCGATGATGTGCTGCAGCTGCACGGCCTCCTCGAGCAGCGAGGAGACGAGCGCCGGGTCCGGATCGGCGAGTCCGTCCTCGGCGGCCTCCAGCCAGCCCCGGATGTTGCTCAGCGGTGTGCGCAGTTCGTGTGCGACATCGCTGACCATCGCCTTGCGCTGGGTCTCCAGCCGCGCCCGGTGTGCCGCCATGTCGTTGAAGGCGGCGGCGAGGCGGCCGATCTCGTTGTCCGCGGTGACCGGCACACCGGCGGGGGCATCGCCGTCCTTCATCCGCTGCGCCGCGTCGGTGAGCGCCCGGAGCGGCCGGACGAGCCGGGTGGCTGCGAACACGGAGGCGCCGACGGTGAGCGCCAGCACGAGCGCCGCGGCGCCCGCGATGCGTGCGGTGTTCGCCGGGGAGAGGTCGAACCCGGGAACGCTGCCGGTGACGGGGTCGCCGATGAACAGCAGTGCGGGCGAGGCCACGTATGAGCCGAGCTGTTCGCGCCGCGCGGAGTCGACGCAGGACGCGACGGCCCGGTCTCCGTCGTCGCCCGCGCCGCGCACGGTCGGCGCGGGAGCCGCGCGCCAGGACAGATCCAGGTTCAGCTGGACGGAAGCGCGGCCCTGCCGCTCCAGGCAGGCGTTGGCCAGCTTGTCCAGCGCGGCGAGCGCCTCGGTCTCGGTCGTGGTCGGCGACTCCAGCCGGCCGGTCGGGCAGCGGGTGTCCTGCACGCGCTCGGGGTCGTTGCCCACGGTTTCGATGCGCGGGCGTCCGCTGGGTGTGTCGACGATGTCGGACGCGACGCCGGACTCGCGCAGACAGTCGACTGCCCGCTGGGCGGTGTCGCGGAGCCGCGTGCGTTCGGCGGTCGGCAGACGGAAGGGGCCGACGGCCCGCGGGTCGATGCGGTCGGCAGTGGGCCCGGAGCCGCCGGCCACCGGTGCCAGGGCCGTGTCCGTGGACAGCGGGTCGACGACCGCCGAAGCCCGCGGCGGGAGCGCCGGCACCTGGTCCCCGGCTGCCGAGTCGGCGACGGGGGTGCGCAGTTGCGTGGTCAGGGCGATGCGCCGCCCGGTGCGCTGCGCCAGATCGCGTACGGTCGCCTCCACTCCGTCCCAGCGCGGGTGGGTCGCCGCGTAGCCGAGGAGGGTGTCGTAGATCCGTGCGTCGTCGGCGAGGTTCTGGCCCTGCTCCTGCTTGATGGCGCCGGAGGTGGTCTGCACGGCGAGCCAGGCGGTGGCCGCGACCGAGCAGACGGCGACCAGTGCGGAGACGGCGAGGAGGCGGCCCAGCAGGCTCTTGCGGAGCGGCAGCCGCCGCCTGCCCGGCGGGCTACCGGGAGGCACGGACCGGCTCTTGTCGGGGTCGGTCAGTTTGTAACCGACGCCGAAGACGGTGAGCAGCCGGGCCGGACGGTGGGGGGCGTGTTCGATCTTCTTGCGGAGGTTCATGATGTGCACGTCGACCGTGCGGTCGCTGATGTACCGGTCGTAGCCGTGGAGTTCGGCGAGGAGCAGTTGCCGGGTGAAGACGCGGTCCGGTTCGGCGGCCATCGTCGCGAGGATGCGGAACTCGCCGGGTGTGCATTCCACCGGCTCTCCGTGGACGGTCACCGCGTGCCGGTCGGGGTCGACGAGCAGCGCGCCGACGGCAAGGGCGGACGAGGGCCGGCCGGCGGTGGCCGGGCGGCGCGTGCGGCGCAGCAGGGTGCGTACCCGCGCCATCAACTCCCGCGGGCTGTACGGCTTGGTCATGTAGTCGTCGGCGCCGAGGTCGAGTCCGAGGAGCAGATCGTCCTCGGTGCTGCGTGCGGTCAGCATCAGCACGGGCAGCTCGCGGGCTTCGGCCCGCAGCACGCGCAGCACGTCGAGGCCGTCGGCCCGGGGCATCATCACATCGAGGACGAGCAGGTCGGGTTCGCGTCCCCGGACCGCGTCGAGGGCCGCTCTGCCGTCCCGCACGAGGGTGACGGCGTGGCCTTCCCGCTCCAGGTACCGGCGTATCAGCTCGGCCTGCTTCTCGTCGTCCTCGGCGACCATGACGTCTGCGCACACGCCGACGATCGTAAGCAGGTCCGCGGCCCCACGGGTCAGAACCGTGGGGCCGCGGGTGCGGGAAGGACAGCCGCTACAGGTTTCCGCGCTTCTCCTGCTCGCGCTCGATCGCCTCGAAGAGCGCCTTGAAGTTGCCCTTGCCGAAGCCCATCGAACCGTGCCGCTCGATCATCTCGAAGAAGACGGTGGGGCGGTCCTGGACCGGCTTGGTGAAGATCTGCAGCAGGTAGCCGTCCTCGTCGCGGTCGACCAGGATCTTCAGTTCGCGCAGCGTCTCGACCGGCACCCGAGTCTCGCCCGCCCATTCGCCGAGGGTGTCGTAGTACGAGTCGGGGGTGTCGAGGAACTGCACGCCGGCGGCCCGCATGGAACGGACGGTGGCGACGATGTCGTTCGTGGCGAGCGCGATGTGCTGGACGCCGGCGCCGCCGTAGAACTCCAGGTACTCGTCGATCTGCGACTTCTTCTTCGCGATCGCCGGCTCGTTGATCGGGAACTTCACCTTGAGCGTGCCGTCGGCGACGACCTTGGACATGAGCGCGGAGTACTCGGTGGCGATGTCGTCGCCCACGAACTCCTTCATGTTGGTGAAGCCCATGACCTTGTTGTAGAAGGCCACCCACTCGTTCATCTTCCCGAGCTCGACGTTGCCCACGCAGTGGTCGATGGCCTGGAAGGTGCGCTTGGCAGGCGGCTCGACCATCGGTTCGACGGCGACGAAGCCGGGCAGGTACGGGCCGTCGTAGCCGCTGCGCTCGACGAGGGTGTGGCGGGTCTTGCCGTACGTGGCGATGGCGGCGAGCACGACGGTGCCGTGTTCGTCCTTCACGTCGTACGGCTCGGTGATGCCCGTGGCGCCGTGCTCGACGGCGTACGCGTAGGCCGCGCGGGCGTCCGGCACCTCGATGGCGAGGTCGACGACGCCGTCGCCGTGGGCGGCCACGTGGTCGGCGAGGAAGTGGCCCCAGTCGGTGGACGCCTTGATCACGGAGGTGAGGACGAAGCGGGCCGCGCCGTTGGTGAGGACGTAACTCGCCGTCTCACGGCTGCCGTTCTCCGGTCCGGAGTAGGCGACGAGCTTCATGCCGAAGGCCGTGGAGTAGTAGTGCGCGGCCTGCTTGGCGTTGCCGACGGCGAAGACGACCGCGTCCATTCCCTTGACCGGGAAGGGGTCGGCCTTGCGCGCGGTGTCCGGGGTGTGATGCGTGGTCTCAGTCATGGCAGCAGGCTCCCTCCGCTCCGCAAGGTGCGCAATAGTTCTCTTATCGACTGGTCAATATGCACAGCGAAAGAGCAGAATCGTCAGGCGTTGTGTACAGGATGACCATCGGGGAGAAGCCATGGCGATCGATCATCTGGACGGCCGGCTCATCGTGCTGCTGGCACGCGAGCCGAGGATCGGCGTCCTGGAGGCGTCGCGCCGGCTCGGGGTGGCGCGCGGGACGGTACAGGCGCGCATGGACCGGCTGCAGACGAACGGCGTGATCCGCGGCTTCGGCCCCGACGTCGACCCGGCGGCGCTCGGCTATCCGGTGACGGCCTTCGCGACGCTGGAGATCAAGCAGGGCCAGGGCGCCGACGTACGGGCACATCTGGCGACCGTCCCCGAGGTGCTGGAACTGCACACGACGACGGGACACGGCGACATGCTGTGCCGGCTGGTGGCCCGCTCCAACGCGGACCTGCAGCGCGTGATCGACCGGGTCGTCGGCTTCGAGGGCATCGTGCGGGCGTCGACGGCGATCGTGATGGAGAACCCGGTGCCGCTGCGGATCATCCCGCTCGTGGAGCAGGCGGCGGAGGACCCGGCAGGCTGAGCAGCCTTGCAGACCGGCTGGGTCTGCGACTCCTGCACCAGCCCGTAAGCCGCTCCGCCCGCCCGGCATGACCCGGCGGAAGCCACCCGCCACGGCGAGCCCGGGAAGTCCCCTCGGCGACGAACGCCGACGAGGCCCACCGGCAGCGGTCCTGGCCGCCAACGCCGTTTCCATCAGCGGTAATTCACTCACCCTGATCGGCGTCCCGTGGTTCGCACTGGAAACCACCGGAAGTCCCGGCAAGGCCGGACTGGTCGCCTTCTGCGCGACCCTGCCGGTGGTCGTCTCGGCGATCATCGGCGGCCCGGTCATCGACCGGATCGGCCGCCGTCGCGTCAGCATGGCCACCGACCTGATCTGCGCCGTGGCTCTCGCCGCGATCCCGCTGCTCCACCACGCGGGGGTGCTGCGGTTCTGGATGCTGTGTGCGCTGATGGCCGTCACGGGCCTGTTCCACGCGCCCGGCGAGACCTCCCGCAGCGTCCTCGTGCCCGACCTGGCCGCGCAGGCCGGCACCAGCCTGTCGCGCGCGGCGAGCCTGCTGGACGCGGTGTCGCGGGGAGCGCGGATGACCGGGGCGGCCCTGGCCGGCGTACTCATCGCCGTGATCGGCGCGGAGGCGGTCCTGCTCGTCGACGCGGTGACCTTCTGCACGTCACTGCTGATCCTCGTCGGGGTACGAGGGCTGAACGCGGCCGAGCCGAGGCGCGACGGGTAACCGGTCTCGTTCGCGGCCTACCGGAGCGAACTGCGCGAGGGGTACGCCTTCGTGCTGCGCGACAGACTGCTGCTCGGCGTGGTCCTGATGGTCATGCTGACCAACGGGCTCGACCAGAGCTGGGGTTCGGTACTCCTCCCGGTGCACGCCCGGGAGGACCTGGGTGGCGCACGCGACCTGGGGCTGCTCGTCGCCGTCTTCGGCGGCTGCGCACTGCTCGGCGCGCTGCTCTACGCCGCGATCGGGCACCGGTTCCCGCGGCGCGCGCTGTTCACGGTCTCGTTCATGCTGTGCGGGATGCCGAGCTTCGCCGTGGCCGCCCTCGCGGACGGGACGGCGCCGCTGGCCGTGACGATGGCGGTGGGCGGTCTGGGCGCGGGAATGCTCAACCCGATCCTGACGACCGTGCTCTTCGAGCGCATTCCCGACCGCCTCCGCAGCCGGGTCGCCGGCGCCACGACGGCCGGCGTGCTGATGACCACGCCACTGGGAGGTCTCGCGGCGGGTCAGCTGATCGAGCGGGCGGGCCTGGTAACGGCGATGCTGACCGTGGGCGGGCTGTACTTCCTGGCGACCCTGGCACCGGCGGTGTTCCCGTCCTGGCGCGGCCTCGGCACGGAGCCGGCGGCAGCGGACGGTACGGACCGGGCGGGCCCCTGCGAGGTCAGCAGCTCGGGACCTTTGCGCCCCGGTCCAGCGCCCGCAGCGAGTCCACCGCGCCGTCCAGCGTCGTGACGGGGATCAGCCGCATCCCGGATGGGAGTTCGGCCTGTGCGTCGGCGCATTCGTCCTTGGGCACCAGGAAGACGGTCGCGCCGTCGCGCTTGGCGGCCTGCGTCTTCAGCGAGACCCCGCCGACCGGGCCGACCTTGCCGTCGGCGCCGATCGTGCCCGTACCCGCGATGCTGCGGCCGCCCGTGAGGTCGCCGCCGGCGCCGTTCCCGTCGAGCTTGTCGATGATGCCGAGCGAGAACAGCAGCCCCGCGCTGGGCCCGCCGACGTCGGCGAGGTGCAGGGTGACCTTGACCTTCGCCGGGTCCTCGTCCAGGTAGGCGAGGGCCGCGCGAGTGGCGACGTCCTGCGACTCCTCCATGTCCTGGACGTTGTGCTTCTCGATCTCCTTCTCCGACTTGCCCGCCGGGTAGACGGCGTCCTTCGGAAGGACCGCCCGGTCCGTGCGGAACCATCCGTCGACCACGTCCCCGAGATCGACGTCGGCGGTCGGCCCGGTCGCCACGATCGTCGTCATGCGCAGCGCGCCCTCGGTGGGGCGGGTCGGCGCACCGGTGACGGTGATGATCTGCCGCCCCTGGTCCTTTCCGAGCACGTCCGCGGTCATTCCGGGCTGGGCCACGACATACGGCAGCGGCGCGAATCCGGCAACGGCGAACAGCGCGACGACGGGCAGGGCGCAGACGGCGAGGGCACGGGGGCGCGTGAGACTGGAGAGCACGGTGCCAATGTATCCGTGCCCGTGGTGGGCGCTGCGCGCCGTATGCGCCGGGGGCGCTGCGCCCCGGGCCCCGGGCCGGGGGGCTGGTGGTGGGTGCGGGGGCCGGGGCCTCCGGAGGGGGTACCCGGCCCGGGCCACGCCCACGGGCCCGGCCACGCACCTCAGCGTGAACCCGGCCCACGGCTACCGCAGCGCGTCCGCCACCTCTCGGGCCGCGTCGACCACGCGCGGGCCGACCCGCTCCGGTACGGCGTCCGCCAGCATCACCACGCCCACACTGCCCTCTATCCCGGTCACGCCGACCAGCGCCGCGGCCGCGCCGCACGCGCCCGCCTCCAGTTCGCCGTGGGTGAGCGTGTAGCCGGGCTCGACGAGCCCCGACTGGCGCGCGGCGAGGATGGCCTTGCCGGCCGCTCCCCGGTCCAGCGGGTGCCGGAACCCGGCGCGGTAGGCGACGTGGTAGTCCGTCCAGGTCGGTTCGACGACGGCGACCGCGAGGGCCTCCGCACCGTCGACCAGGGTGAGATGCGCGGTCGCGCCTATGTCCTCGGCGAGTGAGCGCAGCGCCGGCATCGCTGCCTCGCGCACCAGCGGATGCACCTGTCGGCCGAGGCGCAGCACGCCGAGGCCGACCCTGGCGCGGCCGCCGAGATCACGTCGGACGAGTGCGTGCTGCTCGAGGGTGGCGAGCAGGCGGTAGACGACGGTGCGGTTGACGCCGAGTTTGTTGGACAACTCGGTGACGGTCAGCCCGTGGTCGGTATCGGCGAGCAGCTTGAGGACACGTAGTCCCCGGTCGAGCGTCTGGGAGGTTTCCGCGGTCACGACGCCCTCTCCTTCGGAGTGAGTGACGGCAGTCCTCCGACGGATCGACACCGGTCCCATCGGCGACGCACCCAGAGGCCGCCGGCAGGCCATGGCACACCGACTGCGCTCCGCGGCGGCGCTGCCACGGGGCGTTTGCATTGCGGGGACAGTAGCGAGCGGCTCCGCTCAGCGGAAGGCCTCGTCCAGAATCCGGGCGATCAGCCGACGGCAACGGGTCATTGGTCCCTGTTCGGGAGTTGTGTCGGGCGCACGCGGCGCGTCACCGCATCCGCGTGGCCCACTCCTGGACCTTCTTGATCCGCTCACGGATCTGGCCCGCCGTCGCCTCCGCGCTCGGCGGCCCGCCGCAGACCCTGCGCAGCTCGGTGTGGATGACACCGTGCGGCTTGCCGCTCTGGTGTACGTACGCGCCGACCATGGTGTTCAGCTGTTTGCGCAGCTCCAGCAGTTCCTTGTGGGAGACCACCGGCCGCCGCTCGGCCGGCAGCTCCAGGAGGTCGGCCTCCTCGTCGGGCTTCTTGCGGCTGTGCGCGATCTGCCGTGCCTGCCGCTTCTGGAGCAGCAGCTGCACCTGGTCCGGTTCGAGCAGCCCCGGAATGCCGAGGTAGTCCTGCTCCTCCTCACTGCCCGGGTGCGCCTGCATCCCGAACTCGGCGCCGTCGTACAGGACCCGGTCGAAGACGGCGTCGGACTCCAGTGCCTCGAAGGGCAGCATGTCCTGTTCGCCGGTGTCCTCGTCCTGTTCCTTCTCGGCCTCCGCCATCTCCTTCTCGGACTCGGCGTACGGGTCCTCCTCGCCGTCCTTCTTCGGCTTGTCGAGCACGTGGTCGCGCTCGACCTCCATCTCGGATGCGAAGCCCAGAAGGTTGGGGATGGTGGGCAGGAAGACCGAGGCCGTCTCACCGCGGCGGCGGGACCGGACGAAACGGCCCACGGCCTGGGCGAAGAACAGCGGCGTCGAGATCGTCGTCGCGTACACGCCGACCGCGAGGCGCGGCACGTCGACGCCTTCCGACACCATGCGGACGGCGACCATCCAGCGGGAGCCGTCCTCGCTGAACTCCTCGATCCGCTTCGAGGCCGCGGCCTCGTCGGAGAGCACGACGGTGGCCTTGGTGCCGGTGATCTCGCGGATCAGCTTGGCGTACGCACGGGCCGAGTCCTGGTCGGAGGCGATGACGAGGCCGCCCGCGTCCGGGATGCCCTTTCGTACCTCGGTGAGCCGCTGGTCGGCGGCGCGCAGCACGTTCGGCATCCAGTCGCCGCGCGGGTCGAGCGCGGTGCGCCACGCCTGCGAGATCGCGTCCTTGGTCATCGGCTCGCCGAGCCGGGCCGCGATCTCGTCGCCCGCCTTGGTGCGCCAGCGCATGTTGCCGCTGTAGGAGAGGAAGATCACCGGGCGGACGACGCCGTCGCCGAGCGCGTTGCCGTAGCCGTACGTGTAGTCGGCGGCCGACCGGCGGATGCCGTCGTTGCCCTCTTCGTAGGCGACGAAGGGGATCGGGTTGGTGTCCGAACGGAACGGTGTACCGGTCAGCGCGAGTCGCCGGGTCGCCGGCTCGAACGCCTCCAGGCACGCCTCGCCCCAGGACTTGGAGTCACCGGCGTGGTGGATCTCGTCGAGGATGACGAGGGTCTTGCGCTGCTCGCAGCGGTTGCGGTGCAGCATCGGCCGTACGCCGACACCCGCGTAGGTGACCGCGACGCCGTGGTACTCCTTGCTCAGCGGACCGGCGCTGTACTCCGGGTCCAGCTTGATCCCTATCCGCGCCGCCGCTGCCGCCCACTGCTTCTTCAGATGCTCGGTCGGCGCGACGACCGTCACCTGCTGCACGACATGGTGGTGCAGCAGCCAGGAGGCGAGCGTGAGCGCGAACGTCGTCTTGCCTGCCCCGGGAGTGGCGACCGCGAGGAAGTCGCGCGGCTGTTCCTGGACGTACCTCTCCATCGCGCCCTGCTGCCAGGCACGCAGCTTGTTGGCCGTACCCCAGGGGGCACGGCCGGGGAAGGCGGGTGAGAGGTGGTGGGAGGCGGTAGTAGTCACGGTCTCCGGTTCAGTGGCTCTCGTCGGGCGCGGTCGGGGGTCGTCAGATACGACAACCGGGCCACCCTACCGGGGGGCCGCCCGGGGTCCGGGCGAACGGACGGCGCGTCCCCGCAAGGTGCGACTCAGCTCACAGACGACGGAGCCGCCCGCAGCCTCGTCGCGACCCACGCTCCTATCAGCGCCACCCCCGCCATCGGCAGGAACACCGCGGCGAATGCCGCCGGATGGGAGCCGGACGCGTCCGCCACCGCGTGGCCCGCGCCCACCGCGCCACCGCCCAGCGCCGCGAACGCCGCGCCACCGGCCGCCAGCAGGACCACGTTGGACAGGGCGTCCGAGATCTGCAGCGACGCCGAGTTCGCGCCCGCCTCCGCCGGAGCCGACAGGGTGAGCAGCAGCACGCTCGTCGACCCGATCACGAGCCCCATGCCGAAGCAGCCGAATCCCCACGCCACGCCGACGATCCACACCGGTACCGACTCGATGAGCACACTCGGCGCGGTCAGGATCGCCGCGGCGACGAGCAGCATGCCGAGGACGACCAGCGGCTCGCGGTACGCCTCCGCGCGCGGCCGGGACTGCACGTACGACCCCAGCGCCCAGGTCGCGCCGCCGACGGCGAGCGAGAGACCGGCCATCGTCGGGGACAGTCCGCGTTGGGTGACGAGCATCAGCGGGACGAACGACTCGGCGGCGATGAAGGATCCGGCGGCCACCCCGCGCAGCAGGACGACGGACGGCAGTCCGCGGGCTGCACGGTAGGTGCCCTTCGGCAGGAGGCCGAGCACGGACGGCACGAGCAGTGCGGCGCCCGCTGCGGCGGGCAGCAGCGAGAGCCAGCGCAGATCCTGACCCGCGTACTGGAGCAGCCCGGCACCGAGCGAGATCCCGAGCGCCAGCCGGATCCGCCGCCGGTCGAAAGGCGGCACGGGCGCGGCGGGGTCGGCGGGCCCCGAGGCCCGGAGCCGGATCGCGGGCAGCGCGAGGGCGAGCGGTACGACGACGAGCGCGGGTATGCCGAGGAAGACCCAGCGCCAGCCGAGCTGCTCGGTGACCGTGCCGGAGGCGAGCGGGCCGATCACCGACGGAATCACCCAGCTCGCCGCGAAGGCTGCCATGATCGCGGGCTGGAGTCTGGGCGGATAGGCGCGGCTGACGACGACATACAGCGCGACGATGACGAGACCGCCGCCCAGGCCCTGGACGGCGCGTCCGACGACGAACACCCACATGGCGCCCGCGGTTCCCGACAGCAGCAGCCCCGCGGCCCACGCGCTCATCCCGCCGGCGAGCGCCCCGAGCGGTCCGCGGCGGTCGGCCCACTGTCCGGCGACGACCATGCCGAAGAGGCTGGTGGTGAAGTAGGCGGAGAAGGCGAACGCGTAGAGCGGGATGCCGTGCAGCTCCCGCGCCGCCACGGGCATCGCCGTACCGACGGCGGTCGCCTCGAAGGCGACGAGGAACACGACGGAGACGACGCCGACGCTGAGCGTCCGGTGGGCGGCGCCCAGGACTCCGTGGTCCGGTTCGTCGGGGGCGAGGAATTCGCGGGGCGCCGTGTCGGCGGGCGGCTGCGTGACGTCGGTGTCACGCGGGTCCGGGGCGGTCATGGCCCCAGAGTAAGGGGCATGGCGCCGTGTGAGCCCTGTCGTTCGGCGGGACCCGGCTGGTCCCATCGTCCTACGACCATGAACGGCGTATGGCAGTCGCGTTGCAGCCCGGGCGGATCGCTTGAGCAGGGCACCGACGCCGCCTACGGTCGAGGAGTTGGACATCACGACCGTGTGCCCGAGTGGTTCAGGGGCTCGACTGCAACTCGAGTTACACCGGTTCGAATCCGGTCACGGTCTCTGCGCAGGCGCGGGAACGGGCGGTGCCACCCTCTTGCAGGGGCGGCACCGCCCGTTCCCCGTTCCCTGCTCGTGCGGCCGGGCCGCGTGCCGCACGCCCATCTCCTTGAGCTGCTCCTCCTCGTGGCCGAGCGAGGTCCCCGGCGGCGGCACCGAGGAGCGGCACGAGGAACAGCATCCCGATGCCGAGATCACAATCGCGTCGCTCCCGGGACCACTCCGCAGCGCTCCCGGCCCCGCCGGTAGGCTCCTGTAGCTGTTGCCAGGCCCAGGGGGATTCGCAGATGGAACGAGCTCGCACACAACGGCCGCGCCCGGACGGACCGCGACGCATCGGCCCGTACCACCTCATCACGCGGCTCGACCCTCCGGCCGGCCCCGGCTCACCCGCCGTACCCGAGCGGCGATTCGTCGCGCGCAGCGCGGACGGCGACCGGACGGTGCTGATCAGCACTCCGCTCGACGGGGCCGACCCCGCCCGCTTCCTCGTCGAGGCGGATGCCGCCCGGCGGCTGATGGGGCCTTCGGTCCTACCCGTCACCGAGGTCTCTCCCACCCCCGAAGCGCCCTGGTACGCCTCGCCCTACCTGCCCGTGCTGCCGCTCCCCGTCGCCCTCGCCGTACACGGCGGCCCGCTGCCGGAGCACACGGTACGAGCCATCGGTACGGCACTCGCCGAGACGCTCGCGGGCGCACACGCCATCGGCATCACGCACGCCGGCCTCTCCCCCACCGCGGTACTGCTGGCCTGGAACGGCCCGCGTCTGACGTGCTTCGGTGCGGCCCGGGCCGCGGCGCCCGACGGCGAGGCCCGCACCGGCCGGCCCGGGCTGGAGCCCGGCAGCCTCGCACCGGAACAGGCGGCCGGCGGACGGCCCCGCCCGCCGGGCGACATCCACGGACTCGGCGCGGTCCTCGCGTACGCAGCCACGGGCCATACGGTGCCGGACCGCTCCGAACTCCCTGAGTCCCTGCGCCCGTTGATCGCGCGCTGCCTGACCCGGGACGCCGCCGCGCGCCCGACGGCGGCCGAGCTGATGCTCGACCTCCCGCCCGCCTCCTCGGCCCCCACGGCAACGGTGCTGGACTCGTCGGCCTCCCTGCTGTCATCCGGCTGGCTGCCCGGCCGCGTGGTCGCCGCCCTCGCCCGCCAGTCGGCGGAGCTCCTCGCCGCGGAGGTCCGCGTCCCCGAGCCCAGCAGGACCTGACGATGCTGTCCCCCCTCACCCACGACGACCCGGCCGGGATCGGCGGACACCGCCTGCTCGCCCGGCTCGGTCACGGCGGCATGGGCACGGTGTACCTCGCCCGGTCCGCAGGTGGCCGTACCGTGGCGCTGAAGACCATGCACGCGGGCATCGCCACCGACCCCGCTGCCCGCACCCGTTTCCACCTGGAGACGGACGCAGCCCGCATCATCGGCGGCCATCACGGGGCCACGGTCGTGGACGCCGACCCGCTGGCCGAAACGCCCTGGCTCGCCACCGAGTACGTCCTCGGCCCGCCCCTCGACGACGCCGTCGAGCTGTCGGGCCCGCTCCCCGTGACATCCGTACGCGCCCTGGGCGCTGCCCTCGCCGGAGCGCTGGCGCAGTTGCACGCCTCGGACGTCGTCCACCGCGACCTCAAGCCGTCCAACGTCATGATCACGGCGTACGGCCCCAAGATCATCGACTTCGGTATCGCACGCGCGGCCGGCGACGACCGCCTCACCCGCACCGGCGCGGCGGCGGGCACCCCCGCGTTCATGTCCCCCGAACAGGCCACCGGCCAGGAACACCCCCCGGCCGGCGACGTCTTCGCCCTCGCGGGCGTGCTCACCTACGCGGCAACGGGCCACGGCCCCTTCGGCACGGGCCAGGCCGCGGACCTCGTCTACCGCGTCCGCTACGCCGACGCGGACCTGACGGGCGTCCCCGCGGAACTGACCCCGATCCTGACGCGCTGCCTGTCCAAGGACCCGGCCGAGCGTCCGACGACCGGGGAGCTGGCCGCGCAACTGCACGACGGACGTGGGCAGTTCGCGGACCACCTGCCGGACGCGCTGCTGGCCGACATCGCCCGGCGGAGCTCCGAGGTCTGGCAGTACGAGCCGTACCGCCTCCCGGCACCGGCGGGCCATGCGGTGGCGGAGACCGTGGCCACCACGAGCAAACAGGCGATGAGCCGCCGCAAGGTCCTTGCCCTGGGCGGTGGTTCTCTCCTTGGCCTGGGCGGCGCGGGCGCCGGACTGTGGGCGTGGCGCAGCGGACAGGGCGACGGGTCGTCGCAGGTACCCGCCGCGGACAAGGCGCCGAACGCTCTCTGGCAGCGGAGCATCGCGACAGCGGCACCTGCCGACCTGGGCCGGCCGATGCTGGTCGGGGACCGGATCGTCGTGACCACCGAGGCAGGCGTGACCGCGCTCGAACCGGCGACCGGCCGGACTCTGTGGTCCGCGAACCCGGTGGTGAGCCCCTGGGACGTGGCCACGGACGGAAAGAACCTCTACGCGGTCGACTACTCGCTGTCTCCGACGGAGGGACTGCGCATCGTGCAGATCGACCTCGACGAC
Organism: Streptomyces sp. NPDC043812; assembly: GCF_056436245.1. NCBI lineage: Bacteria > Bacillati > Actinomycetota > Actinomycetes > Kitasatosporales > Streptomycetaceae > Streptomyces > Streptomyces sp. NPDC043812. The sequence goes on from NZ_JBWKCY010000003.1 coordinate 515,995, forward strand.
GGCGCTGTCCTGGATCCCCTGGTCGACACGAAGGCCTACAACGGCAAGCTGGTGGGGAACCAGCTTCTCGACGTCAGCGACGGCACCGCCTGGCTGCTCACCGCCCCGGCACCCGCGAAGGGGACCGACACGTCGGACACCACGGACCCGGACCGGGGTTGGCTGATCGCCTCGTTCTCCCTGTCCGACGGCAGGAAGCGCACTGAGCTGGTCCTGGACGAACGGGCCCCCGAGGACTACCCGTGGGTGACAGGCGCCCGCGCATCCGGCCCGTACCTGGTGCTCTACTTCCGCACCGACTCCGGCGGCGTCGACGTGCTCGTGTGCGACAGGAGTTCGGGCGGCGTCGTATGGCGGGACGCCCTTCCCCTCGGCGCCGACGACGCCGCACGGAGCCCCATGGCCGTGGACCCGGAGAACCTCTACGTCGCATCCGACACGCTGTCTGCACGGCGCCTGAGCGACGGCAAGGAAGTCTGGAAGTACCGCGGCGGGAAGGTCACTTCGTACGGTCCCCCGGCATTGCGGGACGCGGTGATCTACGCGGTGGAGGGCACCGGAGCCCACGCACTGGCCGCAGTCGACGCCAGGACCGGCAAGCTCCTGTGGCGGGAGAGGAATCCCGTCCGGTCCGGGCACGAGCTCAAGGTCGCGCCCACCGTGGGAAAGCGTTTCGTGTACAAGCACAGCGCGGCGGGACTCCGCGCGATCGACCTCACCACGCACCGATCGGCCTGGCTCCATGAGGAGAGCCTCGACAGATTCAGCGCAATGACCGCAGCCGGCCGGCTCATCGGCTGCGGAGAGGACACCATGGCCGCGCTGCCTCTGGACGAATCCGCCGCGTCCTCGTCCTCGTAGGCCTCCCCCCACCGTCACGAAAGGCCGACCCACGCCATGCTCCCTCTCAGCTTCGGCGACCCGATCCGGCTGGGTCCGTACCGCCTCGCGGGCGTACTCGGGGAGGGTGGCATGGGAAAGGTGTACTTCGGCTACGACAGCGCCGGCCGCCCCGCAGCCGTGAAGGTGCTGCGGCCGGAACTCGCGCACGACCAGCACCTCACCCAGCGGTTCATCAGGGAAGCCCATACGGCGCAGGCCGTCACCAGCAGCGGTGTCGCACGCGTTCTCGGCGCGGAGACCGAGGGCGGCCGTCCCTGGATCGCCACGGAGTTCCTGGCCGGGCCGACGCTGGATCAGGCAGTCACCGCCCACGGCCCCCTGGACGACGCCGGTACGCGGGTCCTGGCCTCATCACTGGCCTCGACGCTGCGCGACATCCACCAGGCGGGCCTGGTCCACCGCGATCTGAAGCCGTCCAACATCGTGCTGACCTCCGACGGCCCCCGCATCATCGACTTCGGCATCGCACGTCCCGAACACGGCCTCACCCTCACGACCACAGGCCAGGTGCCGGCCACTCCCGGATACGGCGCGCCGGAGCAGATCCTCGGGCAGCGGGTCGGACCGTCGGCCGATGTCTTCTCCCTCGGCGCCGTCCTGGCGTACGCAGCGGGCGGGCGGCAGGCCTACACGGGAGCGCATGTCGCGGCGGTCCAGTACGAAGTGGTGCACGGAAGCCCGGACCTCGGCTCCGTACCCCAGGCCCTCCGGTCGCTCATCGGACCGTGCCTGGCGAAGGACCCCGCGCATCGGCCCGCGCCCGCCGCTGTCGTCGAGGCGTTCGTGCCGCCTCGCGGTGCCGACCGGATGTGGAAGCGGGGCGTTCTCGCCACGGAGATCAAGGAGTACGAGACCAGGTCGCACCAGTTCACCACCCAGGCCGGGACCTCCGTGGACACAGGGAGGACGTCCCGGCGGCGTTTCCTCACGTCCTTCGCCGCCGGTGGCACGCTGCTGGCGCTGGGCGGAGGAGGCACCGCCTGGTGGTTGACGAGAGGGCCCGGTCTGCCGGCGGCCGAGGACGCTCCGCCGGCCGAGCTGATGCCGTCCGCCGACTACGTGCGCGATACGCCACCGGAGCCGCTGTGGGGGCCGTTGAAGGTCGCCTCTCCCCACGCCTCCCCGCTGCTGGCGATGCGGGATGTCGTCATGTTCGCTTCGCCGTCGGGGGGACTTGCGGCGCACACCGTCACCGACGGCAGGCAGAAGTGGACCCTGCCGGGAGTGTCACCGGCCGCGGGGCTCCTGCGGCTCAAGGACGGGATCTGCCTCGCGGCCGACGCGGACGGCAAGGTGCTGGCCTTCGACGCGTCCACCAGCGAGCGGCGGTGGAGTGTGGCGGCGGGCGTGGCGAAGCTGATCGCCGCCGCGCCGGACGACGCGACCGTGTACGCGGTGACCAAGGACAACCAGCTGACGGCGATCGACACGAACGGCCGCAAGGTCCGCTGGACGGTGCTGCCCCCACGGGAGTTCACCGTCGATCCTTCGGCCGTGGCGGTGGCGGCAGCGGGCCGCCTGGTCGTGTGCACCGGGGACGGGGACTGCTTCGGCCTCAGTGCCGGGAACGGCGACGATGCCTGGATGCTCGGCGGACAGGCCGCGACGGCACTCCGGCCGGCCATCGACAAGGGAATCGTCTACCTGGGCGGAAAGAAGCTCACCGCACTGGACCTGAAGTCCGGTACGGAGATCTGGTCCACGGATTCGGATTCGCTGGACCCCACCCTGGACGGCTGGGGTTCGCCCGTCGTCGACAAGAACCACATCGCCGCAATAGACGACGGACGCGTCCGCCGCGTGTTCAAGGGGTCCGGCACCACCAGTGACACCGCTTCGACGGACAGCAGCGCCCCGTCCCGCGAACAGCCCGTCCGCGAGGCGAACACCCTGTGGATCGTCGAGGGCGGCACGTCGTCGGGCGTCTCCGCGTTCAGCGACGCCTTGTCGGAGACGGCCGATCTCGAATGCGTCTGGACCTACGAGCCGGACTCCGAGGGTCCTTGGCAGGCGGCTTCCGACGGCAACCGCGCCTTCCTGCTGCACAAGGGGTCACTGGTCGCGATGCCGGTCCTCTAGGTCCTGTCCGGGCGATCTTCGAGGATCAGCCCGCGGCGTCGGATGCATGGGGCCTCCCCCGGCCCGCCAGGGCCGAGGGGACGCATCGCAAGGCGGTGGGGGCACCACCCGGCCGCCAGGCTGGGGGAGATCGTCCTCGTACTGGATGTACTCGGGCGATCCGACAACACAGCGTGGGGGTACTCCCCCTGTCTCCGCCGGGGGGGACCCCCACCGGCCGAAGGCTGGGGGAGTGCCGTAGCCGGCGTCGCGGGCCCGAGAAAGATCGCCCGGACAGGACCTAGTGACCTGAGTCGGAGGTTCGTCGGCAGTAGGTGGCGACTTTGTCGAGGATCTCGTCGGCGGTCTTCGTCCAGACGAAGGGCCGTGGCTGGTCGTTCCAGTCCGCGAGCCAGGTACGGATGTCCCGTTCGAGTGCCTGGACGGAACGGTGGACACCGCGGCGAAGCTTCTTCTGTGTCAGCTCGGCGAACCACCGCTCCACCAGGTTCAGCCACGAGGACCCGGTCGGTGTGAAGTGCAGGTGGAACCGGGGATGGGCCGCCAGCCACTTCTTGATGACGGGCACTTTGTGGGTGATGTAGTTGTCCAGGATGAGGTGGATGTCGAGATCGGCCGGGACCTCGCGGTCGAGCTTGATCAGGAACTTCCTGAACTCCACCGCGCGGTGCCGGCGATGGAGCGAGCCGATGACCTTGCCGGTCGCCGTGTCCAGGGCGGCGAAGAGGGTGGTGGTGCCCGAGCGCACGTAGTCGTGGCTGC